>NZ_JAYGGY010000078.1:0-195863 GCF_034931625.1 Anabaena cylindrica UHCC 0172 | reverse complement strand
CTACGTTACGGTCAGTATGACATAAGTCCAAGTTTGACCCGTTTGCAGTATAAAATGTAGAAGCATAGTTATCTATCTCAATGGAAACCGTACAATGTCTGATCAGTTTTCTCCAGAAATTAGCGATCGCATCTGCAAACACATGAACGAAGATCATGCCAATGCGGTTGTTATCTATGCCCAGGCTTTTGGTAGTGCCAAAAATGCCACAACAGCCCAAATGCTCTCAATAGATGCCGAAGGCATGGATTTAACTGCACAGGTGAACGGAGAAACAGTACCAGTTCGCATTCAGTTTGATCATGTTCTCTCAGATGCGGAAGATGCTCACCAAACCCTAATTGCAATGGTGAAGCAAGCGCGGGTTAAGTAGTACCGAGTACCGAGTATTGAGTACCGAGTATTAGCCCATAGTTAAAACTAGGGGATAAAAATAAGAAGAGAGTAGGAACAGTCTCAAGTACTAATTTTCTGGCTTTTTTGGATCATTAACAACTCAATTGTTAAGTGATATTACGAAGCTTGGAAAAATATTGAGAAAATGCGCGTCAGCCAAACATGGCTCTAAGGTAGAACCTATTAGGATAGACTTGAGGCAATAAAATGAATAAAAATAATATTCAAAACTATCGGTTTGTCTGCACCTTGACATTTGGTGATATTTACGGTCAAATCATTGTTTGGTTAATTACAATTACCATTAGTTTGGCATCGGCTTTGGCGCTAATGGGTGCAAGAAGACCTGTATATGCTTTAGCTACAGTGGGACTAGTCGTTTTTCTCACATTGCCTTTCTTGCTTTTTGCCTTTGTGACGACATTGTTAAATCATATTGAATTAACTGCTATAGAACCAGGGACAAAGACTGAACCTATACCTGGTAACATTTCTCAGCAACAACCAGTACAAGCCACTAGTTGAGAAATGGGTGATTGATGATTGGTATTCAGAATAAATTGAGATAACATCCCTGTCTAGAGGCGGGGTATTTTTTTTGCAATGTGAGTTAAATTTATGTTAGAGCATGATGTAATTATTGTTGGTGGTGGTTTGGCAGGATGTCGGGCTGCGTTAGAAATCGCCCGCACTGACCCTAGTTTAAATGTGGCAGTAGTTGCCAAAACCCATCCGATTCGTTCTCACTCTGTTGCTGCCCAAGGTGGTATGGCGGCATCTTTGAAAAATGTTGATGATGAGGATAGTTGGGAAGCGCACGCTTTTGATACTGTCAAGGGTTCTGATTATTTGGCAGATCAGGACGCTGTGGCTATTCTCACCCAAGAAGCGCCTAATGTGGTAATTGATTTAGAACACATGGGGGTTTTGTTCTCCCGTCTTGCTGATGGTAGGATTGCTCAACGGGCTTTTGGTGGACATTCCCACAACCGCACTTGTTACGCTGCTGATAAAACTGGTCATGCAATTCTGCACGAGTTGGTGAATAATTTACGGCGTTATGGTGTGCAGATTTACGAAGAATGGTATGTAATGCGCCTGATTTTGGAAGATGGTCAGGCTAAAGGTTTGGTGATGTTTCACCTGTTGGATGGGCAAATTGAGGTGGTTAGGGCTAAGGCGGTAATGTTTGCGACGGGGGGATATGGTCGCGTTTATAATACTACTTCTAATGATTATGCCTCGACAGGTGACGGTTTAGCAATGACTGCGATCGCAGGTTTGCCTTTAGAAGATATGGAATTTGTGCAGTTTCATCCCACCGGTTTATATCCTGTAGGAGTGCTGATTTCCGAGGCTGTGCGCGGGGAAGGGGCGTATTTGATTAATGCTGGGGGCGATCGCTTTATGGCGAATTATGCCCCTAGTAGAATGGAATTAGCTCCTCGTGATATTACCTCAAGAGCCATTACATATGAAATTCGTGCCGGTCGCGGTGTCAATCTCGATGGTAGCCCAGGCGGACCCTTTGTTTACCTCGATTTGCGTCACATGGGTAAAGAAAAAATCATGAGTCGCGTTCCCTTCTGTTGGGAAGAAGCACACCGTTTAGTAGGTGTTGATGCCGTCACTCAACCCATGCCAGTCCGTCCCACAATTCATTATTGCATGGGTGGTATACCAGTTAACACTGATGGGCAAGTCCGCAGCAGTGGAGACGATTTAGTTGATGGCTTCTATGCTGCTGGGGAAACCTCTTGCGTTTCCGTTCATGGTGCCAATCGTCTCGGTAGTAATTCCCTATTAGAATGTGTAGTTTATGGCAAGCGGACAGGGGCAAGTATAGCCAGATATGTGCAGAACCGCAAATTACCATCTGTAAACGAGCAAAGTTATATTAGCGAAGCAAAGCAACAAATTCAATCTTTATTAGAACAACCAGGTAAATATCGAATTAACCAAATTCGCCAAGAATTTCAAGATACAATGACGCAATATTGTGGAGTATTCAGAACAGAAGAATTAATGCGAGAAGGGTTGGAGAAACTTGAAGTATTACAACAACAATATCCACAGATTTATTTAGATGATAAAGGCAGTTGTTGGAATACAGAATTAGTAGAAGCTTTAGAATTGCAGAGTTTAATGGTAGTAGGAAAGACAATTTTAGCATCAGCTTTAAATCGTCAAGAAAGTCGCGGCGCACATTTTCGGGAAGATTTTCCAAATAGAGATGATAGTCAGTTTCTGCAACACACAATGGCTTATTATTCACCTGCGGGAATTGATATTCAATATCGTCCGGTAATGATTAATATGTTTGAGCCAAAAGAGAGGAAGTATTAGAAACTTCAAAGTTCAGGAATATTGTGATGATGAAATAAAAACAGAAGAATAGTCAAAAAAATTAGTAAAAATGGAGTATAATGGATTAAAATTAGCAATTTATCTTTATACTCCATCATATTTTCTATTCAGTCTATAGAGTGTTTAATCATGACACCAATTACCTATCAAGTTGAAGCATTTTGGGATTCAGAAGCAGAGGTTTGGGTTGCAACTAGCGAAGATGTTCCTGGTTTGGTAACAGAAGCTTGTACAATTGAAGTCTTGACAGAAAAATTGCGCGTCATGATTCCTGAACTTCTGGTATTGAATAAAATTGTAACTCCTGATTATTTCGGTTCTATTCGCTTTGAGTTAATCAGTCATAGACAAGAGTTGATACAGGTGGCTTAATAGATGAGTACATCCTTTACACCTGAATTGAAAAAAGTGCTTTCTGAAGCAGGTTGCTATTTTGAACGTCAAGGCAAAGGTGATCATGAAATTTGGTATAGTCCTATTACAAAGCGTCGATTTGTGGTGGATAGCTGTATTAAGTCTCGTCACACTGCTAATGCCGTTTTGAAACAGGCTGGACTGCCTAAATCTTTTTAAAATGGATAAATTAAATGAGTATCCCCAATTAATCAAGAGAATTTTAACTGAATATGTAGAATTATGCCAGCAACATCCCCAAAAAGATATGGAAACATTATTTTGGTTGTAGATGAAGAAAAACGTAATTACATCTGGATGAATCTTGGTTGGCAAAATGGCGAAAGAATTACAAGATTTCAAGAATTTTGTGTTTATCAAAAAATATTTCTTCCTGAAAATAACTTAATCCTACTCATCCTGATCCAGATATTGTTATCATAATTGATGGAATTTGCAGATTAACAAGATGTCGTGGTAATCAAAAATATTTAATCTCTTAATCCTGTAAATCCTTAAATCCTGGATATCCTGATTCAGATATTTTCACCGTTTAATTAAAAACCCCTCCTCTCCGCGCCTTTGCGTGAAAAAATCAACTTCCATAAACACACAAATAGCCTTAAAGTAAAAATAAACATCTACCATTAATAGACTATGCTTACCCAAGAAAAAAAACAAATCGACTGGAAACCCATCATCAAAAAATTTATTGCAATTCTTGGTGAAAAAGGAGTAGTAAAACGCCGAGAAGAACTCCTCACTTATGAATGCGACGGCTTAACCAGCTATCGCCAAACACCCCCAGTTGCGGTTTTACCCCGCACCACAGAACAAGTAGCCGAAATTGTCAAAATTTGTAATCAATACTCTGTCCCCTTCATTGCGAGGGGTTCTGGAACTGGTTTATCTGGTGGTGCTTTACCATCAGAAGATTCGGTTTTAATTGTCACATCTTTAATGCGGCAAATCATCAAAATTGATTTAGAAAATCAGCTTGCTGTCGTTCAACCTGGAGTCATAAATAGCTGGGTGACACAAGCAGTTAGCGGTGCTGGTTTTTATTATGCACCAGATCCTTCTAGCCAAATTATTTGCTCAATTGGTGGAAATATCGCTGAAAATTCAGGTGGAGTCCATTGTTTAAAATATGGTGTCACCACTAACCACGTTTTGGGTTTAAAACTTGTGATTCCTGATGGTTCAATTGTTGATGTTGGGGGACAAATTCCCGAAATGCCAGGTTATGATTTAACAGGTGTATTTGTCGGTTCAGAAGGAACTTTAGGAATTGCGACAGAAATCACTTTACGAATTCTTAAAAGTGCCGAATCAATTTGTGTGCTTTTGGCAGATTTTACCAGTGTTGAAGATGCCGCCGCAACTGTTTCGGATATCATCAGCGCGGGAATTATTCCTGGTGGGATGGAAATGATGGATAATATTAGTATTAACGCCGTTGAAGATGTTGTTGCTACAAATTGTTATCCTCGTGATGCAACGGCAATTTTATTAGTAGAAATTGACGGTTTAGAAGTAGAAGTTAAGGTTAATAAAAAGCGAGTAGCTGAAATTTGTCAAAAAAATGGGGCGAGAAATATTACTACTGCTAGTGATCCAGAAACAAGATTAAAATTGTGGAAAGGACGAAAAGCGGCTTTTGCTGCTGCTGGACATTTAAGTCCAGATTATTATGTGCAAGATGGGGTAATTCCTCGGACTCAGCTACCTTATGTATTAAATGAAATTGAGGCTTTAAGTCAAAAATATGGTTATCCGATTGCTAATGTCTTTCATGCTGGAGATGGTAATTTACACCCTTTAATTTTATTTGATAATTCCGTGCATGGTGCATTGGAAAAAGTGGAAGAATTAGGAGGAGAAATTCTGAGATTGTGTGTAAAAGTAGGTGGTAGCATTTCTGGTGAACATGGTATTGGTGCTGACAAAAAATGTTATATGCCAGATATGTTTAGTGAAGCTGATTTAGAAACTATGCAATGGGTTCGGCAGGTTTTTAATCCTCAAGGTTTAGCAAATCCTGGAAAGATTTTCCCCACACCTCGCACTTGTGGTGAAGCAGCAAAGGCTTCAATTCAGCAATTTCCGGGAGTGGAGAGATTTTAATTGGCAAGGTATAAGCTAATACAATTTATTCGAGTAACTAAAATCAATATTTACGTAGGTTGTATCGAAGCTTTGGTTGGGTTGCACTGTGGCTTAACCCAACCTACATTTTTTATTTTTAATGAAAAAAATATTGATATCATTACATAATCCTGATAAATCTAATTTGATTTTGTAGTTATATATATATGATCAAACTAAGTCTAGTTACCAAATGAATAGGGTGTTACGCCGTTGTTTTTTGTTATTTTTGTGTTTAGGATTTGTATTTAGTTTAACAGAATTGCCAATTTCTTCAAGTTTGATTTCTTCCCAAAAAAGTAGTTTAGTAACTACAGAAATTCGTGGCGTTTGGCTGACTAATGTTGCTAGTGGTGTGCTTTTTGTTCCTTGGGGTATTGAACGAGCGATAAATCAATTAGCAGCACTCAATTTTAATACAATTTATCCGGTAGTCTGGAATAGAGGTTATACTTTCTACAAAAGTAATATTGCTCAAAATATTACAGGAGAACAAGTTCAACCTTTGATGAATTTATTACATGGAAATGAAGATGTTTTAGCAAAGCTGGTAAAATTGGCAAAAAATAAAAAGTTGAGTGTTATTCCTTGGTTTGAATATGGGTTAATGACTCCACCTGATTCTGCATTAGCAAAGTTATATCCTGAATGGTTAACAATTGGGCAGGAAGGGATAAATTCTGTTGATGAGAATCTACCAGAAGAAATTAATAGTGGTGTGTTTAATCGCCAAGCTTGGCTAAATCCTCTGCACCCGCAAGTACAGGAATTTCTCAAAAGTTTAATTTTGGAAGTTGTTAAAAATTACAATGTAGATGGTATTCAAATTGATGATCATTTTGGAATGCCTGTACAATTTGGGTATGATGATTTTACTATTGAACTTTATCAAAAGGAACATTTAGGTAAAAGTCCACCGAGTGATCCTTTTGATGCCAAATGGATGCGCTGGAGGGCAGATAAAATTACTACTTTTATGACCAAAATTAATCAGGAGGTAAAGGCAATTAAGCCTTATGCTAGAATATCTCTTTCTCCTAATTCACAGTATTTTGCGTATAAATATTATTTGCAGGATTGGGAAAATTGGGTGAAGAAAGATTTAATAGATGAGTTGATTTTACAGGTATATCGAGATGATAAAAAATCATTTATTGCGGAAATAGAAAAACCTGCTATAAAATTGGCTTTGACTAAGATTCCTGTGAGTATTGGTATATCAACGGGAACTTTAGCGAGTCCTGTGGATATTAATAGCATTAAGGAAAAGG
Source organism: Anabaena cylindrica UHCC 0172 (assembly GCF_034931625.1). GTDB lineage: Bacteria > Cyanobacteriota > Cyanobacteriia > Cyanobacteriales > Nostocaceae > Anabaena > Anabaena cylindrica_A. Next base: position 189,288 of record NZ_JAYGGY010000078.1, on the reverse strand, counting down.
TGCAAATTGCTCGCGATCATAATTTTTTTGGCTTTTCTTTTTTCTATTGGGAAAGTTTATGGAGTTACATGACACCCGAATCACCACAAAAACGGCGTAAGGTTTTTTCTGAGATGTTTCCTACTCAAGCTTTCAAACCTTTAAATATAAAAAAGATGTGATGCAATTAGCGGTTAAAAAAACTAAATTTAGTTTTTTGTCATTTACTTTCCTGTGGACTTTTGCGACTGTGATCGGTTTTTTGTTAAGTTTATTTTTGATTGAGATTGGTGAGAAAGAATATATTGGTGTGATTGAGTCTATGGTAGGTGGATTAGCGATCGCACTCCCACAAAGCTATATACTCAGACAGAAGATTTTTCCCTTAGGCTGGATCTTCTCAACTCTCTTAGGCTGGGTGCTAATTGTAGCTATTGGTATAGGTGCTGTAGGTTGGTGTGTACCGTCAACAGAATTGTTACCTATGAGAATCTTCTTAGGAATTATTTCGGGAGGTACTGGCGGTTTCGTCATTGGACTGACACAATGGTGGTTAGCAATCCCCCAATCAGTTCCTTGGACATGGTGTTGGATGTTCGTAAGTTCGGCAAGTTGGGCAGTGGCTGTACCTCTTGGTTCAATTTTAGGACTATTTTTACGCCGCTGCACACGGTTATTTTTAGGGGAAGTTGTCGGTTTAGTTCTTACCTGGCTGGTAGTGGGAATTTTGACAGGAATCAGCGCCTACAAATTGTTTAGAATCACGCCCAAGTCCTAACTCTCAATGTATACTAAAAACGGGTTAAAAGTGTCATTCTGAACGAAGTGAAGAATCTCCGAGATACTTCCCTGCACTACGTTACGGTCAGTATGACATAAGTCCAAGTTTGACCCGTTTGCAGTATATTCATAGGGTAGGGATAAATTCATAGAAGTATGAAGAATTGTAACAAATATGAAAGATTATACTAGTTTATAATTCAGTATATGCAAGAATCTTAGAACATTATTAACAATAACTTCAGTATCAGCCCATTAACAGCATTATAGACGTATTTTAGGCTGTTACTAGGAATATTGGTGAAGTTTACTCCTATTAACTGGCTGATATTTTCGATTCATAACTAGAGAAAGATATAAAAATCCATGAATAAAATCTGAAAAATACTTTAGCTTTAGGCGCTAGGGATTATTTGTCACCAAAATTAATCCCAAAAGAACGCCTAGAAGAGTCAGCAACACCTAAATATGGACTCTCGCATGAAAATAAATCCAGTTGAATCAATTTCCAATTTGACAAACTCAGTACCTCAGCAGGTTTTTTTCGGTACAGAAATAGATGAAAAAAGTAGTAGCGAGCAATTTCTACTCAGTATGTACGATTCTGTGCAGACATCTATATTTATCGTCGATGTTCTAGAAGATGGGGATTTTCGCTATCTAGCACTTAATCCTACCCATGAAAGGTGGCTAGGGATTCGCTCAGAAGAACTGCGGGGTAAAAAACCAGAGGATATTCTCTGTGCCATTGATGCGGCTAGAGTCCGCCAGCGTTATAGTGATTGTGTGCGCTTTGGCAAAACAATTTCCTATGAGCAATGTTTGCAATTTCAGGGTTTAGATACTTGGTGGAGTACAACCTTAACACCGTTGCGAGATGCAGACTCTAAGATTTATAGACTGATTGGCACTAGTAGCAATATAACCCCCTCAAAACTAGCAGAACAAACGGGAATCAAACAAGCAGAACGAGAACGTTTGCTAGAAGCTATTACCCTGAGAATTCGCCAGTTTCAAGATTTAGAAACGATTCTCCAGCAGACAGTTAAAGAACTGCGCCATTTATTAGAGAGCGATCGCATTTTAATTTATCGCTTTGAGCCGGATAATGGTGGTGTGATCATATCTGAATCAACAATTACGGCTGGTGATCCCCTACTAGGAAAAAAAATCAAAGATCCCTGTTTTGATACCAAACATCGGGAACGTTACAGACGTGGTTGTATTCATGTGGTTGAAGATATTTATGCCACCGGATTGCATCCTTGTCAACGAGATTTTTTGGCTGCCATGCAGGTACAGTCTAATTTAGTTGTACCAATTTTATGCCAACAAACATTGTGGGGACTTTTGATTGCTCAACATTGCCGAGAAAAGCGACAATGGCAACAGGGAGAAATTGATTTATTCAAACAAATAGCTGTTCAACTTGGTATTGCTGCTCAACAAGCAGAACTGCAACAACAGGTAAAATATCTGCAAGAGCAACTAGAATTACAAAAGCAACAGCACGCATTTCAGTTCCATCAGGTGCAGAATTTTCAAGCACTGTTACGACGGCTGACTGAACAAATCCGCGATAGTGTAGATGTTAACCAAGTGCTGCAAACTGCAACCCAGGAATTAGGGCAATTATTGCAACTAGAGCGATGTCAAATCGAACTGTATAGCCCTTGCCAAACTTCAGCTACAGTTATTTGTGAATATAGTTCTAGTTCACCTCATTGTCAGGGATTAATGAGGGAGATTGCAGACTTTCCTGAAGTATATCAGCCATTATTGCAAAAACAACCATTGCAAACTGTGGAAATTCTACCGGGAAATTATCTACAAGTACAGGTTGTTTCCCAATTAGCTTGTCCCATTTTTGATGTTCAGGGAATTTTAGGCAACATTTGGTTAATTAAGCCAACAGAGACGATATTTGAGGAATTAGAGATATGCTTAGTACAGGAAGTTGCGAATGAATGTGCGATCGCAATTCGCCAATCTCAACTCCAAGAAACAAGCAAAGCACAGGTAAAAGAACTAGAAAATCGAGAACGTCACAAAAACGAATTTCTCAAAACCCTTTCTCAAGAACTCCGCACACCCGTAACCAGTATTAGTCTTGCTGCTCAAACTCTAGAAAGTCTGCTTACCCCAAACGGTATTCTCGATCTAGAATTAGTACCGCAACTGTTGCAGATTTTACATAATGAATGTGGACGAGAAAGCAAATTAATTAATGATTTACTCACCCTCACCTATCTCAAAATTGAACCAGAACCCCCGACATTAATCGCCATTGACTTACAAACCTGGCTAACTCCCATTGTCGAGTCTTTTCGAGATGTTACCGATTGTCAGAAACAAAACTTAAATCTGAGTATTGAGGACAAACTTCCGCTTTTAGAAACCGATATCACCGATTTTGAACGCATTATCACAGAATTGCTCAATTATGCTTGCAAATCCACCCCCGCAGGTGAATCAATCACCGTCTCCGCTGACTTGAATGCAGACACAGTTGAATTAAAAGTCACTCATTCTGGTGTAGAGATTCCCAGTCATGAACTAACACAGGTTTTTCAGCCATTTTACCGCTTTCCTAACAATTCTCCCTGGAAATCCACCAACACCGGACTAGAACTGGCTTTAGTGAAAGCAATGATTAAACGTTTAAACGGTTCAATTTATGTCGAAAGCAGCGATAATCAAATCACTTTCACAATTAGATTCCCGCTTTAACCACTAAGTTAGTGGCGAACTGCTTGCAGCAGCGCTAGTTCCCTCCGGGACGCAATGCGTTCGCTATCGCACAACAAAGTTGCTGTTATTGTGTCAAATCATCAAGTTTTGCGAATATTCTTAAGCCTTCTTCCGGGTTTCCAGTTGCAGCCATTGCTTTAAATCTGGTATGGGCATCAAATTCTGTTAAAGCGATGGTAGACAATTCCTCAATTAAGTAGGTAGGCGAAAAAAAACAGAAGTATGTAACGAAACGTAAAGTTGCCTCAAAACCTCTTCCCTCCTGCCTTCTGCCTTCTGCCTCCTGCCTTGTCTCAACGATAAATATTTATGCCCACCTACTTAGTTTATTGACGCTTATTCCTCTAGTTTGAGCCAGTTCTTTTAATCTTGTGTGTTTGTCATCTGGTAACCGGATAGTTAAAGTACCCATTTTTTCTTAGCTCCTAATGATTTCTTCGGGTTTTAATATTGATAAATTCGGAAATTATATGCTATCAAAAATGCGTACCGTTACCATTAGGCTTGTCGTCAATCAAATTCCTCCTGTAACCAGTTTTTTAACTGCAACACTAGCGCCAGCCTCAAAAGTCTGATATCATGAGTCCTAGTGTGGGTGAGTAGCTCAACGGTAGAGCAGTTGACTCTTAATCAATTGGTTGCGGGTTCGATTCCCTCCTCACCCACTAAATCCCAAGCTTTTTACTATTTGGCTTTGCCTAATTCTTGCCTAAATTTAGGGAATATCCCATCAATAAAACCCTGAATTTGCAAGCCAGCCGATACTAAGTTTTTGACTACATTCAATAAAAGTCCTATCCCTTATTGGTTTGCGCGATTCATACTGCGATCGCATTTTTTATTCCTGCTATTGAAGCATCTGATATCCGCAAATCCTCGATTCACTGGGTATATTTAATACTACTATATTACTTGGGTTTTTCTAGTGTCACTACAATTTTCCCTAATTCTCGTGATGGTAGTGTAATCCGAATCATAATTAAGAGGTATTCCTTACCTCAAAAAAGACATATATCGTCGAAAATTGATTTTCAGAATGATCTCTGCAAGTAAAACAGACGGATAACTATGCTAGAACAAGGCACTATCAGTATACATACTGAGAATATTTTCCCAATTATTAAGAAGTCTCTCTATTCAGATCATCAAATCTTCTTGCGGGAACTGGTATCCAACGCGGTAGATGCTATCCAAAAATTAAAAATGGTAGCTCGCGCTGGGGAGTATAGTGGAGACATCGGCGAAGACGAAATTGCGATCGCTATTGACAAAGATAACAAAACTCTTTCTATCAGCGATACTGGTATCGGCATGACAGCCGAGGAAGTCAAAAAATACATTAACCAAGTTGCTTTCTCCAGCGCGGAAGAATTTATCCACAAGTATGAAGGTAAATCAGATCAACCGATTATCGGTCACTTTGGTTTAGGTTTCTACTCTTCCTTCATGGTGGCGAAAAAAGTAGAAATTGATACTCTCTCTTACAAAGAAGGTTCTCAAGCAGTTCACTGGACTTGTGACGGTTCTCCAGCCTTTACCTTATCAGAGTCAAACCGCACCACTCGCGGAACTACCATTACCCTCACTCTTGAAGGTGAAGAAGAGGAATTTTTAGAAGCAGCCAGAATCAAAAATCTGGTGAAAACGTACTGCGACTTCATGCCAGTTCCCATTAAACTGGAAGGTGAAGTTTTAAATAAACAGAAAGCAGCTTGGCGGGAATCTCCCAGTAATCTCACGGATGAAGATTATTTAGAATTTTATCGCTATCTCTATCCTTTCCAAGAAGAACCACTGCTGTGGGTGCATTTAAATACTGATTATCCGTTTATGATGAACGGGATTATGTATTTCCCCAAAATGCGTCCTGATGTGGATGTGACAAAGGGACAAATTAAGTTATTCTGCAATCAAGTCTTTGTTAGTGATAACTGCGAAGAAATTATTCCCCAGTTTTTGATGCCCATGCGGGGTGTAATTGATAGCACTGACATACCTTTGAACGTTTCTCGTAGTGCCTTGCAGGGCGATCGCACCGTCAAGAGAATTGGTGACTACATAGCCAAGAAAGTAGGCGATCGTCTCAAAGAACTATACCGCGATAACCGCGAACAATACATCAGTGCCTGGAAAGACTTAGGAACCTTCGTTAAATTTGGCGTTCTCAACGATGAGAAATTTAAAAAACAAGTCGAAGACATCCTCATTTTCCGCAGCACCGCCAAATTAGAAACCAAAACTGCCGAAACCCCCACAGTTGAAGTACAATCCTCAGAAAGTGATGTGTGGCAAGATGTCAACCCATCTAACACTAACAGCAGCACACCATACACCACCATCAAAGAATATCTAGAACGCAACAAAGAACGTAACGAAAACCGCGTTTTTTACAGCACCGATGAAGCGAGTCAAGCCACATACATCGCACTACACAAAAATCAAGGTTTAGAAGTCCTATTTATGGACTCTTTCATTGATACCCACTTTATTAACTTCCTAGAAAGAGAATATCAAGATGTCAAATTTACACGAGTAGATTCTGACTTAGATAATACTTTGTTGGATAATAAAGATGGGGAAATAGTTGATCCCACCACTAACAAAACTAAGAGTGAGTCAATCAAAGAATTATTTGAGAAAGCACTCAATAAACCCAAACTTAATATCCGCACCGAAGCTTTAAAATCAGATGATCCTCAAGGTACACCACCCGCAATGGTGTTATTACCAGAAATTCTCCGTCGTATGCGGGAAATGACCGCAATGATGCAACAGCAAAATGCTGATTTTCCTGAAGATCATATTTTGTTAGTAAATACTGCACATCCCTTGATTCAAAACCTGACGCATCTTAGCCAAGGTAGTATTATTCAAGGTGATGGTGAATCACCTACAGATCAATTGGTGAAAATGATTTGTCAACACGTTTATGATTTAGCATTGATGTCTCAAAAAGGCTTTGATGCAGAAGGAATGAAATCTTTTGTTGAACGTTCAAATGACGTACTCACCAAGCTAACCGAACAAGCTAGTAAGTAGAAAATATCCCAATTTGATGGAGACGTTCCCTGGAACGTCTCTACACGGGTTTTCGGTTTACGAATTTGCCTAGCCGAACAGTATTGGCTTGGTGTCTGGCGTTGAATTTAGATTCTGTACCTCATTGATCTGCAATCCGCTGTATGATTTATTTTTTATCGTAAAAAAGCCCGGATATTAGCCTTATAAGCTGAACTGTCCAAGCCATAACTTCCATTACTCGGTCGGGTATTAATTTGATTTTGGAGAGCCTTAACGCGATCGCTTGCTCCAGGGTGTGTACTCAAAAACGTGGGAACAGAACTCTTCCCTTGTAGTTTTTTCATAAACGAAACCATCGCTGTCTGGGAATAGCCAGCGCGTGAGAGAGTTTGTAGTCCTCTTCTATCAGCATCATATTCATCTTGACGACTACGAGGACGATTGAGGGCTAAATCCACACCAATACCTACTGCTTGACTGCGACTTAAGCCGGTTGCCGTAGCCACACCACTAGCGATCGCTCTTTGTCGCATCTGCTTAACTAGGTGTTGACCCTGAATATGACCCATTTCATGACCGATAACACTCGCTAGTTCTGCTTCATTATCTGCAACTTTTAGCAACCCTGTATTAACATAAACGAAACCGCCCACTGTGGCGAAAGCATTGACAGCATCATCCTCAACCACTTGAAAAGTATAAGGGATATTAGAGCGATCGCTATTAGCGACTAAACGTCTACCAATCTGCTCTACATAGCTATTAAGCTGTTGATTACGAGAAATTCTGACTTCTTGGCGCAATTGATCATTCATCTGCTTACCAAGCTCAACTTCCTGGCGATCAGACATATTCGACAACTGAAATACCTGTACACCTTGCAATAACAGCGGTAATAAATCGAAAGCTTTGCTTGGTAGCGGTGTACTCAAGCACAGGCTCAAAGCAACACTTAAGGAAATCAACGGATAAAACCAAGGTCGTCTCCCTAAACGGTATTTTCTCGAAAATCCATTCCAGTTAATCATAATCCTATGAAAATAGAGTTGTGTGAGAACTTAAAATAGAGGACGTATTTACAGACAGCTAAGTTGCATTCTCAACTCAATATCCCTAATCTAAACAACCGTATAGATATCAGCATAACAAGCCGGAGAACGCTCAAAGTCTAAGCTATGATTAAGAATAAGAAATTCTCAAATGCTTTCTGATTCAGCTTTCTACTCCCACTGCTCGGAACCGTCTCAGTCATGATAGACTGTCGCATAACTCCACCTTGCGGACGCTTTGATTTATTACTTCACTTTAATTTCAGAAAACTTGTATGCCTATTTTAGATTCCAAAGGTCGCTTATTCGGCAAAATCAACTTACTCGATTTAGGTGCTGGGCTGGTAATATTACTAGTTATAATCGGCATTTTTATATTTCCCGGAACTTCCGGTTCTGTAGCTCAACTTGGTAAAAAAACACTACCTATTGAAGTAGACTTAGTAGTCCGTGGTTTAAACGTCCGCGACCCTGAGCAGTTATTTAAACAAGGATTTAACAAAGGTGGTAAAACAAATGTAATTATTCGCAATCAACCCTACGGTCAAATTGACATTAAATCTATTCAAGAACTACCCAGAACAATCACTGTTCCTCAACCAGATGGTTCCGTCAAAGAATTACCAGACCCAAGATCAAATAATTTTAGTAGAGATTTTCTTTTGACCTTAGAAGGCCCGGCTGAACTTACCAACAGCGGTCCAGTTTTAGGTAATAATAAAGTAAAAATTGGGATGCCTTTTGAATTAGAAGGTTTTAATTACAACTTTAATGCTTCCGTTATTGATATTCGCTTAAAAGATAAATAGCATTTTGGTAATGGGTAATGGGTAATGGGTAATGGGTAATGGGTAAATAAATTTCTTCCTCTACTTCCCAATCCCCAATCCCCAATCACCCATTCAGCAAAGTTAAAAATTTACGAATTAATCCAATTGTCACCGCAGGTAATTCTAATTGCGGTGTTAACCCTACATTTTCTAAAGGTTGAAAATACTGGATAGCTTGGGGATTCATTTCTGCAAAGCGACGACCAATTTCTGGGCCTGTAAATTGTGATTTTTCTCCCCAAATAATAGCAGTGGGAGTTTTTAGCTGTTGAATGTAAAGAGACAAATCAAAGCACAAATCTCCACGCACAAAAGATAGTGCTGCATATTCAGCATTTGGTTGTTGTGCAGATTGTAAATAAGCGTCCACAATCTCTTGATAAACTCGATTACTTTCGGCAAATTGTCTTTGCTCTAAAAAGCTGCGAATACCTGCATCTGTGGCAATTCCAGTACTATACAGCAAACGGTCAACCAAAGGAACGCTGACTAACTGGGCAAAAAAGCTGCGGGAGTAGTCTTGGCCAAAGTCAGAAATTCCAGAGGGTGTGACCAAAATTAACGACTTAAATAGATCAGGATGAGCGATGCCTGCGGCGAGCGAAGCTATCGCTACTCGAATTATAAACGCTGCCGTCAAAGAAGAAGCGATCGCTGTGACTGGAGTGGTACAAGTCTGTTCAATAAACTCTCGAATCGTCGTCAAATAATCCTCAATTTTGTAACTGCGTTGCGGATGTTCAGACCGACCCCAACCGATTAAATCCGGTGCAATCACCCGATATTCAGCCGCAAAAGCCGGAAACACCTTCGACCACTCATAAGCAGACGACCCACCACCAAAGCCATGCAGAAATAGCAAAGTTTCCTGATCAGATTTTTCACTTTTATCCTGCCAAGGTGATCCAGTAGCTGTATAGTACACCATCCTACCTAGTGAGGTATTTATGGAGTATTGCTCAAAACCTAGTGGTTTCAACATAAGTATTACGTGTTTATTTTTGTATCTAATGAACATTCACAGCACTAAGATAACTCCAAAGTGCTAACTGATTTCGGCAAACTCCCCACTCCTACTTATTATCAGTCAACTCAGAACACCATAACTTCTGACTATCGTTAGATTAAGCAAATGTAAAATCCGACAATAGCTTATAAAGATTTAGTATTGTTTTTTTGATGATTTTACAAAAAATTATGCTAAAACCACTATGCAATAACGCTTTTTGATGGTATTTAGCATGAGAACCACATCAATACCTACGTGAATTTTCATGTTAATCTATCGGATAAATCACAGATAATTGCAGAACTCAACTACATTACTATCAGTAGTACTGAGTACTGAATAACCCCATCATAAAACGGAGGGATGGTTACTTCTCTCGTCGAAGTATTGAAGTAAACGTGATTAATTTCTAGGCAATGGTAAAGCGGGGTGTCATGTTAAATCAAGCTACTCTTCAATCAGATCAAATACAAACACTTAAAAACATTGAAAATACACAATTTCAACCTAGTCGATGTGGTGTAAAAAATGAAATTATAACTTTACTTTGGCAGGATATAGTCGAAGAAGAGCAAGATGAAGATATCTATGCTGAAAAGGTAACTCTACCTAAATGTATGCGTTTGGATTTGGATGAGTTAAATTATTTTGAAATAATAGATAATCAATTTAAGCAACACGGCCTCATTTTTCACAATTCCTTAGCCATACATCCATCAAATCCAGCATTTCCCAGCCAATCAGGTCTGAAAGTTTTAATGGGATCTCCCAAAAGCGGATTTTTAGAAGTTAATTTCTTACATCCTGTACACTTGGTTAGTGCCTTAGTTACTAGCTCACAGCGATTAGTCCTAGAGGCATACGACCAGAATGATCAATTGCTTACCCAATCAGTTCTACCCACAGCTAATCTGAGCAATTCCGGCTCTGAAATTTCTCCAAATACTATGCTCTCTGTAATAGCAACCGATATCAAGAAAGTTAAATTCTGCTCCTTTGATGGTAATTTCACCCTAGATGAATTTAGGTTTTGTTTTTCAACCTGACTGAGGACTACTAATTTTTTTAAATGTCTTTGGGTTGGGAGCGCTATCGGAAAATACGGCAATGCTTGGGCTGAATAATGGTAAATTAATAACTATCGTTCTCACGCACTCTACAAATTTGGGATAATTTATTTTTTTGTATGCCCTTAATCAGGTAACAAGCGACAACTTCTGATTTGCACACATTAATCAAATATAATTCTTGTGGGGGTTTTGTTTAGAACGTAAATTACCCAAATTAAGTAATTTTATAATCAAGAAGGTAAAAACTGTGGCACAGGCTTCGTCTTTTTGGCGGCAATTAATAAATCAGCTTCCAGAAATCAAGACAGGAAGCCAAAAGCAACGAAATTTAAAACGTTTCTCTGAACCTGGAAGCATACTGGGGTTCTTGACAATCATCGTTGCTATGCTGTTTTGGAACTGGAAACTACTGTTAGCACTTATATCTGGTATTGCGGTAATGAGCTTGGTTTACTCAATACCGAAATGGAACTGGCAACTAAGTTGGTTAGAAATACGCAGGTTTTTGAACACTGCCAATAGTCGGTTAGCTTTAGCAGTCGCTAGTGGTGGTATTGCTACTGTCATTACTTACATGACTGCGGTAATCTGGGTTGATTCTCCAAGTCACTGGATAGCTGCTAGTGTTATTGTTCAAGGTGTTGGGACGCTACTGACTCTAATTTTGTTAGTGTGGCAAATCTTCAGCCTTCACAGCAATCAGGAAGAAGAATATCTTGATCAATTGTTGAATAACTTAACAGAACCTAATCCCCTGAAGCGTTTAATTGCTGTGCATCAACTAACTAAATTCATCAATCGTAAACAAGTTGATGCTTCTATCAAGCAAGATGTTGTCCAATGCTTACGACTTCTATTGAGTAAGGAAGAAGACGCAGGAATTCAAGAAGCAGCTTTAAATAGTTTACAAACCTTGGATGGCTTACAAGTTCTATTACCTAGTAGTGCTAAACCCCTTGCACCTGTATCTACAAAAGTTAAACAAGAGGTAATTCATAATTAGGGTTTGCTTTTCTTCTTCTTTCTGACTCCTGACTCCTGACTCCTGACTCCTAACTCCTAACTATTTTCTAAACAGTCTGCCATTTTTGACCTGTACCACTGGATGATTACACCGTCTGACCAGTTGTTCATCATGGGTAGTAACAATTACTGTGGCCCCAAAGGTGTTTAACTTTTGAAGAATCTGGATAACTTGCCAGGAATTATCAGGATCGAGGTTTCCAGTCGGTTCATCTGCCAGCAACAGTGGTGGTGTAGCAATAATCGCTCTTGCAATACTCACGCGCTGCTGTTCTCCTCCAGAAAGTTGATCAGGAAAGCGGTCAGCTTTAGACAATAAACCTACTAATTTTAAAGTAGGTTCTAAACGCCGTTGAATTTCTTTACGAGTATAGCCTTGAGCTTGCAGGACAAAAATTATATTCTCTGACACTGTGCGCTGAGGAATTAATTTGTAGTCTTGAAAGACAATTCCAATCCGACGACGGAAGAATGATAAGCGATCGCCCTGCAAGTTAGCCACATTCAAATCATCAACGATTACCTCGCCCTGTGTGGGTAATTCCTGACCATAAAGCAGTTTGAGAAAAGTCGATTTACCAGAACCACTAGGGCCTGTAATAAACAAAAATTCTCCCTTTTTGATATTTATACTCACATCCAGCAGGGCATGATAGCTGTTGGCATAAGTTTTGGAAACAGAGCGCAATTCCACCATTGTCTCAGCTTGACTAGCCTGCTGTTGAACGTCTTTTCCTTCCTTGTCAACAGACGCATCCGTCTTTTCTGGAGTTTTTAATATTGGCATTCCTCATTTTTCCTCACGCAGTTATCAGCCTCTACTCCAATCACCAATTAACATTCAGCACCATTGACACTTTTTACGGTCAATCTATAAACACAAGCTTTTAGTGCAAACTTAGGCAAAGCCAACATTCGTCGCCAACGCCAAGGTTCTTGATACAAACGATAGAGCCATTCTAAATTGTTATTTGCCAACCAACGAGGAGCGCGAGTTTTTGTTCCTGACCAAATATCGAAACTACCACCAACTCCTATCCAAATGGCTTGGGGACACCAATGACGGTTTTTGGCAATCCATAATTCTTGACGTGGCACTCCCAAACCAACAAAAATAACTTGTGGTTCCAGTTGAGTTAAAGTTTGCCGTAATATTTCTTCTTCTTCTGGTGAATGATAGCCGGAGTGAGTCCCTACTATATTTAAACCTGGAACTTGATGCTGCCAAAACTCTGCTGCTGTGGCCGCTATCCCTGGCGCTCCTCCATAAAAAAACACCTTAGGGGCTGTTTCTAGCTGACCAAGTTCTTGTAACAGGTTTTCTGATAATTCAATTCCTGGACAGCGTTGTACTTCTTGCCTTAACAAAAATTGTAAATAGAGAACAACTCCTGCTCCATCTGGAATAACTAGATCAGCATTTTGAATGACCCCTGCTAGGGATAAATTTCGCTCTGCCTGCATAGTCATTTCTGCATTGAGCGTTACCACATGAGTGCCTTTGCCTTGTTCTAAGCATTCTAGCAACCAGTTAGGATAATTTTTCATTACATGAACTGGCAAACCCAATACTGAAAATTGTAGAGGCGATTTATACATAGTCTATTCTTAATTAGACTCAAATAAAATTATATTGAAGCTTAGTCTACCAAATTTTTTCCCAGGCGGATTATAGATATCAGCTTACTTTTTGCCCCATCTCTGGATTGACTATTGAGGGGAATAAGAAAATCTATTTTGCAGCAACGCTACTGATGCTAAATTTGACAGTTACCTTGATGTCCTCCCTGAGCTACAAAGTATCTGACAACAGTGACAATGGCTGTAACTATCAGAATTGCCAGCGTATTTCTCTGAGAAAATTGGTATAATGCCAACGCTACAGGTATTAATCCACCACCTACATTTAGAGCTACCATAGTAGAACGTTGTATTTTCTTTAACGGAATACCCTAAAATTCCCTTAACCAAAGTACTGAATCGCGCAGTTTAAATTCGTGTATATCCCATACTTGGATGCAAAATCAACTAGGTTTCTTGCTAAAGCTACTTCTACTCTCAACTGTAATATCGTTTTTGATTAAGTATGTCGGTCCGATGTTTTTGATTCCAGACACATCAACAAACGTACTCATTCTAATTTTATTGCCTACTGTAATTATGATAACTGTCCTACTTTGGAGAATTCCAGCACAAAAGCAAAATTAACTGCAATTTTCTAGGGAGAAACCCTTAAAATCAGATAACCTAGCTACATAGCTAGAAAATTTTATCAAAGTAAGTTTTGGGAGTTAGTGTGTGAAACTTGGTCAATGGATTGGTTTAATCGCCTTAGTAATATCCATATATATATTGTGGCAACTACGAGAAGTACTGTTACTGATATTTGCTGCTGTTGTTTTAGCAACTGCCTTAAATAGGTTAGCTCAACGTTTGCAAAGCTTAGGGATGAAACGTGTCTTTGCTGTTGTTCTGTCAGTAACTCTCTTTTTCGCCGGTGTAATTGGCTTTTTCTGGCTGATTGTGCCACCCTTTGCCCAGCAATTTCAAGAACTCACCTTACGAGTTCCTCAAGGGTTTGAACGCATTAATGATTGGATTGATGAACAGAGAACTCACATTCCTGACCAAATAGTACCTTTTATCCCCGATTTGAACGGATTAATATCAGAAGCACAACCCTTATTTAATCGAGTATTAGGAAACTCCTTTGCCTTTGTTTCTGGCTCTTTGGTAATTGTTCTGAATATTCTATTAGTGCTAGTTTTAACAGGGATGTTTTTAGCAGATCCTAATGCTTATCGTAAAGTATTTATACGACTATTTCCCTCATTTTATCGGCGACGGGTAGAGGGAATTTTAGCTAAGTGTGAAGCTTCATTAGAAGGATGGGTGACAGGGGCTTTTATTGCTATCTTCGTAGTGGGATTGATGAGCTTGGTAGGCTTATCAATTTTGAGTGTAAAAGCAGCTTTAGCGCTAGCAGTTTTAGCAGGATTTATGAATTTAATCCCCAATTTGGGACCAACTATGAGCGTAGTTCCAGCAATGGCGATCGCTCTTTTGGATTCTCCTTGGAAACCTGTTGCTGTCTTAATTCTCTACTTTTTTATTCAACAAGCTGAGAGTAATTTTATCACCCCTGTAGTCATGGCACATCAGGTATCTTTATTGCCAGCAGTAACCTTAATTTCTCAGTTATTCTTTGTTACTTTCTTTGGCTTTTTAGGATTATTATTAGCACTGCCTTTAACTGTTGTGGCTAAAATTTGGATACAAGAAGTATTAGTTAAAGATGTTTTAGATGAATGGAGATATAATCATCAACTAGATAATGAATTGGTGATGGTTTATGAATCTGCTGATATTAACAATATTCCGGAAGTGGAAGTTACAGAAAATGATGAAGAGTAATTAGACATAATTATAAGCTGACGGGATGACGAAATAGTCTAAAAAGCTTATCAGATGCAGATTGTGCCGATTTATGGTAAAAAAGATAGATATACTTTTCTCAATAAAGAGTATCTATTGATAACGTTACCTGAATTTTACAAACTACACCTAAAAAGTCAATTAAATCTGGCAGAATATATATTACTCAAAATTATGATTATACTCAAAACGGATAATTACTAGACTTTTGCCTGGGCAAAAATCCTTGTATATCAATACTCTTAGTGATTTTAAAAGTAAAGTTGCCACCCGTTTTTAGTATATTCTGCTGCAATCAGTGAAAAAAGTAAGTTTAGAAGGTTTGGCTACTGCCCTACCAATTCCGATTAAATTTGAAAGTAGAAAAAGAAAAATACAGAGATTTCTATCTTTACCAAACCTAACAATTGAGAAAATCTGGTTTCCCATTGTCAAAACATTCTGGCTCTTCGGTACTTACTATGCTAAATTAACCAATAAAATTTTAAAATCCTTGCCATATAAATTAATTAGCAAGGCGTTCATCTAGGGAAGCTAAGGCAGCGCCTGCGGTTTCTGCTAAGATGCTAATGAGACGATAGAGAGCGATCGCACTAATTACCAAAGCAGTAGGAAAATGAGGCTGTAAAATTGTCAGTGCTGTAGCTTCAAAAACGCCGATTCCACCAGGCGCACCAGGGACAACTAAGCCTAGTACCCAAGCAAAACTAAAAGCACCAAGTAATAAAGGAATTTGGCTCAAGTGTAACGGACTCAGTGCAAACATAGTTAAAATAAAACCAGTACCACGCAATCCTAAAAAAACTAATTCTCCCAATAAAGGTTTGAGAGGATAGCGTTCAATAATAAAATTACTAATAGACTGATTCTCAGATTCAGATTTATTTTTCTTTAATTGGTACAAAAAACGAATTGCTGGGTTCAAAAACCGAGGATGAACTGCACTCAGTACCACTGCTAAACTTAGCAATTGGATAATTTTTACTCCCATATTATTGACATTATCAATAGCAAGTTGACCACCAAATAAAACAATAGTAATTAAAGCCGCAGCCAGCATTAATAAAGGTTCTAATAAAACACTCAAAGTTGCTACACCAGTAGAAACATTAGCATCTTTAGCCGCTAAAATTCGTCCGTAGTAATGCCAAACATTTCCAGGTAAATACTTGGCAATATTAGTTTTTAGATACACTTGGATAAATTGGAAAGTTGGTACAGTTTGATTTAACTCTTTCAACACCCAAGTCCATATCCATCCAGCCCAAGTATGTGCAAGTAAAGTTATACCTGTAGCAATTGCTAAAATTGCCCATCCTGCTGCATCAATACGAATAGAAGTAACTTCTAGCCAATTATCCTTTAACGCTTTTCCTAAGAAAAATAGCGTTCCCCCCAAAATAACCCAGCGTAAAAACTTTTTCACTATTTTTAGAATACAATTATTTGTCAAAAGTAATTATATTCAAGAACTTCCCTCTATGGTTAGAGAAAATTAGACTTTTCTGATCAGAATAATGTGGCCTAGGCTAGATATCAACGTCATTGATAAAATATTAGACTAAACAGAGTTTGTCAACGTTAGCAAATCGTATCAATACCAAATCAAAGGTATTCTCTTGATTAACTAGTTAACGTGTTTCCATAGTATAGATAAAGGAGGACTAAGTGGAAAATTTGATCAACCTGTTGAAAAAACTAAAAATACGTCAGATTGTAACTGTCTTTTTGGCTGGAGTATTGTTAATCATTAGCACAGCTTGTAGTGGACCAACTACTCAAGCAAAAAATCCATTAGATAATATTGATAGCACTGAGCAGTATTCCCGTAAATTGGATCAAAAGGCAGAAAAATTAGAAAATTCTACAAAAGAATTGCAGAAAACCGCCACAAAAGAAACTAAGCAAGGACTTGAAAACGTTCAAGAAAGTGTTGAGAACGTTCAAGAAAATGTAGAGAACACTGCTAAAGACTTGACAAAAAATGTAAAGCGTGGAACTGAAGATATTAGCAAAAATATCCAACGCACAGCTAAGGATGTAGGCCAAGCAATCAATAGAACAGTGCAAGAGATTAATTAAATTTAATTGATTTGATAATCATCATAGGGTAGGTTTTAATCCTGCCCTATTTTAGTTTTATTTAAAAGCCATATAATTGGCATATTATAGCATTTCTTAGTCTAATGAAGTACAAAATTATCTGCGTACCCTGCGGGAAGCAAGCTATATCTGCGTCCATCTGCGTTTAATTATTACTGCTTGTACCTCACTTGAATGGGAATTGCTATAGTGGAGTTTTTCATACATTAAACATCTGTTGATAATAACCAATTTATAGGTATAATTCACCCTACAAGAGATATTAGATGTCATATTTGCATAATTCCTATTGATTTTCTAAATACCAATTCTGTAGTGCCATACGTTGAATTTCCCGCCAGGGAATATTGTGTTTTCGTGCTAAATATGCACAATCTTCATATTCTGGCTGAACATTAATAATTACTTTTTGTGCGGCTTGTCCTTTCCATGCTATTTTGATATGTACTTTGCCATAGGCAGGGATTTCCACTGATTGAATTTCCCTCTGTAAAATGGCGCGTTGTCCAGTAGTGCGACGAATTCCTAAAGTGGTGGTTTCGCGAAATAAAATCTCTTCACAAGTGACTAAATGTTCTGGATGACAAATTACAGTTAACAAAATCCCTGGACGAGATTTTTTCATGCCTATGGGTTGGGTAAAGACATCTACCGCACCAGCAGCGAATAAAGCTTCAAATACATAACCAACAGCTTGGGGATTTAAGTCATCAATTTGAGTCTCTAGGACAGAGATGGTTTCTAAATTAGGGCTAGTATCGGCAAAATCAGGAATATTGGTCTGTAAATTTGCACTTTCACCGAGCCAGAGCCGTAGTATATTGGGGATGGGTAAGTCTAGAGAACCTGCTCCCAGTCCCACTTGTTGGATTGTGATAGGGGGAGGTGAACCAAAGCTTCTGGCTAAAGTAGTAGCGATCGCAGCCCCGGTCGGCGTTACCAGTTCTTTTTCAATACCATTACTATAAACTGGACAACTCCGCATTTCCCACAGCTTCAATACTGCGGGTACTGGCACTGCCATTTGACCATGTGCAGCCCGAACAGTTCCCCCTCCAGTCGGAAAGGGTGAACAATAAATGAGAGGTAATCCTTCCTCATTACTGTCAATACCTAACCAATCCAACCCTAAGCAAGTACCCACAATATCCACAATCGCGTCTACAGCACCAACTTCATGAAAATGAACTTTTTCCGGTGAGATGCCGTGTACCGCCCCTTCTGCCACTGCCAACTGGCGAAATACAGCTAAACTCCAAGCTTCTGCCTGTAATGGCAACTTAGCTTTGAGAATCATTTCCTCTATTTCTGGTAGGTGACGGCCGTGATGGTGAGAGTGTTCATGGTGGTGATGATGGTGGTGTAATAAATCGACGTGGATTTTAGTTGCTTGCTGAGTTTGCCGATGTACAAGTTCTACCCGTAATTGGTATTCCTGCTCAATTCCTAAACCATTGAGCTTTTCTGCTAAATACTCTAAGGGAACACCCAAACTGACTAAGGAACCCAGACACATATCACCGGAAATCCCCGTTGGACATTGAAGATAAGCAATTTTATTCATAAATTCTCAATTTGTTATTAGTCATTAGTTATTGGTCATTGGTAAAACTTTATTACTAATCACCCATTACCCATTATCCAGTGAGCATCTTTTATGGCAAGAACTTTTTCAATTCATCCTGATAATCCTCAAAACCGCCGAATAGATGAGATAAAGTTAGCGCTCTCTAGCGGCGCTATCATGCTCTACCCTACTGATACTGTCTATGCAATTGGTTGTGATTTGAATGCTAAGTCGGCGGTGGAAAGAGTGCGGCAAATCAAGCAGTTAGCAAATGATAAACCACTGACATTCCTATGTCCTTCGCTTTCTAATGTGGCGACTTATGCCTTCGTAAGTGATACAGCCTATCGAATTATGAAGCGTTTGATACCAGGTCCTTACACGTTTTTGCTACCTGCTGCCAAGTTAGTGCCGCGACTGGTGCAAAGTCCCAAGCGGAAAACTACAGGAATTCGAGTGCCAGATCACACTGTCTGTTTATCATTATTAGAAGCCTTAGGAAATCCCATTATTTCCACTTCGGCACATTTACCACCAAATGATATAGATGATGAAATAGGAGAAAATCCAGAATCTATTTTGTCTAGGGTAGAGTTGTTTGACCGTTTGGATAGTTTGGTGGACATAATTATAGACACAGGTGAAGAGCCAAGTTCTCAAGTGTCTACCATTTTAGACTTAACGGATGAAGAACCAATAATTACACGGAGGGGCTTAGGTTGGGAAGCAGCAGCAGCTTGGGTATAATAATTAATCCTTACAGATGTAAAAGATGCATATCTCTGTTTCGGAAATTGTGATAAACATACTCCAATTTTAAAATTGTCATACTCACATACGCTGGGATCGCGGAAAACGGGATGGCGGCAAATCTTGCTATTGCCAGATTTTGGATTTGTTTTAACGCCTTCTTACTACCGATGTCTCAACTTTGATATAGTTGCTGATAAAAAAAGCGACACAATTGACAAGCCCTTAACTTCTAAAATTTATTACGGTCTTATATATAAACAGTATAAGAGACGAGTCTTGATGGATAAATGCCAGCAAGATTCTCCTGTTATGACTGTTTTTAAGTACTGTGTCTGCGTTTTAGTTAAGGTGCAATACCAATTCCAGGAAAAGTCATGAAAGCTAACCTCGTCAATCTGCCAAATTCTACACCTGCTTTTGATAGCGATGTTTCGACCGAAGACTTATCAGAGAGTAAATCTGATACTTTAGTACAACTGCTCTGTCAGGAAATGCAGTCTCAGGTAAAAGCTTCAGTTGGATGTGTACAATCTGTAACAAAGCGTATAGCTAAAGAAGTAGAACGCATTTGTGATAAAAGCTCCCGCATTCAAACTTCTGGCCAAATCAGGTCTTGGCAGATTACTTTAGCAAGACACCGATTACAAAAGTGCCTGCGTTACTATCAATTGGGTTCAAGACAAGGAAGGGTGGAATTACATAGCAGTTTAGGTGCTATTGTTTATCGCCACGTTACCATTGCTGGATCAGAGTTGGGTTTTGAAGCTCGTTACAATTTGATTGAAGATTTTCTCCAAGCTTTTTATATTGAAGCGATTAAGGCTTTTAGAAGAGAAAATGAGTTACCGGAAGATTACACACCGCGCACTCAGCTACAATTAGCCGAGTATATGGCGTTTACGGAACAGTATGCTAAACGTCGGATTAATTTACCTGGTGGTGCTAATCAACAATTAATTGTGTTACGCGCTCAGGGTTTTGCTCGTCGTCAACCCCAGGAAACGACTGTAGATATTGAAATGGCTGTGGATTCGGCTAAGACTGAAGAAGCAGAATCTTATCAACGTAATTTAGCGGTGCAGCAGATTAGGTCACAAATGGTTGCTAAAGCGACATTTGATCCTTCTGAAGAGTCGGAACGCGATCGCGTAATTACAGAATTGATGAAATATCTGGAGTCCCAAGGTCAAGCTGACTGCATGGATTACCTCTCTTTGAAACTCCAAGACCTCTCAGCCCCAGAAATTGACCAAATTCTCGGACTTACCAGCCGTCAACGCGATTATTTGCAACAACGCTTTAAATATCACGTCGAGAAGTTTGCTAAACAACACCATTGGCAATTGGTACATCAATGGTTAGGTGCTGGTTTAGAACATAAATTGGGTTTATCTTCCCAACAATGGGATACTTTTTGGAATCAACTTACAGAACAGCAGCAGCAAATCTTTAATTTAAAAACTGCTCATGAAAATGATCAAGCGATCGCCAAAGCTGTCCAATGTACCCCCAAACAGCTACAAAAGCGCTGGACTCAAATGTTAGAATTAGCGTGGTCTATCCGCAATGGTCATGCTGAAGTTAAGACCGGCTGAAGCCAAGCTAAAATTTCTAAATTTATTTGAATCCCTGATCCACCTTATAACCTGTTCTTACAAAACAAATATCTCCTCTATTTCTCCCCCCAGTCACGGGAGAATTAGAGAATAAGGTAGGAAGTCACAATTTTAGATTTGCATAAATACATTTGTTTTGAAGTACAAAAGTACCATATTATTTTTACCCTTTCTGAGAAAAAATCAAAAATTTATACTCAACTAATTACCCTTTGTTACTGCTTTCATGGAATCCTAGAATAAGCAGGACTTTTAGCAGAGGGTTTGAGTATGACTATAACTCAAGGTGGACGGGCCAATAAGTCTGGGAAGATTTTAGAAGGTAATATAGAGGCAATATTAAAAGGGCATAATTATTTCCAAGTCGGCAACCATGTCCAAAAAGAATTTTTATTTAATGCTGCTTTATTGCCAAAACGTTATGGAAAAGAAGTTTATATTGGTACAGGAATTTATGATACTGCACTAAAAGTAGACTTTTATATTATTGGTATACCTGCAATGCGATCAGGTTTAATTATCGAGTGCAAATGGCAAGAAAGTGGTGGTTCAGTTGATGAAAAGTTTCCTTACTTGAATATGAATATCCAGTTATCTTATCCTGCCCCAACCATAATAGTTATGGGAGGTGAAGGAATGAGAGAAGGTGCAAGCAACTGGCTGAAAGCAAGAGTTAATGATAACCCAAATTTATTAGCAGTTTTTAGCTTAGATAGATTCATTGCTTGGGCAAATAAAAACCTCTAATATGAAGTGATTAATAGTTCATTAATAAGACCACGTTTTTGAGCATTGGAATTAATTGATCTTGCTGCTGATATAGTCCGAATATTGAAATTTTTATAAAGATCACGAATAAATTTGCAATCTGAATTAGATAGCATAACTCTAACGCCACTTTTAGATAATTTGACAAATATATCCCTTAATTCAATTTGCTGACTTTCAGCAAATGAATAGCGACTGTAAGCTGTAAAATAGCTGGTTTCACTGACAGGATAATAAGGAGGATCAAAGAATACAAAATCATCACTGTTGAGTGCAAACTTTAGTACTTTTGTAAAATCTGCTTGTTGGATATCAGTCCTAGAAAGCGCTTTAGATGCAACTCTCAGCAAATCTTCTTGACAAATACCAGGATTTTTATATTTCCCCAAAGGCACATTAAACTTATTTTGAGAATTAACTCGATACAGACCATTAAAACAAGTTTTATTTAAATAAATAAACCGAGCAGCTTTTTCTAAATCTGTGCCTTCAGGATAGGCTCTGACATCATAATAATAATCTCCATCATGTCGTTCTTTATGTTTTTGTAGAAGTTCAATTAATTCTTCAACATGATCTCTAACGCAGCGATAAGTAATAATTAATTCTGCATTAATATCAGTTAAAACTGCCTGTGGTGGTTGCAGATAGAAAAAAACAGCCCCTCCACCTAAAAAGGGTTCATAGTAAGTCTGGTAATGCTGGGGAAAATAATCTTTATATTGCGGAATCAACCGATTTTTACCCCCAGCCCACTTTAAAAAGGGACGTGGGAAAGTTGTTTTGGGGATTTGACTTACCATTTACTTAATGATTAAACTAAAACTCTGCAACTAACTAAAGCTAAATATAACTAATGAATTATATTTTATATGAATTGAGCTATTTTCAGCATCATAGATTACAATTGTCTTAAATAAGCACCTGAAAACAAACTTACATTTTATAACAAGGCAGTCTATATTCAAATGTTTGACGGATTTTGGGATAACGTCTTTCGCTACCCTCGGTACTTGATCACTATCGTCTTAGGTATTTTTCTAAATACCTTTGAGCCATTAATGCCACTGTTGAAACGCCCAATCACCTTAATTTCTCTTTTGGGCTTGTTTATTGGGAGTCTGTTTTTCCTAACGCTAACTCTCCGGGCTATGCTGGGCTTAGGTACAACCTAGCGTTATTTCCCCTCTAATTTGCATCTATATCATGTCGTACAACCTCTGTGAGAAGGCGGAATTTTTATGGCTACAAATCGCCGCGTTTCCCGCGTTGCTGAATTAATTAAACGGGAAGTTAGCCAAATGTTACTCAACGGTATTAAGGATGACCGTGTGGGTACAGGTATCGTAAGTGTTACCGATGTGGATGTTTCCGGTGACTTGCAACACGCCAAAATCTTCGTCAGCATTTATGGGACAGAGGAAGCTAAGGCAGAAACTATGGCGGGTTTAAAGTCAGCAACTGGTTACGTCCGCAGTGAACTGGGTGCTAGAGTAAGGCTACGTCGCACGCCAGAAGTTATATTTGTCGAAGATGATTCCCTTGAAAGAGGTACTAAATTACTGAGTTTATTGAACCAACTCAAGCAAGATCGTCCACCAGAAGGAACTGATGCTGATAACCAGGAATCGACTGATGAGTAACAAGCGTTGAGTAATAAATAGTACTGAGTAATTAAGGGAATACCAAAAAATAAATTATCCAAAAATTGTAGTTTTTTTATTTGGATGTCCCTTAAATAAATCAAAACCTGGCTAAAGTCCAGGTTTTTGGCGTTTGAGGTCAATTGACAGAACTTATGTTTATCAAAACAGAATTTAGAAGTCAGGAGTCAGTAGAATTTACGCAAGTGTCACATTTAATATCTTTTGCTGGTGCGTCAGACCTATAAATTGCTGATTATCAACAGGTTTACGATATCTGACGCACCCTACAAGGCAAGCTTTCCAGATTAAAAAATTGTTAACAGATAGGTTGCTGCAAAACTTAGTAGTGTAACTTAACTATTGGAATTTGCAACAGTTTATACTTAATTTCCGCTCATGGGTCATTTATTTTGCCTAGAAAAAATCATTACAGCACGGCTAGAAAGAGTTTGCTCTGACTATTAATTATACTAGTATTTTTTTATACTGTAATAATTATTTCTAACTGCTAAATTGTAGCTATAGGCATTATAGATATTAAAGTGTTAAACCTGTTGAATAGTAGTCACCCCGAATTCTCGGTCAGTTTAGTTAATCTCATTGGGATTCATAATATAAAGCGGAGTAAATATTAATGTTAGGATTCATTGACAAACTTAACATTTCTTTAGATAATTTATAGGTCTGTAGCGTCAAAATGATAATAGTTCCGTATAGCAAACTACAAAACCTAGCCACAGGTCTAATTATTGCCATTTTTGTTCCTGATTAAGATTGGGAACACTATCTAATTGTAAATTTGTGAGTAAAAACAATGAGTGTGAATACGGTGCCTTCTATCAATTACTACTCTCTAGATGTAATTCAGGACGAAGCACGCCAACTGGTACAAAGGGGAATGTTGAGTCGTCAGCAACCAATATATACGCTCTGCCAATACATCCCAGCAAGAGAGTGGGTTTGTGTTGAATGTGAGTTAGAGAAATGTGACTTTTTATTACGCGATCGCATTGGTGATTTGATTGGTCGTGAAGAATGGGATAACGACTAAATCAATCTTTAATTGATGATTTTGGTCAGGCTAGACGATTTTAATGGGTTTTCATCCAGTTAAGCGATTGCTTCCCTTTGGGTTTCGTAATTGCTCCCAAAGGGATTGGGTGTTAGTTTTTTATTCTAGATTTACGCAATATCTAAAAGTCGATCAATCTAAATAATTAGTCATTGTTTTATTTATACTTGTCCAGATATCAGAAATCTGGGCAAGTATTTTTTTAGCTGACTTGTTCTAAGTACTGGTTAATATCCTCAATCATGCGAGTGAGTTCAGTTTCTGTAGTTACGCGAATGTTGATATTGCGAATAGTCAGCAAAACTTTGGCTGCAAAGGGGGTAGGCCAAATATTGGGGTTGCAAAAAACTTCTAAAAAGACTTCACCTGTATAGCAATACTCTAGGGAAGGTTGGGGCTTGACTTTACCACCACCTGGGGTGGGTTTAGCAGCAACAGCTTTCAGACTCATCATTAATTTAGCTATTGCTGCTTTTAATTCTTGTGCTGCTTGGGCTGAAAAACTAAAGGAAACGGAACCTTGACCCAGGTTCAATGTCAGAGGAGTAGAAGACATAGCGCTTTTTGATGACAACTTTTTGGTAATTACTTATCTTACCGGATGGGGAAGTGCGGAGATGGTAAAAAAATAAATTTTTGTTTAATTCAAAAAGCAGATACTAAAACTGAAAATGATTTTTACTATTAATGATAATAATAGTCTATTGGTAGTCACCATAATACATAAATATATGGATATATTAGCTAATTTTTATTTAAAATAAATCTCAATAAAATTGTCTAAAAATTAGAGTTATTCAAGAGACTTATTCCTTACGGCATAGGACTTTGAGAAATTTTATTTGTGTTAATTGGTGTTTTATGTTTTACAGTAGAAGTCATAGAAATTGAAATTATAAATTTATGACTTACGATAACCGCGCTGAAGTTAGAAAAGTTTTAATTATTACCCTACTCCTCAATTTATTCGTGATGGGATTGAAAGCATTTGTAGGGTACTCAACAGGTTCTCTTAGTCTGTTGGCTGATGCGTTACATAGTGTAACGGATAGTGCTAACAATGTTTTAGGATTGTTTGCGAGTCATTTTTCTTCCCCATATCCAGACAGAGAACATCCTTATGGACATCATAAATTTGAAGCGGTGGGAGCTTTAGGAATTTCTGCTTTTTTAGGAATAGCCTGTTTTGAAATTCTCAAAGGAGCAGTGGAAAAAATTCTCAAAGGTGGTGAACCTGTGACAATATCAGCACCAGAATTGTGGTTATTACTGCTTGTGTTGGGGGTAAATATTTTTGTGACTTTTTATGAACGTGGTGTAGGTAAGCGGATAGGTAGCCCAATTTTGATTGCAGATGCTACTCATACAATGAGTGATGTTTGGGTAACAATTGCTGTTCTTGGTGGTTTGATTGGTATTTGGTGGCTAAATTTTCAATGGCTAGATGTGGTGTTAGCTTTTCCGGTGGCTTTGTTGGTATTTTGGAGTGGGTGGTCAGTTTTAAAAGAAAATTTACCTTCGTTAGTAGATGAAATGGCGATCGCACCTGAAGCAATTCATGCGATCGCCATTTCAGTTCCTGGGGTGATAAATTGTCATGATATTGCTTCTCGTGGTATCCTCGGTCGCCAAATCTTTATAGAAATGCATTTAATAGTAGATGCACCAGATGTAGAAACTGCTCACCGAATTACTGAAGAAGTAGAAAGCCAACTAGAACAACGCTTTAGTCCAGTCAGAATTTTAATTCACGTTGAACCACCAGCATACAAATCTGAAACTATTAGCTTTGAGCCGATCACAAAACAGATCGATCCTCAACGTTAATTGTGAGAAAATGTGACTAATTTGGCTATAGTTCTTTGTACTTGATTTATACTGCAAACGGGTCAAACTTGGACTTATGTCATACTGACCGTAACGTAGTGCAGGGAAGTATCTCGGAGATTCTTCACTTCGTACCCTGCGGGAAGCAAGCTACAGAATGACACTTTTAACCCGTTTTTAGTATAACTGAGCGTAAATAGGCTGAAGAGGCATTGCTCCAAAGTGAGAAATCATGAAAACAATGCCCCTTGCCTCTTATTCCCACTCAATAGTTCCAGGTGGTTTAGAAGTGATGTCATAAACCACGCGGTTAACACCTTTTACCTCATTGACAATCCTGGTGGAGATGGCTTCTAGGACATCATAAGGCACACGCGCCCAATCGGCTGTCATCCCATCTTCACTGGTGACAATTCGCAAAACAATGGGGTAGGCGTAGGTGCGTTTATCACCCATGACACCCACACTGCGAATTGGTAGTAATACGGCAAAAGCTTGCCAAACTTCGTTATACATTCCCCGCTGATTGATTTCTTGACGGACAATTAAATCAGCATCGCGTAAAATATTTAACCGTTCGGATGTGACTTCACCTAAAATGCGAATTGCTAAACCTGGGCCTGGGAAAGGTTGGCGTTGGACAATTTCTTCTGGTAAACCAATGGAACGACCTACTTTGCGAACTTCATCTTTAAATAGTTTTCGCAATGGTTCCACAAGTTTAAATCTGAGGTCTTTGGGTAAACCACCAACATTGTGATGACTCTTAATTTTTACTGCTACCCGTTCACCGGTTTTGGGGTCAACATTAGTATCAGCAGACTCGATCACATCAGGATAGAGAGTACCTTGAGCTAAGTAATCAAAATGTCCCAGATTTTTAGATGTTTCTTCAAAGACACGAATAAATTCATGTCCAATGCGGCGACGTTTTTCTTCGGGATCTGTCACACCGGCAATTGCAGTGATGAAGCGATCGCGTGCCATAACATATTCTACTGGAATATGAAACTGTTCTTGGAATAACTTCAGTAATCGCTCTGGCTCTAATTTACGCATAAAGCCTTGATCGATAAACACACAAGTTAGCTGTTCACCAATAGCTTTATACAGCAAAAATGCCAGGGTAGAAGAATCTACACCACCAGAAAGAGCTAATAATACCCGCTTTTCACCTACTCTGGCGCGAATTTCCCGAATTGATTCTTCTACAAAAGCTGCTGTTGTCCAAGTGGGTTCACAGTCGCAGATGTGGTAGACAAAGTTGCGAATTAATGCTATGCCACCAAGAGAATGTACGACTTCTGGATGGAATTGGACACCATAAAGTTTCTTTTCGTGGTCAGCAATAGCAGCACAGGGAGTATTTTCTGTATGTGCTAGTAATTCAAATCCCGTTGGCATTTTTGTGACTGAATCTCCATGACTCATCCACATTGTGGTGCCATCTTCAACATTAGTCAGCAAGTCTGTGGGATCATCTATGTATAATGATGCTTTTCCGTATTCACCTCGTTCAGCTTTGGTAACATCTCCACCAAGCTGATTTACCATTAATTGCATCCCATAGCATACACCTAAAATGGGTATTCCCAAATTCCAGATTTCTGAGTCACAATGGGGAGCATGATCAGCATATACTGAATTTGGACCACCAGATAAGATAATCCCTTTAGGATTTAGTTGGCGTAAATGTTCCGCTGTAGTGCGATAAGAAAATACTTCAGAGTATACTTGAGTCTCGCGGATGCGACGGGCTATTAATTCAGAATATTGAGATCCAAAGTCTAAAATTACAATAATTTGGCGATTAAGCTGTCTCAAACCTGCTTGTGTTTGAGGTGCTTGTTCGGTTGGTAGAGTCACCGCTGTATTCATGATGGAGAGAGTGTGTCTTTAAGGATAAATCGGTCTAATGTAAGAATTCAGGAGTTAGAATGCTTATGAAATCAGGAATAAAGAGAAGTTATATTTTCTCAAAATCATCAAAGTTGACTTAAAAAGCTTTTATTCTCTATCCTGAATACTTACGTCTAATTTCACATGATCACCATTTCCAGCTTTTTAGGCTAATAATGGTCAAAAACACCTAATAGATAGACGCGACTCTTGCCGCGTCTGTTTAGCCGATTAATTTGGCTTCGTAATTAAAAGCAAAAAATCACTCTAAATGTAGGTAATCAAACAAATTAATTATTTATTTGGTTTATTTATGTTAATTCATAATAAGTTAGCATAATTTTCCTAGTAACATACAACCAATTTTACTCTTAACGATAATTTGGCGATCGCGATCAAAGAGAACTGAACCGCAAACTGTTGTATCTGTAACCCTGTCACTGTGGCTTTTCAGATATTCTTGACAACGCATATCAATGGTTTCGGCAATGTACCTATAAACTTGATTTACCCAATCGCTATTGTCTATGCTGTCTAAGGAACGCAGATACTTTAATGCTGCTTCTGCGGTGGGACTGTAAAAAACTGTGTATATATGCGGATATGGTAAACCCAGTATGCCACAGTGTGCTGCTAAAATTTCCCGTCGGCCATCAGCTAAGTGATGATGGGTGTGAAAAATTCCCCCTGCTAGTTTGATCAGTTTACCGTGATAGCCAAACAACAAAATTTCTTTAACACCTAAAATATCAGCTTCTACTAACATTGGGCCCAACCAGTTAGCTGTTTTCACCAATTGTTGAGGATTTATCCCTAGTTTTCGTGCTAAATCTAAGCCGTTTTCCCCAATGCAAAAAACCAAAGTCTCAAATTGACTAGCTTTGTCTTTTAACTCGTTGCGGAAAGCTGTGAGTTGATCTGGTGTACTCAAAGGGTGAGAAATACCTGTTGTGCCTAAGAGAGAAAGTCCTTCTACCACACCAAATGCAGAGTTTGAAGTTCGCAATGCGAGCGATCGCCCTTCTGGTAAAATAATCGTGACTATGATTTTCTCTCCAGGTGCTAATAGTCGTTGCAAATTTTCTGTTAACAACCTCTGAGCATAAGCATAAATCGCTGCATTTCCTTCACCATTTAACTGCTTACCAATTCCCTCTCCCCCTTTAATAATTACTCTTTCTCCATCTCCCTCAAACCATGCCACCATTGCCCAAATTGGTGTATTTTTGGTCAAATCCAGATTATCTCCTGGATCACTGCGGGTAATAGCCAGAGCAGAATTTTCAGATATTCCGGCTACCTGTTCAATTGCTACTTCTACTACTTCGGCTGGTTCAATCAAATCCACTGAAGTTACAGTCAACGGTTGACGATAACGTAACCAGTGTAAAGCTGCTACAGCAGCAGCACAAGCAAATACAGGAAGTGTGTATCCAGAACGGGACATATTCACAATTTAATGTAGAGCCTAGGATTCTCTTTAGGAGCGCTGATATTGCTTTTTTTACTTAGTGATCAGCAATATTTCGGTTAAAAATACCAAATTAGGAATAGTCTCAGCAGAGTTAAAATAAAGTATATTGTGTATGTTTATATATCAGCCCTAAGATATGCTATTTTTTTCCGTAGAGCGATCGCTTCAGTGGCTTGGAGCAACTCGATTTTTTCGTACTATAACAGCATTTTTGACTATTTTGCTGTTATTACTAACCTATACAACCTTGCCAGCACAAGCTTCAGACCACCAAGATACAACTTTTTTAGCTACTAAGCAAACTGCGGCGGATCTCACTGATCTGTTTGTATTTGAGAGTACAGACCCTAATAAAGTCGTTCTCGCGATGGATTTCGACCCTCTCATCGTTTCTGGTGCGACTAGGCCATTTGATCCAAGTGTTCTCTATCAGTTCAAGATCGACAACACAGGTGACAATGTGGAAGATGTCGTACTTCAATTTACTTTCAATGGCACAGGTTCGCAACAAACTGTCACAGTTCGAGGTCCAGCTTTTCCCACTACAATAGGAACGCAATCCACTCTGGTTCCAGTCAGTGGCACAGGGACAATTAACACACCATTCACTATCAATAGCGATATCAAGGTTTTTGCTGGAACACGTAAAGACCCATTCTTTTTCGATCTAGAGCAATTCTTCAAAATCATCCCAGATCGCAACTATAACCTGCAACCTAATCCCAGCCCTCCTTTCACAGTTTTGACCTTTAGATCAGCTGGTCAAGCACAAGACACTCTAGCGACATTTAATGTCAACTCAATAATAATTGAGTTACCCAGGAGCTTGCTTGGTAGTGGCAAAATTGGTACTTGGATCACAACGAGTGTAAAAACTCCCAGACTCAGAGCAGGAACCTTTGCTCAGATTGAGCGTTTAGCAGTTCCAGCTTTGAATGAACTATTTATGAACTTTAATGCTCATAATAATAGTAATCTTCAGACACCAACAGCAGACGCTGCCAATCAATCTCAATTCATTAGAAACTTTATAACTGCGATTGGCCGTCCTCAAGGTATAGCTGATGCAGTTATTTCTGTAGCGATTCCTGATGTAATCCAAGCTGACTTATCTAAACTCACTGGCAGTTATTTTGGGACTCAGTTAGGCAGCAACTTTGGTGGGAGAAGACCAAAAGATGACGTAATTGATGTGACAGCATCTGTTGTCTTTGGTAGTGCCGTTACAGGGATCACTACACAGACATATCCAGGATTGACTACCGATAATGTTGGGCCTGATAATGCCAACTTTCTGACTACTTTCCCTTATTTAGGTAATCCTTTGTAGGAGTTATGCAGCTAAAAATACTATTGGTGTTAGTTCTAACTAGCCTGCTGGTTTTACTAAATTCCTCAGATACACAAGCGCTAAGTTTAGACTACACCAATAGATTTGTAGGCATAAACTCCTCTGTTGTGCAACTGCTGACGATTAAATCTGAGCAGATATTACCAGTTCAGCCGTCACAATTAGTATTTCCTGATTATTTAGAGCGATCGCATATTATCAGCGTTTATGAGAAAAAAGTTGCCCAATCTCCCGATTCTTCATTCTTCCTGCGGTTGTTAGCCGATCAATATTTGAGACGCTTTCGAGAAATGGCAGATATAGAAGACGTGTTACGCGCAGAACAAGCAGCCCATAGATCCCTAGAACTACAGCCCAGCAATAATCAAGTTTCTTCTATGCTTTTGGCATCCGCTTTATTATCCCAACATCAGTTTCGAGCAGCTTTAAATGTGATCGATGATGTAACTGAGAAAAATCCCAGTATCATCTCCCTCAAAGCATCCATTCAGATGGAATTGGGTAATTATGAAGCAACTCACCAACTATTACAGAAACTTGAGCAAGAAACATCAGATTCTGGTAAAAACGCAGTTTTAGCCCGTTACTTAGAATTAACTGGCAATCTTTCCTCAGCACGGCAAATACTAGATGAGTCAATGCAGGAAATGGACTCCTTCTACACAAACCCAGCCGAAACTCGTGCCTGGTTTCATGTGCGGACTGGTGATCTGGCTTTTGCCTCTGGAGATTTTACCCTGTCTGAGCAACGATATCGGGAAGCGCTTGAGCTTTTCCCCCGACATATAGCTGCGTTTACAGGGTTAGCTCGTCTCTACTCAGCACAGCACCGCTGGCAGGAAGCTCTAAATGTCGCTAACCAAGGTATAGAACTAATGCCGTTGGTAGAAACCCTCTCTTACAAAGCAGATGCTCAAATAGCTCTGGGGGATAAGGAAGGCGCAGATGAGACGGAAGATTTGATCGGGGTAGTCGCTTATTTGAGCAAGGTTAAAGGCATCTATGACCGCGCTCTGGCAGTCTACTATACCGAACACGGAACTCATTTACCAGAAGCCTTAGAAATTGCCCGTAGTGAAGTAGCTGTAAGGGACGATATCTATGCAGAGGACACTTTAGCTTGGGCTGCTGCGGCTAATGGGCAATGGCAAGAGGCAGAACAGGCTGCACAAAGGGCAACTCGCTATGGAACGGAGGATGCTTTACTACAATTTCATGCCGGTATGATTGCGCTGCACTTGGGCAAACGAGAGGAAGCAATTAAGCGGCTAACTCAAGCTGTTCACCTTAATCCTCAATTCCATCATAAATATGCTGATGAAGCTCGGCAGGCAATTTTGGATTTTGGATTAGGTGTTGCTGATTAAGATCAGGACTTACGCTTTCATCGTGAAGAAACGAACCACAGAGGCACAGAGGACACAGAGGAATAGGAGTTTGGGAGATTTTTTGCGTAAGTCCTAAAGATTAAGAATTTTTTTCACGCAAAGGCGCAAAGGTAAGAGTTTTAAAGGCTCAATTCAGGAAGGCTAAATAACGCCATCGGGAGTTCTTGATGAAAAAGCTATTACATCAGTTTTTATGTAGCATTGCCATTTTATCAATATGTTTTCTGTGGATGCCGAAAGCTGATGCTCATCCCTTGGGCAATTTTACTATCAATCACTATGCAGGAGTGCAGGTGAAACAGAATGGTGTGGGGATTGATTATGTCTTAGATATGGCAGAAATTCCTGCTTTTCAGGAGATTAATCATTTAGATATCAATCGCAACCGCAAAGCTGACTCTGTAGAGATAGTTGAATACCCAGCCAAAAAATGTGATGAGGTCAAATCACACCTAGAACTGTTAATTAATAAACAGTCTTCTGTACTTTCTTTGGTAAATTCGGCTGTTGAATTTCCCCCAGGTGTGGGCGGATTGTTTACACTGCGGTTGAGTTGTAATTTTCAAGGGTCGATGAAGTTGATAGGGGTGAATCAGTTAGTTGAGTTTGAGGATAAGTTATACCCACAACGCTTGGGCTGGCGGGAAATTACTGTGAGTACAAATGGTGTTCCTATTCAAGGTAATTTTAACTCCAATAGTATTAGTAACCGCTTGAGAGATTATCCCAATGATTTACTCAGCAGTCCTCTTGAGCAAAGTCGGATTTCTTTGCAACTGAATCCATCTGTGATATCAAGTCAACCAGAACTTCCACTATCGAAACAATTATCTCATCGCTCAGATAATGTTTTGATAGGAAGAAGCAACGATATCTTCACTAATTTGATTACCCAGAAAAATCAGAATTTCTTGACTATTCTCATAGCTTTAGCGATCGCTTTTTTATGGGGTGGTTTACACGCTCTTTCCCCTGGTCATGGCAAAACAGTGGTCGGTGCTTATTTGGTAGGTTCTCGTAGTAATGCCCAACACGCCATATTTTTAGGGCTAATTATGACGATTACTCATACGGCTGGCATTTTTGCTCTGGGACTAGTCACACTCGGCACATCTCAGTTCATTTTGACAGAGCAACTGTACCCTTGGTTAAGCATCCTCTCTGGAATCATGGTGACGGTAATAGGACTGAATTTGTTGATTAGTCGCTGGCGAAATAGTCAGGTTTCTCACACCCATGATCATGTACATGATCATCATCACAGCCACGATGAACATCATCATCATCACCATCATAGCCATTCCCATCTACCGCCTAGTGATGCAGGTTCGATGAAATGGTCTAGTCTGTTGGCCTTGGGAATTTCCGGCGGTTTGTTACCTTGTCCTTCAGCCTTAGTAGTATTGCTAAGTGCGATCGCTCTGGGAAGAATTGGCTTTGGATTAGCACTGGTTTCTGCTTTTAGTCTTGGTCTAGCCGCAGTATTAACTGGAATCGGGTTAATGCTAGTCTACGCCAAAGATAAGTTTGAGCATTTATCATTCCAAATACCCAAGCTCAGAATGTTACCAATGGCCAGTGCTTTCTGCATCACCCTCATTGGTTTAGGTATCACTACACAGGCTTTACTCATTCAACCTTGGAAATAGAAACACAAAAGTTAATTAAAAAATCTTACTTTGAGGAAAATATGAAACGGTTTCTCTTCATCTCTTTAATAACTACATTGTGCATAATAGGCTACTTTGAATTTAATTTATCAGCGGCTGAAAAGCTTTTTTGGCTGAATTTAAGTCTTTGAAATTATCTTGTTCAATGTCAGTAAAAATTCAATACTGTGATGAAAAATTACCTTCTTATAACTCTTCTGAAGTTTTAAATCACAGGAAATATAGCGTTTCCTAGTCTCATGAGGTACAAAATCATCTGCGTTTATCTGCGTCTATCTGCGTTCCATTCTTATTGCTTGTACCTCACTTGAATGGAAATTGCTACATCACAAATCAAGTTTAAAAACAATTACCCCAGGAAAAAATGTCTACCAATTTGTTATCTAAAAGTACATTCAATACAACTGGTTTTGCCTTTGGTGTAACCGTAGTTGGTAACTATGCCTACGTTGCTGATGATAACAGTGGTTTGCAAATCATCGACATCAGTGATCCAACTAGCCCTTCTCTAATCGGAACATTCGATACCAGCGGCTTTGCCTATGATTTAACTGTAGTGGGTAACTACGCTTACGTCGCTGATGATAATAGTGGTTTGCAAATCATCAATATCAGTAATCCAACTACCCCTACCCTCACTGCAACATTCCCAACTAATGGTTTGGCTGAAGGTGTAACTGTAGTGGGTGAATACGCCTACATCGCCGTTGGCTTTGATGGCTTGCAAATCATCAATATTAGTGACCCCACTACACCCTTACTTGTAGGGTCATTAGCTACTAGTGACTTTGCTAATGACATAAATGTGGTGGGTAACTACGCTTACGTGGCTGACGGAGATAGTGGTTTACAAATTATCAACATCAGTGACCCGACGACACCCTCTCTGACAGGGACATTTAATACCAGTGGTAGTGCCTTGGGTGTGACTGTGGTGGGTAACTACGCTTACGTGGCTGACGGAGATAGTGGTTTACAAATTATCAACATCAGTGACCCGATGACACCCTCTCTGACAGGGACATTTGATACTAGTGGTAGTGCCTTTGGTGTAACAGTGGTGGGTAACTACGCTTATGTCGCTGATAAAGAAGGTGGTTTGCAAGTCATCAATATCAGTGATCCAACTACACCTTTCCTCAACGATACATTCGATACTAGTGGTAGTGCCTTTGCTGTAACCGTAGCTGGTAACTACGTTTACGTCGCTGACGAAGAAAGTGGTTTGCAAATTCTTGAGAATAATGAGCCGACTATACCTCGGCTGAGAGGGGCATTCAATACAACTGGTTTTGCCTTTGGTGTAACCGTAGTTGGTAACTATGCCTACGTTGCCGACAACGATAGTGGTTTGCAAATCATCGACATCAGTGATCCAACTACCCCTTCTCTAATCGGAACATTCGATACAGATGGCTTTGCCTATGATTTAACTGTAGTGGGTAACTACGCTTACGTCGCTGACGACAACAGTGGTTTGCAAATCATCAATATCAGTAATCCAGCTACACCTTCCCTCACTGCAACATTCCCAACTAATGGTTTGGCTGAAGGTGTAACTGTAGTGGGTGAATACGCCTACATCGCCGTTGGCTTTGATGGCTTGCAAATCATCAATATTAGTGACCCCACTACACCCTTACTTGTAGGGTCATTAGCTACTAGTGACTTTGCTAATGACATAAATGTGTTGGGTAACTACGCTTACGTCGCTGACGGAGATAGTGGTTTACAAATTATCAACATCAGTGACCCGACGACACCCTCTCTGACAGGGACATTTGATACTAGTGGTAGTGCCTTTGGTGTAGCTGTGGTGGGTAACTACGCTTACGTCGCTGATCAAGAGGGTGGTTTACAAGTTATCAATATCAGTGATCCGACTACACCTTTCCTCAAAGGAACATTTATTACGAATGGTAGTGCCTTTGGTGTGACTGCTGTAGGTAAATATGTTTACGTTGCTAACGAAGAAGGTGGTTTACAAATTCTTGAGAATAATGACCCACCTACAGGAACTGACAAGACAATCACAATTGATCAAGATACCATTTACATTCTTGATGTGACTGATGCCGGATTTAATGATATCAACGGTGATATTCTGACAAAAGTTAGAATTACCCAGTTGCCAGTAGTAGGTCAATTGTTCTTAGATGCCAACAATAATAACATCCAAGACAATGGGGAAGCGATCGCACTTAACCAAGAAATTCTCGTAGCTAACGCGTCCGCAGTGAAGTTCAAGCCTGTTGCTGCTGCTAGTGGCAATAACTACGCCAATGTCAAGTTCCAAGTCAATGATGGTACAGACTACAGTGTCACTGCCAACAACTTAGTCTTCAATGTCAACCCAGTGAATACTATCCAGCTGACAAATACCACAGAGAATGTTTTTACCATTAGAAATAACATTAACGGTGGTCAAGCAAAACTCTCGATTAAAACTCAACAAGGTAACTCTAATCTGGTCAATGAACTGGGTGTATTCATCGTTGATGATATCCAAGGTACAGTTGATGGCATTGCCCCTGGTGCAACAGGTTACACAGAAGCTGCACTCAATCGCTCAACGGTAATTTTATCGTCTCTTGCTAATAACCCCAATGGTTTTAATCCCAACAACTTAACCAACATACAGACATTCGATTTTGGTGCAAATTTGAGATTTTTCTTAGTACGCAACGGCACCATTAGTGATGTACTATCTGGACAAACTTCATCGCAGGTATTATTTTCCTCTAGTACTAATGTCAACGTGGTAAGTTCGACACAAGAAGAGTTTTCTATCACTTGGAAAGGTGTATCTAGTAGTGATACTGACTTGGTAGTCAAGATTAAGGAAACCGATCTAGATTTACCTTTGGGTATAAGTTTGCAAGGAGACTCTCAAGGTGAACTAATCGATTTACAGAGTATAACTCAATCGGTGAAAGCTGATTTTGTGGTCAACAGAGAAGCTGCATTTAACAACTTTGTTGGCTTCTATAAAGTGACTGATGAAAATGGCGGCATTGACACCAATGGCGATGGTCAAGCAGATGTTCTCGTCGGGCAGGCTATATATGCCCAAACCGCAGTGAGTAGGCGTGTTGCAGGTATTGATTTGACAGTGAAAAACCAAGGTACGGAAAGTTACACCGGCATTTTTGAGCCTGGTTTTATCTTCGCACCATTTATTATTGTTGATGGCAGACCAGATGCAGTTTTAGATAGTAATGCCAATAATGATCCGGCAGTTTACTTCTCATATTTAGGTGCTAACTCCGATAATGTAGATCATATTCGTCTGTTAGGAAATAATATCTTTGGCTTCGAGGATTTACCTAATGGTGGTGATAAGGATTTTAACGATGTTATTGTCCAAGTTAATTTGAGTATCGCCTAGTCACAGGAGGCAAGCTTGATTAGCTTTTTCAAACTTTTTACTGGATATACAGCGGTTTCCGCTCTTATGAGGTACATCTTAGCCCCCTCATCGCTTGCCGGGAGGGGGTTGGGGGTGGGGTTCTTGTACTTTACTTGAATGGGAATTGCTATATAGCCGTCCGATTTGATTTATATAGGGGTTTAGCATTGCTAAACCCTGTCTCCATCTGTACGAAGTTTTTTCCAAAAGCAAAAAATCCCTAATGGGTGTCAATTTAACTTTTAAAATCGCTAAGAGTATTGACATACAAAGATTTTTGCCCAGACAAAAGTCTAGTAATTATCCGTTTTGAGTATACCTATTCTAAACACCTACTTCTAATAACAAAACTTGCATAACTTCCCAAGATATTCCTTGTTGAATATAACGAGGTGATTCAGGATTATAAGGACTAGCTATGCGGTCAATACTGCGAATTATTGCATCATCTGGCAAAACAGGAATATCTGGATCAGAGGCAGTAGGACGCATTAGAGAACTAGAAAAGCCCTTGAAGACGGCTATTTTATCTTGCTCATCAACCATGTCTATCGTGATGATTAGAACTTCTTGAGGACGTTTGATAGTGTACTGTTCTAGCCGCTTACCAATGGAATTATTCATCAATAGAAAACTGTGTAACTTAGTTGGTGATTTGATGAAGTACTAACCTTAAAACTTAAAACTTAATACTTAATACTTCATTCTTAGAGGATGTTTGAAAAGTGGTTAGTGATGTATTAAAAACTTTAGATCCTCCTAAATCCTTCTTTTTAAGGAGGACTTTGACTCTAATTCCCTCCTTAACAAGATCATCGAGTGTCTAAAACACCACCCGAAACTTTTTAAACACCCTCTTAAGGATTCAGGATACAGAATAGAGAATGCAGAACAAATATGACTTTGATTATCATGCTTGATATTTTTGTGAAAATCTCGAATCTGTTAGTTCCGGATCTGACTTCTGATTTCTGACTCCTGAATTCTTTTTATTGTGTTGCAGAACGTCCCTGCTTGCCTAACTTAACCGTCACAAATATACCTAAATAAATCACATAAATTACTAAAGCCAATATGCCCAAAAATCCGAGAAAAGCAGGTTTACTATTATAGTGGAAGTAGTCTTTAAACATTAAAGGTGCTTCAGCCCAAACGCTACAGAATGGTTTCCTTAATGCATTTTCTGAAAAAGCACAACCTAAAAATGGGACAAATGTGATTGCTCCTAAAATGCAATAAATAGACATTGCCCAGCGCCAAGATGTGAAAATTAATTTCAGCGGACTATTCGGTTGATAATCAATTTCATCGTTGATATCTACCCAAAACCAGAGCGAAATGGGGATGAGAATACGAGCTATGAAGCCAGAGACAAAACTTACAGCCAAGCCACCAATCATCAAGTAAACTGTGATTGCTAACAGACTTGCTACTCGCCAGTAAATCATTAATAAGCGTTGTATTCCTTCTGATTTTTGTACAAATGCCCAAATCAGGAGAATCAGGGGAATAATTAAAGCAAATAATAATGCTAATCTATAATCCATCCAAACATAAGGGCGAAACCAAACTTGTGGCATAATTTTTGTTAGTTGCTAAATGATAAATTTATTTATCTGAATTGTTTAATTAAGTATCTCAGCCAAATTAAACATAGGTATGTGAAGAAAAATTAACGCTGTTCAAATTCTCTTTCCTTCTGCCTTCTGAGTTTTTTCGCTAGGGTGAATAGGTTTAGATGCATTAAGTTCTATAGTTTGCTATTTATTAGGCAAAAAAGCAAGCAACACATGAATCTGTAGCTGATATTCTGCACTGACCTATAAAGTTATCAGGAAGAATTTAGGCATTCACCCTGATGTATGATTACTTCAGCGCACCCAGAATAACGAAGATTTTTATGGGTTTTTCGGGGTTTTAGCTGATGTTTTCGCCTCTCTCTGTATAAACTTGCTCTCTTTTCCAACTTAGATATTTATTATTCAAGGGGAAGTGCGAGCTTTATATGGGAGTGGACTTAAGGTGCAAGATATTCAGTTGATAGATATTGGTTGCTTGCCCACTAAACTAAAAGAAAAGGAGTGAACTTATATTTCTAGTCTTCGTAAATTTTGCATTCATCAGCATCTGGATTAGCATCACAGTATTTCTCTAAAGAGTTTTTTGGCTTACTTTGACGCTGGTGGGAAGCTTCAGCTTGTAGTTCTTCAACTGCATCCCAAGCAGCAGCACACTCTGCTGAGTTACCACCTGAAATATCACAGACATTACGCGCTTGCTCAATTTCTTCTTGGATTTGTTCTTGGATGTTGGTTTTTTCTTGGATATTGGTCATTGGGTTAGTCTCGTTCTCTGTTGTTTATACTAGTGTAGAAAAAAAATCAAAAATTGTAGTAGTTTTTGCCTATTGCTTGTTTACTATTCTAACCACTGAGTCAATCTGTTAGTATTGGAATCTGATCAAGGATAACTAATACAGCAAATTACCCCATCTGTAGTGTATTCCTCTCTATATTTTAAGATTTTGTGGTGTCAGTACTACAGAAAAACAATAATACAATATATTGAAATGGATATATTAGGATATTTAAATGGATATATTAGGCAGTAACCGCCCCAGTTAGCTGTCTGTGATTAACAGGGTAATGGGGGTATACAAAGGGCTGGTGGTCAACTCTTGTAGGATGGAATTTCCCTGAATAGCACAACTACTAGCCTCAACACAGAGAGAAGCCCAGAACTCATGGCAGACCAAATGCAGTGGGCAAATGCCCTATCAACCCATCATTCTTTGGAAGCAGCTGTTGCAGATGTGGTACAACAGGCTGTCTCGTCTTTAACAGCACCTGCGAATCTAGGACTGGTATTCATTTCGTCTGCTTTTACGAGTGAGTATTCCCGACTTTTGCCGTTGTTGGCGGAAAAACTTTCAGTGCCTGTGCTAATTGGGTGTAGTGCTGCGGGTGTAATTGGTACGACATCAAAAAGTCAAACCCAAGAAGTAGAAGCAGAACCAGCCCTTAGCTTGACTTTGGCGCATTTACCGGGGGTGAATCTTCAAGCTTTTCATGTTCTAGCTGACCAATTACCTGATTTGGATAGTTCACCCAATGCTTGGATTGATTTACTTGGTGTGCCACCATCACCTGTACCCCAGTTTATTTTGTTGTCTAGTGCCTTTTCATCGGGAACTAATGATTTATTGCAGGGGTTAGATTTTGCTTATCCTGGTTCGGTGGTTGTGGGTGGACAAGCGAGTGGGGGTTTTGTGAGCGATCGCATTGCTCTGTTTTGTAATAATCGCTTATATCGTCAGGGTACGGTTGGTTTGGCTTTGAGTGGTGATATTGTCCTAGAAACAATTGTCGCCCAAGGATGCAGGCCTATTGGGGAACCATTACAAGTCACTAAAGCTGAACGTAATATTATTTTGGAGTTGGATGAAAAAGTGCCTTTGGTGGTACTGCGAGATTTGATTGGTAATCTCAGTGAAGAAGAGAAGATGTTGGCACAGCATTCTCTATTTGTGGGTTTAGCAATGAATGAGTTTAAGCTTTCTTTAAAGCAGGGAGATTTTCTTATTCGCAATTTACTGGGAGTAGATCCATCCGCTGGTGCGATCGCAATAGGCGATCGCGTTCGTCCTGGTCAAAGGTTACAATTTCACCTCCGCGATGCTCAAGCCTCCGCTGAAGACCTGGAATTTCTCTTACAAGAATATCAAGACCAAAGCAACAATGAATCCTCCCCATCCGCTGCCTTGATGTTTAGTTGTGTGGGACGTGGTGCAGGACTCTACGGTAAATCCAATTTTGATTCTGAGCTATTTCAACGTTACCTCAATAATATCCCTATGGGAGGCTGTTTCTGTGGTGGTGAAATCGGCCCTGTCAGTGGCAGAACCTTGCTGCACGGTTACACTTCAGTTTTTGCAATTTGTCGAGGGAAGAAGGCGACAGGTGATTGGTGATTACCAATTAAGAGTTTGCTGTTGTTATCAATTAAGTGAGGATGACTATCTTCAGTAATTGCGCCATATTTTTGAATATAATGGCGGACTTCGAGCGGGAATTCAGGATAGTCTAAGACTCCATCTCCATCAGCAACAGCTGACCAAAAATCTCGCAAATCGGGGGCTAGTTGTTTGGCTTGTGCTAATGGTAGGTTGAGGGGAGGTAGGGTTAGTAGCTTGATGAGGAAAGGGTAAGAGCGATCGCCCATCCATTCCCGTGATGATTGCTGCAAATTGGGAAAATCAGGCACTGACTCCACCCGATGAGATACAATCTGCAACCATTCCCTATCTAAATGATCTCGTTGAAACTCTAGAACACGATAAGGATGAGGATAGCTGACTAACGAACCAGTCGTAATATCATATACTCCATCTGCACAAGCTACATCTTGAACGTGCAAATGTCCCGTAAATACTAATTTCACTCCATATTTACGTAACAAAGCTAGAAGTTCTGGTGCATTTTCCAACATATAGCGATTTGCCATTGGATGATCTGACTGATTAGGCAAATGCTCAACAACGTTGTGATGTACCATTACCAAAACTAATTCATCCTCAACTTCTGCCAGTTCTGCTTCTAACCACCTGAGTTGTTCAGGATTTAAACGCCCTACCTGCTGACCTTGTTCATCAAATGAGTTAGAATTTAAACCAATCAGCCGCACTCCAGGCAGTAACTGACAACTGTAATAAGGTTGCTCAGGGTTTTCATAACCAAACTTGCGGTAATAATGGGGAAAATCTGTAAAAGCAATAGATTGTTCATTTGCCTTTAATACAGGAACGTCATGATTACCCGGAACAACATAAGCGGGAAAAGGTAGCTGAGATAATCTTGTCTGTAACCAAGCGTGGTTTTCTGGTTCACCGTGTTGGGTTAAATCTCCGGGTATCAAAAGAAAATCTAAATCTAATTTTGTTAAATGTTCTAGTACACTTTCAAAAGCTGGAATACTGACTTCCACAAGATGAAAGCGGCTAGGATGATCCCAAATTGTATGGGGAAGTCCAATATGTAAGTCGCTAACGATGGCAAAACGAAAATTCATATTCATTTTAAGAAGATGTTAAAACCTGAAGTGTAAATACTCTTTTTTTCAAAGTATAACTCTAGCTTTGTCTGACTGGGGATCAGCGGTTAGACTTAATATTTATATACATTTGAGTTTAATTTTTATGACTTTATGACTTACTCAAGTGTGACATTTAATATCTCTTGTAGGGTGCGTCAGACCTATAAATTAGTTATTATCAACAGATATTTGACATCTGACGCACCTGATACCAATAAAGAAATGGTATGACTAATATGCTAATTGTGTAGGTCTTATACTTAAAGGAGATTTTATTTTGGCCGTTGTTCGAGTTCGTCAACACGTTAACCCACTTGCTAATAAGTATAAAATACCAGCCAACCCCCTAGAGTGGGAAAAAGTTTATGCACAGCCAAATCAACCTCTGCACTTAGATATTGGTTGTGCCAGGGGCAGGTTTTTACTAGAGATGGCACAAATAGAACCGAACTGGAATTTTTTAGGTTTAGAAATTCGGGAACCGTTAGTAATTGAGGCTAATAAATTTGCTTCTGAGTTGGATTTAAATAATTTGCATTATTTATTTTGCAACGTAAATAATTCATTAACACCAGTTTTAGCTACTTTGCCACCAGGAATTTTACAACGTGTAACAATTCAATTTCCCGATCCTTGGTTTAAAAACCGTCACGCGAAACGACGTGTAGTGCAACCAGAGTTAGTGGCAGAACTAGCCAGTTATTTGACAGAGGGAGGAGTTGTCTTTGTGCAGTCTGATCAAAAATTTATTGCCGTAGAAATGTGCGATCGCTTTTCTGAACACCCAGCATTTGAGAAAACGAATACAGAGGAATGGTTAGCAGCAAATCCCCTCCCAGTACCCACAGAACGAGAAATAGGAACTATGAAAAAAGGTGAACCAGTTTATCGGGCTTTATTTCTTAAGCGGTGATTAGGGATTGGGGAAAGATGAGTTAAATCCTATAAATCTTGAGTGAGATCACAAAACAACAATTAGATGATATGGCGGAAAACCCTACTGTCGAAATACCAACAGCCGCTTGCATGGATTTGTTAGACTGAACACACCAGGATTTTTTCAGTCATAACGCCAGCAGATGAGGCAATTCATGCTTACAAATACCCTACTTCTCTCAAACCAACTCCCCACCCTCCAATATTCATCCACCTCAGAACGCTTTGATGATACTTGGGAAGCGCCACTGGCAACCCTTTTGGGACTAGGACGTGCCGCTGGTGCTGATTTTATTGAATTTTATTTAGAACGTCGTAACTACATCAGTTGTTTAGCAGAAGACGACACCATCACCAGCATTTCACCCAGTTTAGCCACAGGTGCAGGAGTTAGAGTATTCCGTGGCAAAGCTGACTGCTACGTCAGCACCAATAACCTGACATTTTCCGGTTTAAAAGCAGCTTTAGAAAAAGGTCTTTCTATCTTAGGATTGCAACTACCTACAGCTAATGCTTTCATCCCCGAAATTAACCTAGAATTACTGAGAGACTACGCCACCAAACGCGGCAAAGATGGCTGGCTACCTTTGTGTAGTTCTATCCGCGAAATGGGAGAAGTCCTCCTTGATGGTACTGCCCAACTCAACAAAAAAGCCACCCACGTCCAATCACGCCGCGCTTCCTATTTCCGCGACTGGCAAGAAGTTTTAGTTGCTGCCAGTGATGGCACTTTTGCCCGTGATATCCGCCTCACTCAATCAGTAGGATTTAATATCCTCTGCGCTGACGGTGCTAATCGTGCCTCCATTGCCGAACGTGCAGGTAACACCAGTGATGCTAACTTCCTAAGAACTTGGGATTATCAACAAGCATCTGAACAAATTGCTGAATCAGCAGGTAAAATGCTTTATGCAGATTACGTAGAATCAGGAACTTACCCCATCATCATGGCCAATCACTTTGGCGGCGTAATTTTCCATGAAGCTTGCGGACATCTGTTAGAAACTACCCAAATTGAACGCAATACCACACCCTTTGCTGATAAAAAAGGCGAAAAAATTGCCCATGAAAGTTTAACAGCTTGGGATGAAGGACGCGCAGAAAATGCCTTCGGGACAATTG
Organism: Anabaena cylindrica UHCC 0172; assembly: GCF_034931625.1. Classification (GTDB taxonomy): domain Bacteria; phylum Cyanobacteriota; class Cyanobacteriia; order Cyanobacteriales; family Nostocaceae; genus Anabaena; species Anabaena cylindrica_A. The sequence goes on along the minus strand of NZ_JAYGGY010000078.1, from coordinate 144,649 downwards.
ATATGGATGACGAAGGAATGCCAGCACAAAGAACATTATTAATTGAAAAAGGTGTTCTCAAAAACTTCCTAGCCGATAGAACCGGTTCAGTTCGCACCGGACATCCGAGAACAGGCAGTGGCCGCCGTCAAAACTACACTTTTGCTGCCGCTAGTCGGATGCGAAATACTTATATTGATACTGGCGAATATACCAATGAAGATTTATTTGCCTCGGTTGATAAAGGTATTTACTGTAAAAAAATGGGTGGCGGTAGTGTAGGTGCTACAGGTCAATTTAACTTTAGTGTTGATGAAGCTTATTTAATAGAAAATGGCAAACTTACTAAACCATTAAAAGGCGCTACTCTAATTGGTGAAGCTAAAGAAATTATGAATAAAATTTCTATGTGTTCCCAAGATTTAGAACTTGCACCCGGTTTTTGTGGTTCTGTGAGTGGCAGCATTTACACCACAGTGGGACAACCTCATATTAAAGTTGATTCTATTACTGTTGGTGGACGATAAAAACAACAAATAAAAATCATCAGATGCACACAGATAAACCATCCAAATCATCTGCGTTTATCTGCGTCTATCTGCGTTCAAAAATCAAAAATTAATTCAATCATGTCTAACATCCAAGCAATTGCAACTTACGCCCAAGAAAATGCCGCTAAACTGGGCATTAAAAAGTTTGATATTTACGGCTCAACCGTAGATGATACAAGCGTTCAGGTTGACCAAGGTGAACCGAAACAAGTTAAGGCTTCTAATCGTTCTGGTGTAATTGTTAGAGTCTGGAATGAAGACAATACAATGGGTGTGACTAGCACCACAGATGTAGATCCCTTGGGATTAGAATTGGCTTTAAAAACTGCTTATGAAGCTAGTTTTTTTGGAGTGAAGGAAAACATCCCTGATTTTAGTCCAGAAGCAACGGTTCCTATTGCTAATCCACGCCACGAAAAAACACCCCAAGCTCCAGTTTCTGAACTGATAGAGAAATTATTAGTAGCTGAGAAAGAACTTCTATCTACTCATCCTGCTATTACAAGTGTGCCTTATAATGGTTTGGCACAGAGGGATAGTGACAGGTTTTATGTCAATAGTGATGGTGCTGTGAGAACAGAATCTCACTCTTTAGCTTCGGTTTACCTTTACACCAAAACTGAGGAAGAAAATAAGAAACCACGCAGTGCTGGTGCTTATCGAGTTAAAGAAAGTTTAGCTGATTTAGATATTGCTGGTTGTATTAAGGAAACGGCTGAGAAAACTATCAGTCATTTGAATTATGAAAAAATCACAACTGGCAAATATCGAGTTGTTTTTTCACCGGAAGCTTTCTTGAGTTTATTGGGTGCTTTTTCTAATTTATTCAATGCCCAAAGTATTCTTGATAATCAAAGTTTATCTAAAGCTGAAGATATCGGTAAACAACTTGCTTCACCGTTACTTTCAGTTTATGATGATGCTTTACATCCGGCTAATATTGGTGCAGAAACTTTTGATGGTGAAGGTACTCCTACCCGTCAAATAAAGTTGATAGAAAATGGTGTTTTAACTAGCTTTCTTCATAGTGCAGGAACCGCTAAAAGGTTCAATACTACACCTACAGGTAATGCTAGTATTGGCGCAAAAGTGAGTGTTAGTCCCAATTTTTATCATGTTTTTGCAGCAGGGACAACTGAAAAAGAATTGAGTTTAGAAACTGCGGAAAATGTGATTTTAATTGATGATTTACAAGCTCTTCATGCAGGTGTCAAATCCTTACAAGGTTCCTTCTCTTTGCCCTTTGATGGTTGGTTAATTAATAAAGGTGAAAAAACCAGCATTGAGTCGGCAACGGTTGCTGGTGATTTCTTAGAAGTCTTGCAGTCCATTGTTTATGTAGAGAAAGAGGTGGAATTAACACCAGGGGGAGTTTGTCCCAGAATTTGGGTGAGTGAACTTTCCATTACTGGGGAGTAAAAACTCTATCAATTTTCTGAACGCTACGCCAGCTATCATCAAGAAACAGTATTAGAGAATTCCACAAAAAGAAATGCCCAATGTCATTCTGAACGGAACGAAGTGTAGTGAAGAATCCTCCGAGATGCTTCGCTACACTCAGCATGACAAAACAGGATCATTTATTGTGTGGCTTACTCTTAGTTGGCGTAGTGTAATATTATTTCCAAGGAAGAAGGAAGGAAAATATTTTTCTTTTCTGTTCCCTGCTATATCAAACATTCTGTATCCTGAATCCTTACGTCTGCAATTTCTTTTGGGGATCACCAAATAAAAAAATACTCAACCACGTAACGAAAAAATCTCTCAAACACTCATTTCTCCGTGTCCTCTGTGCCTCTGTGGTATGGCTATAGCTTTCGCTTTAGCGATACGTTTTTTTGGGTAATTTATTTCTTGGAAGTCCCTTGAATCAATTGTTTATAGCTAATATAATATCTATTTTAGTTCCCTGGTTTGGCATGGAAGTACATTTGATAGAGCCACCATGCTGCTCAACGATAATTTGATGGCTAATAGATAAACCTAAACCAGTTCCTTCACCAATAGGCTTAGTAGTAAAAAAAGGTTGGAAAATACTCTGGCAAATCTCTTTACTCATGCCACAACCATTATCAGCAATTGAGATAGTAATTTCATTGTCCTGAGAATGAAATGTCCTAATCCAAATAGTTGGTATTTCATCTTTAGTTTGACTGCAAGTAGCTACTTTTTGAATCAAGGCATCAATAGCATTATTAATTAAATTTAGGAATACCTGATTTAAAAAGCGAGGATTACAAAAAATACGAGGAATTTTTCCGTACTCTTTAATCACTGAAATAGGTTTGCTATTACTACCATAACAGTTAAGTCTATGCTGCAAAATGACGAGTGTACTATCAATACCTTGATGGATATCAGCTTTTTTATAGTCAGCTTCATTCAATCGTGAGAAATTAGAAAGTGATTCTACAATCTCCCTAATACGAAGTGTGCCAACTTTCATTGATTGCAAGAGCTTTGGCAAGTCGCTCTCGATAAAATTTAGGTCGCAGTTAGCAAGAGCATTGACAATTTTGAGATCTGGATTTGGATATACAGAAGTATAAGTTGCTAGAAGATTTAGTAAATCATGGGTATACTGACGAAGACATTCTAAATTGCCATGAATAAAACTCATTGGATTATTAATTTCATGGGCAACTCCAGAAACCATTTTTCCCAACCCTAACATAGTTTCGCGTTGAATTAATTGCATTTGAGTTTGCTGAGTTTCTTGTAATTTAAATAAAGCTGACTCAGCATTTTCTTTTGCTGTGCGGTATTTCTCCTGTATTAGAAACAGTCGTTGCAAGGTACTATAGTAGATAGTAGCACTGAAAAGAACGAATAATGATCCGAAAAAGAAAACCAGACCAGTAAGCAATGGTATCCATTCAATCAGCCCTGCAATTGTTAAATAGATGCATAACAAATAACCGCCAAGAAAAAAAATCATTAATAAAAACATGATCTGCCAACTTAGTTGTTCTGGTTCTGTCTTAAATAATTTGAGAATTTTTTGAGTCTTGACAATGGATAGTCCCATTATCCAAGCCCCAAGAGTAATTAGGGTGACAATAAAAAATATAAAAGTTGAAGAATTTAACATGGCATTAACTACATTAGATGTCATAAAATCAGTTTTAAAAGGAGTTAGTAACTTTTAAGCACAGAGACTATATTCTCAATAATCAAGGAGTTAAATTATTGTTGATTAAAGAAAAATTAATGACCCGAAAACATTCATTAATTGAAACCGCTAATGATCAAATAAAAAATATTTAATAATTTGCTGATTGCTCAACCAGCAATACTTTTTAGCACAAGTATTTTTATTAATCAATTTGATACTTTTTATTGACATCGAACTCAAGGATTTTTAGCTTTTATAGGAATCTTAATTATAAAATCTGTCCCTTCCCCTGGATCAGAAATACAGCTAATTTGTCCACTATGTTTTTCGACTATAATCTGATAACTGATCGATAGACCTAAACCTGTACCTTTACCAATTGCTTTAGTAGTAAAAAAAGGTTCAAATAATCTTGCACACACTTTTTCATTCATCCCACAACCATTATCAGCAATACTGATTTTTACCCATTCTTGATCAATTACCTCGGTGCGAATATGAATAGTTGGTAATAGATGATTTGGTTTTTCTAATTTTTTATTATCTATAAACCATGATTTACTACCATCTTGTAATGCGTCAATGGCATTATTAAGGATATTCATAAAAACTTGATTAATTTGACCAGCACAGCATTCTATTAAAGGTAATTGATTATATTCTTTAATAACTTGAATTTGAGGATATGTATTAGATTTAGCTTGTAAGCGATGTTCTAAAATCATTAAAGTACTATCAATACCTTCATGAATATAGACTTCTTTCATTTCTGCTTCATCCAAACGGGAGAAGTTTCGCAGCGATTTAACAATCTCAGTAATTCGTTTCGTTCCTAGCATCATGGAATTTAAAAGTTTAGCGAGGTCTTGAGTCAGGAAGTCTAATTCATTGTCTTGAATTAATTTTTGAATTTCCTTGGGAGGTTCTGGATAATAATCTTGATATTTTTGAATAATTTGTACTATTAAATTGGTATACTCCATAGCATATTGAAGATTACCATGAAGAAAGGTAGCAGGGTTATTAATTTCATGGGCAATACCAGCAACTAGTTGTCCTAAGCTAGACATTTTTTCGTTCTGAACTATTTGAATTTGAGTTGATTGCAGCTCTTGTAAAGTTTCCTGAAGGTAGATGTTTGTTTGTTCAAGACGATCTGATTGACTAATCGTAGATTGTTCTGATACATCTAATAACTGAGTTAGTGTCGTTATTTGTGAATTGAGATATTCAAAGGCTTTATTATCTGTTGTCGTGACCGGTTTCTCATGAACACGAGATTGCTCATGACCCATGAAAATTCTGTCATTCTCAAAAGGTAGTATTGCCATTTTGACATTTAGTGCTAACGGACGCAACAAATCAACACTTATTCTAGAAACTTCAACTTTCAAAAACATGAGAATTACAAATATGTTGCCTGAAGGTAATAATCCTCCAACGCCAACTACAGATTTGATATTATACGGAATTACAAATGATGTTTGTGAAGGAATATAAGGACTATCCAAAGCATCAGGAATATAAAAGACGTTATACATTCGCTGTTCTAAATCAGTTAATAAATTTGGATCTGGTCGGATTACAGTGCCAAGATTTAGTCCTAGTTGTTGGATAAGTTGAAATATCATAGGTATGCGTGCAATCATCTCTTCGCTTAAGAGGGGAATTACTTTATGTTTTTCAGATTGATGTCGTGAGTTCCATTCTGGTAGTTGCCCAATAGTTGCTAATAATATTAAACATTTAAGACTATCTTCTGGTAAATGATCATCTAATATTTCATGTGTATATTCTTGTAATTCTGGTGTGAGTTCTCCATAGGATTGAGTTTTAAAAAAACGGATAAGCGCACAGGATCTTTCTCCAGACTGTTTATCAATTAAATTATTATAAAGATATTGAATAATAGCATTACTGGTTTCTTCCATGCTGTTAGCTTCGTTGCCTAAATGACGCAGAGCTAAACCGCATTCTGACATATCTCTTAAAGTAAATTGTTTTAAGTCATGCATGATAGACATATCCTAGAGAAATTTTCTGATTGATAGACTAAAGCTGTCCATTTTTGTACTTCCTTACTCAAGTAGTTGAAAGATTCAGGAGAGGTAAATTTCAGGAAAGAATTTTGGAATAGCCACATTCTGCACTTTTTTAAGTAGTATATTCACAATATAGAGACAGAATGTGAAAAACTTGTGTAAATTATTCTAGTTATATATAACATATTCCGTGATTTTTTTATATTCTGGTGTTTCCAATACAGGAATTTTTAAACTGTTTAGCACCATGATAATACTTGCAACTCCGCAATAAGCAAGATTGTCTGGAGTTATAAATTGCATACTTAAAGGGAAAAAATCAGCTTGTGCTTTACTACTAATTAATAATGTTTCACCTTCAGGAGTATCAAAACCAATTAAATTAGATGTCAGAGGTAATGTTTGAGCAATGACATTATCAGCAGCTAAAAACAATCCTATAATTAAAATTTGAATGTATATCTTGAGATATTTTTTGCATTCGATTATAGCGGTTATCGGTTGAGTGAGGTACAAGAACCCCAACCCCCTCCCCGCAAGCGACGAGGGGAACTGGATTTACAGTTAAATTCGGTTTTTAGGGCTGAAAACTCTCTCTGGATCAGGATGTGTGTACACCGTAGGCAAGCGAGGAGGGGGCTATGATATACCTCATGTGATTAGGAAACGCTATATAAGACAAATAGATTTAGAATTAGTTAATTAAATATGACTTGTATTTGATTTTTAATCATACTTTAAGGAGAGTATTTCTCCATCTCTATCACTTAAGAATTTTCAAAAATGATTGATGATTGTTATATATTATATAGTGTATATTAGAAATTCAGAGTAATTAATTACTCGTAAGTAAAGTAAATAATTGTCAAAAGATATTAAAAATGTGTCAAATTTTGTTGAGAAAATTTTTGCTGCCTACTAGTGCAGTTATTTTCACTTTTCTGCCAATACAACCGCTTCTAGCTTTACCACTGGCACAAAGTGATTTTACACAACCTTCTGAATCTAGTCAAAAACCTACAAAACCAATTAAGTTACAGTTTTATTTTCAGCGGATAACCGCGAAAAAGAAATGCCTATTTTACTAACGCCACTTAATAAATTTTTGCAACAAAAATCATTTTTGTTAGGTGAAAAACTGAGTGCTGGAGATATAGCAGTTGCTTCGTATTTGTATTATGCAAAATTACTTTTATCGCTCGATTATAGTCAATATCCTAGTGTTGTTGCATATCTTGAGAGAATAGCAGCAAGACCAGCATTTAAAAATACTCTAGGAAAGCGATAATTTGTGATTTCTTTTGGTTAACTAATTTAGTTAAGTAGAGCAATATAATTAAATATTATAGATTCCTGACATCTGCAAGAAGTCGGGTATCTAGGTCTAGTTTATGTTACAATACCAACTTAGTTGGAAACATATAAACTATGCCACAGGATTTATCACCCCTCTGGATATCGCTGAAAACTTCATTGTTAGCGACCTTTATCACCTTCTTTTTGGGTATCGGTGCTGCTTATTGGATGTTGGGATATGGGGGTAAAGGAAAATCTATAATTGAGGGTATTTTTGTTGCACCGTTGATTTTACCACCGACGGTTGTGGGGTTTTTGTTGCTGCTATTTTTTGGGAAGAATGGCCCGGTTGGTAAATTGTTGGAACCGTTTGATTTGACAATTGTATTCACTTGGTATGGTGCGGCTGTAGCGGCAACGGTGGTTTCATTTCCATTAATGTATAAGACTGCATTGGGCGCTTTTGAACAAATTGATGGAAATCTGTTGCGGGTAGCGAGAACTCTAGGCTCTAAGGAATTAACAATATTTTGGCGGGTTAGTTTACCTTTGGCGTTTCCTGGCATTGTAGCTGGTGCAACTTTAGCTTTTGCCCGTGCTTTGGGTGAGTTTGGTGCAACTTTGATGTTAGCGGGTAATATTCCTGGACAAACGCAGAATATACCGATGGCGATATATTTTGCTGTGGAAGCTGGGGATATGAATGAAGCTTGGTTTTGGGCGATCGCTATTATGGTAATTTCTCTGTCAGGAATTATTCTGACCAACTTCTGGCTAGAACTCAAGCAGCGACGCAGATGCACCGATAAAAAGAGACAAAAAAAAGCCGAAAATCGCGCCTTTTCTTTACCCACAAACTCCCTCACATCTGGTTTGTTTCTGGATATTGAAAAACGACTTGCTAGTTTTCATCTCCAAGTAGCTTTTAACACCGATAATCAACCTTTGGGATTGCTGGGAAGTTCTGGTGCCGGAAAAAGTATGATTCTGCGTTGTCTTGCGGGGATAGAAACACCCACAAAAGGGCAGATAGTCTTGAATGGTAAGGTGTTGTTTGACTCAGCCAAAGGAATTAACGTGCCGATACGCGATCGCCATATTGGGTTTTTATTTCAGAATTACGCCCTCTTTCCCCACATGACGGTGGCGCAAAATATCGCTTTTGGCTTACCCAAGGGGAATCTGCGGCTATTGGTAGAACAGCAATTATCAGCCATGCAATTACAGGGTTTAGGCGATCGCTATCCGCACGAACTTTCCGGGGGACAACAGCAACGGGTAGCCTTAGCTAGAGCGTTAGCAAGTCAACCAGAAGCGTTACTTTTAGATGAGCCATTTTCTGCCCTAGATACACATTTACGGAGTCAGTTAGAACAACAAATGACAGAGACTTTAGCTGAATATCCTGGTGTGACTTTATTTGTCACTCATAACATGGAAGAAGCTTATCGTCTTTGTCCCAATCTATTAATATTAGAACAGGGAAAAGAAGCACATCATGGTTCTAAATATGAAATTTTTCAGCATCCTGCAACTGTGAATGTTGCCCAACTAACTGGATGTAAAAACTTTTCGCGTGCTGTTTTTTTATCATCCCAACAGGTAGAAGCAATTGATTGGAGTTGTCATCTAAAAGTTGAGGAATCAATACCAAATCAATTATCTCACATTGGTCTTCGCGCCCATCAAATTAGTTTTACAAATAATCCTCATCAAGAAAATACTTTTCCCTGTTGGTTAGTCAGAACCAGCGAAACACCTCACCGCATGACGTTATTTTTAAAGTTACATTCTCCTGCTGATAATTCCCATGATTATCATTTACAAGCTGAAGTTTATAAGGAAAAGTGGGTGACAATTAAAGACAAACCTTTTCCTTGGTATGTACATTTAGATCCCTTACGCTTGATATTGATGGAAGAGTAACGCTGAGTAACGAGTGCTGAGTGCTGAGTACCGAGTACTGAGTGCTGAGTGCTGAGTACTGAGTGAGGAATGTGGGTTGTATTGATCTTTCTTCTTTTAACTCCTGACTCCTGACTCCTGATTCCTGATTCCTGACTTCTGACTCCTACTTATTAGCTTTAAGTAGTAAATAAAACAACTGTCCATCGCTAACTGTCACCCCAGCGCGATCGCCTGCTATTTTACCAGTTCCTAAGAAGTAATCCACTCTACCAGCACCTTTAATCGCACCACCTGTATCTTGATCTAATACATAACGGCTAACTGTACGATGTTCTAATTCACCTTGAGGATTTACAAAGGGGAAAGGTGCGCGAATTAAAGCTAAAGCACCGGGAGGCATTAAAGATTTATCGGTGGCTATGGAACGTTCTGGTGTGAGTGGTACACTAATAGAACCTTGTGCTGGCCTACCGTTGGTTTCTCGAAAAAACACAAAACTGCGATCGCGTGGAATATAAATATCTAAATCTTGGGGATGCTTTTGAAAATAGTCGAGGATAATTGGCATAGTTAAACCTTCTAAAGGTAATTTGCCATCATCTACTAATAAACGTCCCAAACTTTTATAATTATAAGCTGTATTACCTGCATAACCGATTGTTGTTTGTGTGCCGTCAGTTAGTTTGAGACGTGCTGAACCTTGAATTTGAATTATATATGGTTCTAGTCTATCTTTAAACCAAAATAATTCTAAACCTTTTAATTTACCTTTTGCACCTTGTAACCCATCTGCACCTTCCAATTCTAATCTAGTAGGATGAGGTTTAGTCCACGATTGTAAATCAGCAGGATAGCGATAAGCAGGATATTTAAATTCTGCTGTAGGAGTGCGACTAGCTAGATACAAAGGTTCATAATAAGCGGTAAATAAAACTGAACCCTGATTATCTTTACCCACAGATTGATAAAATACAAATTCTTTTTCAATCGCTGCGTGTAATTCTTTAGCAGAATTAGTTGATATCAATATTTGGCGGAATCTTTTCAAGCTTTTATAAACTCTATCTTGGGTAATTCCTGGGATTTTAGATCTTTTATAAGCATTTGTAGCACGACCAGATTTAAAATATTTTAAACTTTGATCAATAGATGCTAACAATACTTTTTTATCTGTAATTTTATCTTTTTCACCGCCATAAACCCTTTCATCTAAACAAGAAGCATCATTTTCACAACAAGTAACTGGAACTCTTTGCACAAGTACAGGTAAATTTTTGGTATTTTCAGTTTTCAAAGCAACTGGTAAATCCCATTTAGTTACTTGACATTCTGGAGAAACTACATCTTTATTTTTGATGGCTGGCATTTCTAACAAAAAAATTGTTAAAAACACAGGTAAGCTGAGAGTCGTGTTCAATATCTTTTGCATGGCATTAATCTAAGGGAATAATTATTTAATTATTAATTACGAATTTATAGTCAGGATTCAGGATACATAATAAATAAAAATTGAAGCATCACACTAGATTTTTCAATAAAATCTCGAATCACTAAATTACTGATGCAATAATTATTCTGATTCCTGACTCCCATACTTCTCGTTCCCAGTCTCTGACTGGGAATGCTACCATAGAGGCTCTGCCTCTAATTTCATGGAAGGCAGAGCCTTGTCTTCTAGAATTCATTCCCATACAGAGTATGGGAACGAGAAACGAGAAGAATTCTTCCCATCATTCATTCATATTATGGTACGTAGCAACAGCGGAAGGGGAGATGCGATTTAAGTACCGGAAAATCCAGTATTTAAAAATCGTATCTAAAATTACGGGAAATGTGGCAATGAATAAAAAGATGAAATCACGATTTGCTGGTAATCCCCAGTGTCGTGATATACCTTCTAAAATGACTTCCCAACCATGCGGAGAGTGGAAACCGACAAATACATCTGTAAATAAGATAATAATAAATGCTTTGGCGCTATCACTCAATCCATATACTACATGATCAAAGAAATCTTTGAGAACTGAGATAGAAGATTTGCTGATAATTAACAGCCAAATAAAAGCAATTACCGAACAAATATCTGCAAATACATTTTTAATGGCATTAGCACTTTCACCCCGAAATTCCTCAGCTAATTCCTGCGCTTTTTCTTGCATCTTTATTTCTATATCATCAGATGATATGGGTGGTGCATTACTAATAATGTTTTCAAATTTGATTCTTTCTTCAAATCTTTGTAGTTCTATAAGTGCTTCTTCTTCCATTTCTATATTCAGGAAGATTTGCTCTGTTTCCAAGCCTCTAAAATGATCTACTAAAGGGCCTACTACTACAGCCTTAGCTATTTGATGGGTGAGCAATGGTATTATAATTAAGAGTAAAATAAATCGAATAGATATAATTGTTGTTTTTTGCGTTTGGCGGAAATTCTGCACTATGTCTTTTTCAGAATCAGGGTCTAATTCCGCTTGTAGACGAGTGATAGTACTTAAAATTGAACGAGGTAAAATTCCTGTAGTGTCAGCTTTTCGTTTTGGTTTAATTTCACTATTTTTAATTGATATTTTTGCTTTATTTGGTTGGGGAATAACTGCATTATCTGCTACAATTTTAGATGGAGTAGTTAAATCTGCTGGAATTTTTTCTGATTGATCATTTGTGTATTTAGCAATCACTTGATCAATAAATTCTAGCTTTTCTAAAACTAAAGCTGGAGAGGGATATTCTATACCTGTTTTAATGGCTGCTTGTTGTTTAGATTCGTTTGAAAACCAACGACTAGCTTTAAACTCTGTCAGTCGCATTCGGACATTTTTTAATAATTTCTTTACATTTGCTTCAAAATAATCCATGACACTACTACTGTACATAGCAGAATCAGCAGATATTTTATTACCGTGGAAATGCTGATCTTCAATTTCCTTAATTTTTAATGCTGTTTGGTAAGCTTCCTCCAAAGATCGTTCTGGTGTCAGTAAGTACCACCTGTAAGCAGCCAGCAAAAAAGTGTATATTTTTTGACTAAAGACAGAGTTTCTCATCGTAGATGATTATCTAACATAATTGGTGATTATTAACCTTAAGTTAACGCACGAGGTATACTAACAAATCTATAAGGAGTGTATTTGTGGTTTCTGATTCTATTTGGATTGTTGGTACTAGTCGCAGCGGGAAGACTACTCGTATAGCCGAGCAATTTTGTCATTGGATAGAAATTGAGAATCAATATCCAGAATTATTTTATACGAAAAATCAAAACAATAAAAAAGTTAAAAGCACAATACAAACATCAGATATCCTACCAACAGAACCTGGGGTTTTAGTTTTAGGCTCTAATGATGAGAATCGCCGTTTATTAAGTGATAAAATTGTATCCTTAACTTCAGGAAAATACCCAATTCGCGCTAAAACTACTTTGGGGTTTCTTCAGGACGAGGTTATTTTATTTTGGCCGTTATTAATTGAATCGTTGCAGATTAAAGCACAATTTCCTGTAAAATTGCGTCCAGAAACTGAGCAGGAATTAGCAACAAAACTTTGGCGTTCTCAGTTAGATGCAGAGACATTAAGAAGTGCAGGAGTAAATGAATATCGCTTAGTCAGGCGTATATTAGATATATGGCAATTAGCAGCTTATAGTGGTACACCTTGCGAAGACATTGCTGAGATTTTACAAAGTGGTTTTCAGGAAAGTGTTAATAGTTTAGAGCCTGAGTTTTTGGCATCTTTGCTGCTAGATTGGCGTAATTGGTGTTTAGAGAGGGGAATGCTGACTTATGCATTGATTACGGAATTATATAGCCAACATTTGTTAAAAAATATTGATTATCAGCAGCGTTTAGTCAGACGCTATCAGGCGATATTAGCAGATGATGTGGATGATTATCCAGCGATCGCGCATAATTTGTTTGAGTTCCTCTTAGATAACGGTGCAGTGGGGGCTTTTAGCTATAATCCTGATGGGGCAATCCGCTGGGGACTGGGTGCAGATCCCCAATATTTAGCAAGGTTAGCACAGCGTTGTCAGATAGAAACCTTAAAAAGCCAACCTTTAGATAGTTTAGCGGTTCAACTGGCTAAACCGATGGTGAAAATAGTCACAGAACCAATGGCGATTTTCCGTTTACCAGCGTCTGTGCAACCAATCCAAACCGCTTCTCGCGCTCAACTATTGCGTCAAACAGCAGAGGTGATTATTGATGGAATTGAGACGGGAAAGGTAGAACCGGAAGAAATAGCGATTATTGCACCGGGTTTAGATGCGATCGCACGTTATACTCTCACAGAAATCTTAACTAAACACAATATCCCCGTAGAATCTCTCAATGACCAACGTCCTCTAATTAGTTCGCCTTTTGTTAGAGCATTACTCACCTTACTGGCACTAGTTTATCCTGGTTTAGGGCGCTTAGTAGACCGGGATGCCGTTGCAGAGATGTTGGTAATTTTAAGTCAGAGTCACACCCATGACGGGGAAACACAAGCATCTCATCAACCCAGAATTGATCCAGTCCGCGCCGGGTTAATAGCAGATTCCTGTTTTGTACCCCATCCAGATCACCCACATTTGCTACCAGTTACAGTCTTTGAACGCTGGGATAGAATCGGCTATGAAGGTAGTAGAGCTTATGGGGAAATATTACAGTGGATAGAAGAACAAAAGCGAGTCCTAGATCGCGCTTCTCTATCGCAGCAAAATCCTAATTTTCTACCCACACCAATTTTACTGCTATACAAAGCAATTCAAGACTTCTTGTGTAAAGATCAAAATCTCTCCTATGAGCAACTAGCCGCATTACGGGAATTACTAGAAACTGCTCAACACTATTGGGAAGTTGATACAAGATTAAGACAAACCGATGCCAACTTACTCTCACTGCATAATCAACAAAGCCTCTGTAACAGCATTGCAGAATTTATTCAACTACTGCGACGGGGAACAATTACCGCTAACCCCTACCCTATTCGTTCCTTTGGTAACGCCAGAAAAGCCGTTACTTTAGCAACAATCTTCCAATATCGTGCTAGTCGCAGATTTCACCGTTGGCATTTTTGGTTAGATGCAGGTTCACCTCTTTGGGCTAAAGGCGGTGCGGCCACCTTGTTTGGTGCTACCTTATTCCTACAAGATAGATTAGGCGAACCTTGGACAGCAGCAGATGAGCAATTAGCAGAAGAACAAAGATTAAAAAGAATTTTAGCTGATTTACTCGCTCGTGTATCTGAAAAACTGTACTTATGTCACAGTGATTTAGCTGTGAATGGACAAGAACAACTAGGTCCACTGTTACCTTTAGTATATTCTTGCGAGATTATATCTGATATAACCCGACCTCTCTCCACAAGTTTTTCACAAACTAGTTCTAAATTGTAAGTGAGAATCCTGTTGTAGGATTTCCATTTACTAGATTGCATACTAGGTTAAACGAGGTCATTATGAGTTTATCCCCATCATACGCAGAAAAAATAGAGTATTCTTCAGTTTATGGACTGGTAAATTCTTGGCGATTTGGGCAATCGCTCGGTATCGATCCTATTGGTATCAGCCCTACTTGCTCTTTGAACTGCGTCTATTGTCAATTGGGAAATATCCAGCAACAAACAACTCAACGGCGAATTTTTGTACCCACAACCCAAGTTATCTCTGATTTGCAAGCATTTGTACAAAAAGAAGCACCTATAGATGTAGTTACTGTCAGTGGTAGTGGTGAACCTACCCTCGCCTTGAATTTAGAGGAAATTTTGCAAGCTACGACATACATCATCAACAAACCATTAGTGGTATTAACTAATGGCACGCTGCTAGGTGATAAATCAGTCCGTAACGCTTTATCACTAGCCGATATAGTCGCCATTAAACTAGATGCTGTTTTGTCAAATCAACTACGGCAAATTAATCAGCCATTAGAGACAATTAATTTACCAGATATCTTCCAAGGAATTGAAAAATTTAGACAAGAATATGGGGGATATATGGCAATACAAACCATGATTTTGTCTTCTTGGACAGCAGAAACTCAAGCACATTACATACACTTGATGAAGCGTCTCCAACCTGATGAAATTCAACTTAACATTCCTTCTCGTTCCCGTGTTCTGGTTCATCAGTTAGAATCTAGAAGTAATGAGATTGTCGAATCTCGCACTTATACCTGTCAGAATTTTAACTGTATTAGCTCTGAAGAACTCAGTTTGATGGCTGAAACAATTCAAAATGCTACTCAAATTTCTGTGCGTTACTCTTCCAGGAGACAGGTTGCACAAGGTAGGAAGCACAGAAAATAATTATTTTAAGGAGTTAAAGAGATGGAACCCAAGTCAACAGAACCATTATTAGCACTCCAGGAAATTCCCGCAGGCTATCTCAATATTATGGGTTATGTTGATAAATCAGAAGTTAACGGCCCTGGTTGTCGTGCTGTCGTTTGGGTGCAAGGTTGTCCTCGTGAGTGTGATGGTTGTTTTAATCCTGACTCGTGGACATTTGAAATTAACCAACTAGTTGCTATTGATACTCTCGCCGCAGATATTATTAAAAATCCCGATAACACAGGTGTAACTTTCTCTGGTGGTGAACCATTTTGGCAAGCATCTGCATTAGCTAATTTAGCACGTCAGGTTAAAGCTGCTGGATTAAATGTGATGTCTTTTACTGGGTTCACTCTCAAGCAACTACAATCTGAATCTGCACCTCCGGGTTCACAAGAATTATTATCACAATTAGATATTTTAATTGACGGGCCTTTTATTCAATCTCAAGCAGTTAATTCTCCTACGTCTCCTGTTGCTTCTAGAAACCAACGGGTTCATGTTTTTAACCCCGCATTAAAAGACCAAATTAGCTGGGCCAGTGACCAAATAGAAGTACATATTCTCAAAGATGGCGATCGCATCGTCACCGGTTATCAAGGTTGGGTAGAATTAACCTAAATCAACCTGAGTTCGGTGTTAGGAGTTCGGAGTTTCTCCTTCGGAGACGCTACGCGAACGGAGTTATGATTTTTAAGAGCGAGAGAATAAGGGTTTGAGACTCCTACTGGGGGCGAGTTTTCCACAAATTATCTTATGTCGAACTCAGGTGATCTCAAAGACAAATATTCATACCCACCTACCTAATTAAAAAATATGCTCAGTGGAATTAAACAAAAAGCTATTGTCGGTAAGGATGGCAAAATCGAACTATCTACCACTGAACTACCAGTAGGAACAGTTGTAGAAGTTATTATCCTAGTTGAACCACCCACAGAAGAAGATGAAACTACCTATCTTCTTAAATCAGAAGCTAACAAAAAACATCTCCTCAAAGCTATAGAAAATGTATATCAAGGGAACTTAATTTATGTTGATTTAGATGAATATGAAAAAAGTAGCATTTGAACCAGAAGCTTTTGAACAACTGGGTGCATGGGGAAAGGAAGATAAAAAGGTCTTTAAAAAAATCCTGGAACTAATTAAAGATATCCAAAGAGATCCATTTTCTGGAATCGGTAAACCAGAACCGCTAAAATATGAATTGCAAGGTTACTGGTCAAGACGAATTACTGATGAACATAGATTAGTTTACAAAGTTGAAGAAGATTTATTGATTATTCTTTCTTGTAAATATCATTATGATTGATGAAATGTGGTAGTTGTAAGCAGATGAGATATAATCAATTATATTTTTATGTTGGGTTGTGCTTCACTTAACCCAACCTACTATTTTGTAACTGAGATTAAATTAACTCCAAGTTTGTACAACGCGTCCTTGGATTTCTTGTCCGAACCAAGGTGTGTTATTAGAGAGTGTATGCAGATTTGCTCTGTTGATTTTCCAGGGTTGATGAGGATCAAATAATGTTAATTCGGCTTTTTCACCGGGTTTAATCGGGTTCATTTTTTGCTGCAAACACGCTGCTGGTTGATTACTCAAAACTCGCCATAATTCTAAAGGGGTAAATTCCTCTGTTGCCACCAGATTTTGCCAAAGTAGAGGTAATGCTAATTCTAAACCTATTGCTCCCGGTGGTGATTCTGCAAAGGCTTGGACTTTTTCTTCGTAGGTGTATGGTGCGTGATCAATAGCGATCGCATCTATTACTCCCCCACGCAAACCTTTACGCAATGCCGTTACATCACTGGGATTACCTAAAGGTGGATCTAAATGCAAGGATGTGTGATAACTTTTAACATCTCTAGTATCAAGTAACAAGTGCATCCAAGTCGTGCTGGCCGTAACAGGTAAACCTTGAAATTTAGCAGTGGCAATTAATTCCACACTCCGGGCTGTAGAAACCCGCATAATATGTACAGGTGTGCCAATAGCGGCGACTAATTCCAACAAAGATGCGATCGCACTAGTTTCGGCACTGGCTGGAACGGTCGGTAAACCCACACGCAAAGCCTCTGCACCTTCTCGCATCATCCCATTTGCGGATAAAGAGCGATCGCATGGACAAAACGCCACAGGTTTACCAAAAGGTTGCAGATATTCCAAAATCCGCCTCACCATTCCCAAATTTTCCCAAGGTTTACCATCAGTAAAACCCACAACCCCAGCAGTAGCCAAATCCGCAAATTCTGTCAACTGCTTACCAGCTAAATCGAGAGTCATCGCCCCCCAAATCTGAAGATGAGGTGAACCTTTCACCCCCACTCTCTTTTGCTGTAACTGTGCAACTAAAGCCGGATTATCCACAGATGGAGATGTATCTGGCAAAACAGCCACCCTAGTAAAACCACCAGCCGTAGCAGCCGCCAAAAAAGAACCCAAAGTCTCCCTTTCTTCAAACCCCGGTTCACCAGAATGGCTATATAAATCAACCAATCCAGTCCCAAGAACTAAGCCACGACAATCTCTAATAGAAGTATCAGCACTAACATCAGAAATTTGCAGTGATATAGCTTGAATATCACCATCAACAATCAATACATCACTTACTTGGTCAGTTTCCGAAACCGGATCGATTACCCTTACTTGTTGCAGAAGTTCAGTTGTCATGCGCTATTAGCTACTACCTATCAGTGCTGAAAGTGCTTCAGATTTTTTTTTACCCCTGTCATAAATAATAACGGCTTTAAAATCCATAACAGAGAGCAAACCAAACATATATTTATTTTTTTCTTCCTGCACCCTGCACCTTATCCCTACAATGCCCCTGCTGCCGTTTTATCTAACACACCGCCACTTAAATGACTAGTGATATTCATTGCTTGCAACACTGGTAAACCATTTGCACCTGAAGGATAATCAATCACACTAACTGCACCATTTCCCTGACGGAAATTCCAGAAATTTTCTGATGATAAACCCAGGATATGACAGAGTAGGGTTTTATTAGTCGCATCATGAGCCACTACTAAACCAATTTGGAATTGATTCACCTCAGCAGCTTGTAATATTGACTGCCAAGCAGCTACACTACGTTCCCGTACTTGTTGTAAATTTTCCCCTGACGGCATTTGCACTTCAGCAGGTACATTGCGCCAGCGTTCCAACTCTCCAGGAAACTCCTGTTCTATTTCTGCCTCAAACTTTCCTTCCCAAGTTCCGTGACTAATTTCCCTCAAACCATCCAGTAATTCCAACTTGATCTGAGGATGTTGGTTGAGAATAATTTCCGCTGTCTCTTTTGGACGTGCCATTGTGCTGCTAAAAGCAAAATCAATTGCTACATCTTTGAGAAATTCCCCAGCTTTTCCTGCCTGATTTCTACCATTATCATTGAGAGGAACATCAATTTGACCTTGAAACTTGCCTTGGCGATTCCATTCTGTTTCACCATGACGTACTAATAACAATCGGAATCCTTGATGATTCGGTCGCAAAGTGGGTAAAGCCTCACCTAAATGTTGCGTCTGATTCATTGATTCTAATTGCACCGGTTCACCCAAACCACCAGCAAAATTCAAAACGCTAATTGCACAATTAGACTGTTGTAGTCCGTGATAACCACTGGGAGGAATACCTAAAGCGGTACTAATCAGAGCGCGGTTAATACCATTATGTCCAACAATGAGAATAGTTTCCCCTTGATGACGAGATAAAATTTCTTGCCAAAACTGCTTTGCTTGTTCATATAAAGCCAGAACCGGAAATAGTTCTCGTGTCCCCTGTGCATCATTGATAATCATCCGCAATTCGTGGGGGCGTTTTTTCCAGATGCGATAGTCATCAGCAAACTTATCTTTAACATCACTACTCAGCATTCCTGCCCACAAAGGTAAATCCACTTCTACCAGATTTTCCGAAATCTGAATTACAGCAGACTTTTCTCCCAAATGACTGTGAATGATTTCCGCTGTTGTCTTCGCTCGGTTGAGGGGACTGCTGTATATTGCTGTAAATGCTATATTACTCAGGGCTTCACCAGCTTTACCAGCATCACTCCGACCTTGATCCGTTAAAGTTGACGCATCAGTGCGTCCTTGGATACGTCTCTCAATGTTATATGTACTTTGACCATGACGCACAATGATGACACGAGTCATTAAAAAACCTCTTCTATCCAAAGGAACAATTTTACTGCAAAACGTTGATAGAATAATCGTTTTAATTTTAAGATTTTACCCAGATTTTTTGATACTCTTTTTTAATTTCATCTGCCAACATTTGGGGAGTTAAAATTCCAGCATTTGCCCCATAGTTCAAAATCCGCTGACGAAACCAAAACCTATAATCTATGAGTTGCGTAGCGACATTATTGTTGAAAGCGTGCTTAGAGTTGGGAAAGGATGATATCTAAATTGCGATCGCTATAATCCAAAGGTGGACTAAAATTAACTGTAATAGACACTAGAATACCTGACGCTATTAACTTAGCAATACGTTGAATTTGGCTTACTTGCGCCAAAAACCCCATATTAGACAGGAAATATACAGCTATAGCCAGGGCTTCTCGCTCCCAGTCAATGTAGATAGTGAATGTTTCAATCCCGCAAGCAAGTATTCAAGGAATTGAAACATTATTGAGAAAGTTATTGGTTGTCACTCAAATCTAATTGCACCTGTAATCCATCATTTCCGTTAATATTTTGATTTGCCGGTTGCAGAAATATAGCAGTAAAAGGAATTGATATTGACTCACTCAAAGACAATTCTTCAGAAATTTTGTTTTCTTGAGCCTTATTATTGGAGATTTGATCAAAAAACTTGCCAAAATCATTTTCGGCACTGCGATCATTAATATTAACTAAGGAATCGCCACTTAAAGTCCAGTTTTCAGATTGAGGCTGTGTAATTGATTGTGCATACACGACGCTATTTATACTAAAAATAGCAGTTATACTTGTTAAAATAGCAGGGAATTTACCTTTCATTGGTTTGCTTTTTTAATAAACATATTATTACATCCGACAATTATAAATCTGATCTTATAGAAAATTGTATTTCTAACTACATAAATTAATAATAATACTCGTCTTTAATTAAGTTTTTAATTAATTTATTTAAATAGTGAAAGTTTATTTTATAAAAATATTTAACACTATAAAAAATGTAATATATTTTGATTGCATTCTTTAAGAAAAAATTAAAATGAGCCATAATTAAGAAACTAATAGGTAGGCATTACCTGCCTATAGCGGTATGCACAATGAGATACATCATAGTCCCCTCCTCGCTTGCGGGGTGGGGGTCGGGGGTGGGGTTCTTGTATCTCGCTCAACCGAGAACCGCTATATTATTTTGTAATTCGTAATTATGGATTTCTTCCCTATTAGAAATAGGAGTGAGAATTAAATGTGCGTGATTTTAAACCCTGGTAGAGATGTTCCATGTAAGAAACTTCCAAATGAAAAAATATACAAACATTGCTTGTGGTGTGGGCATCTTGCTCGCTAATTATCAAGGATAGGCAGGATATTTGCCCCACAAAATGAGATCATTTATTTTCTGGAAGTCCCTAACATTCATTAACACTCACAAGTTGAGGAAGTTGAGAAACAGGAATATTTAAGAAGTAAGCCAGTACTTCTCGCCGCCAAGCATCATAAAGTTTTGGTAAATCATCAATATCTGTACCAATAGCTTCATAAGTCAGTTGCCAATGCTCTTTTAAGTAGGGATTTCGCCTTCTTTGACCTTCTTCATCAACTTCTAACACCTGTGCAACTAAATCTGCTTTTTCCCCTGGGGAGGCTTGGTCATACTTGCGTTGCCACCATTTTACTACCCCTAAGCGGTGAAAAGCTTCTTCTGGTTGAATTTTGGTTGCCGAAAACTTAGCTGATTCTGGGTCACTAATTTTACTAGTACGACTATTGACTAATAAAGATGCCACAATGTGCATTTCATAATGTAATTCAAAAGCCAAGAAACCTTGCCAATTACGAATTGGTAAATCTCCCATATAGTCCCAATGTTTTTGTACTTGTCGTTGTATATCTTCAATGGGATCACGTCCAGATATAACTTGCGCCCGTTGACGGGTATTATTAGCGTGTGCGCCATCATCACCAATTTGGCGGCTTAAAAATAACTGAAGTTCTAGATCAGGAATTTGACCAATTATCTGAGCGCAAACTTGAACAATAAACAAATCATGAGCCGCACCTGCTACACGAAAACGGTAAAAATTTTCAATTTCCTCTGCTGTTTCTGGAGGTTTAGTTTCATGTAAACGCTTTTTTGGTATATGGGGTGCGTGTTGATTAATCAGTTTGTCAAATATTTCTAGTTCTAAGTCGGTTGTCCAAGTTGGGCGAGTAACAGTTATAGTCATATTAAGTAGGTAGGCATAAATAAACCGAACTATGTAACGAAAAGTAAAAACGCTGAAAACCTTGTGATTGCTTCACTCCACTTCGTTACGTTCGCAATGACATAGTTGTAAATTTTCTCAACCACCTACTTAAGAATAGGAGGCAGAAACAAGATAATTACCGATTACCAAATCATTCTTCAGAAGCAATTAAGCTAACTTTTATTTTTCAGTCTTTGTCATTATTGATCCTCATTTTTAGCTAATTTGTTTATTTTCGCACAGAATTTATATTAAAGTTCGATACCTAAAAAGTAGATAATCTAATATTTAGAGATTCACCACTTTGTGATTCTGTCAACTTAATCAGTTGATTATTAAAACTTAATACTTTAATCTCATTAGCTTATTTTCTTGGTTCTTCCGCACTGACTATGCTAAGGTATAAAAACCCTATCATATAAGAATTTTAGGTCAATTTATTGGGTAAGCTGACATAAAAAATTATGAACCCCTCTATTTATAAGGGTTATGGGGTAAATAGACCCATACTTAGAATATACTAGATACTGAAAAATCTAGTATATTCTTGCAGCTATTCCAATACAAGGGTAATCATCATCACCGAAATCTATGAAAGTTATCATCATCATGATTAGCATTTCGCTAGTACTAGCTGTACTATTTACTAAGCTATACAACGGCTTGGTTTATAAGAAAAATCAAGTCGATAATGCTTTTTCAAGCATAGATGTACTACTGCAAAAAAGATGGGATTTAATTCCTAACCTGATAGCAGTAGCACAAAATTATAAAGAATTTGAGCAGACAACATTAACAGAGATTGCCAGACTGAGAAATCAAGTAATTTCTGAGCGAGTTAATCAAAATACCAGAATTCAATTAGAAGACCAAATTTCTAAAGCTTTGGGTAACATTTTAGTAACTGTAGAAGCTTACCCAGAGTTGAAAAGTAACCAGAATTTTCTTCAACTCCAATACTCAATCACCGAAGTCGAAGAACAAATTTCTGCCGCTAGACGTTTTTATAACTCTGCTGTCACAGAATACAATAATGGAGTGGAAATGTTTCCTTCTAACATTTTAGCTTCTGGGATGAACTATCAGAGAAAAGTGCAGTTTCAGGCTACATCCCAAGAAAGACAAAATGTAAATGTTAGAAACCTATTTAATCAATAGATTGTTGGAAGAAATTCTATGTCTACGAATGAGTTAGAACTCCTACAAACTGGGTTGAATTCTTTAAAGCAAGGACTCTACCCAGAAGCGATAAATTCACTACAACATTT
Source organism: Anabaena cylindrica UHCC 0172 (assembly GCF_034931625.1). Classification (GTDB taxonomy): domain Bacteria; phylum Cyanobacteriota; class Cyanobacteriia; order Cyanobacteriales; family Nostocaceae; genus Anabaena; species Anabaena cylindrica_A. Next base: position 121,765 of record NZ_JAYGGY010000078.1, on the reverse strand, counting down.
CTGCCAAATCTGCGAAGTCAATGGGAATACAAATTCTAAGGAATATCTACAAGCGCAGGTAGGTTTAGTCCAAGGTTTTCATCATACAAAAAATTCAGAAGCAGCCCGTACTATAGCTGAAAGACTCCTGACAATTCAAAATCCCCAAATAATAGCTTGGGCAAATAAATTTTTAGAATCTTTACCTGTTGAAACCTCTACCAAAACATCAACTAACTCTCGCACTGTCGAATCAACACAATTAGCAACAACTGAAAAACCAACTTTAACGCCAGAGAAAGCAGAGGAATTATTAAAAAATGGGCATAAAGCATTAAAATTTCAGCATTATGCTGAAGCAGTTCAAGCTTTAGAAGAATTTTGTCAATGTGCTGATGATCAAGTAAAATACTATAATCAGGCACAGATGTGGTTAGTAAAAGCTTACAAAGGCAATGAACAACTAGAAGAAGCGATCGCACTGTGCAAACAGCTTACTACAAGTCAGCAAGCATCAACCAATATTTGGGCAACAAAATTTCTGGATATTTTAGTACCAGAAAGTGAAATTATTCAATCATCCACACCACAAGAATCAACTACTCAGGCAACTAACTCAGTACAATCTCAATCTAGCTCAACATCTAGCCAAGCGTCTGTTGTTGAGATGAAAATGAAAACCTTAGAAGAGTTCAAAAGTTTTTGTCAACAGAACTTATTAACCGACTTACAAGATTTAGAGTCAGTCAGAAAACAAGTATTAATATCTATAGTGGTTGTTGGTATCATTGTAGCAATAATATTTGTGGTTGATATTAAGTTTCTGCTGCTAGATGTTATCATGAAACTGATAATTATATATAACATAATTCCTCTAGAATTAATGTTTTTGTTTCTTGTCATATTTTTGGGATGTCTATGGGGCTGGATTGCCTTTTATACATCATGTACAGAAACATATACTAGTGGTTTTAAATCTAAGATTATTCAAAAGATTTTTGATTTTATCAATTATAATCAGTCTCTTAGCTATTATGAGCAACCTTCAAAAGAGGATGATAGATATATGATGTCTGGTTTTGCTCATAGTCAAATGTTTCAAACTCTATTAAAAGCTAATAAAATCACTCAAAATGATTGTATTTTTGGGAAAATTGGAGAAATACCAATCTATTTTTCGGAAATTTCTGCCCAATTTGAAATCCAACACACTTGGGTAAAATATTTTGATTTTGCATATCACATGAAAGCACTCGCATTATCTAACGTCCCTAGATTTATCAGGAAAATGATATTTGGTTTGATGTTGCCTTTTTATGTAATTGTTTTAATAATTCAAACTCTGAAAGGCACTCCTTATGTATTCAGCAAAATGATCAGAGGAAAAAAAATAGATTATCAAAGTTTTAAAGAAGAAGTATTAAATAACGAAGTAACTAGAAAATTAATTTTTAAAGGCTTATTTTTTCAAGCCAATTTTCCTAAAACTCTAAAATCTAAAACAATAGTTGTACCCAATCTTGTCAATATCAATATCAACGCTTTACCCAAAACTACTAGACAATTAGTTAAACTAGAAGACCCTAAATTTAATCAGTATTTTACTGTCTATGCTAATGACCAAGTTGAAGCTAGATATGTCTTGTCTACTACCTTAATGGAAAAGTTAGTTAAATTTCGACAAAAAGCTCATAGAAATATTTATGTTTCTTTTATAGACAACATGATATACATTGGCATTGACTATGCAGAAGATATCTTTGAGCCTCGGCTATTTACACCAATGTTAAACTTTACACCCATGCGTGAATATTTTGAGAATATCCAATTAATGTTGGGAATTGTTGAAAACTTAAACCTCAATAGACGCATCTGGGAGCAAAATTAATTTTGATAAATAATATTAATATTTATCCCCAAACAATTTCCATATTTAAAATAAATCCTGGTAAAACTATCTTCACCTGATAATTCTTGGGGAAATTCTAATATTTCCACTGGTTTATCAAGACGATAGATTTCTACTTGACGCATTTTCCGATTAATTAACCAACCTAATTTAACTCCGTAATCTAGAAAAAGCTGCATTAATTATTTCATTTTTATTATAAATCCAATATGGAAGAACCAAATTTAATCTCAGATGCAGCTAATATCCGAGAGATATATCTTAACAAACCATAAATATTTCCTGGACATATCCTTATCCTCCAAGTAGCAATTAAAAATGAAATTCATATTGTCTGAAGTTAAAAATTCTTCTCTAATTTTAGCTAAAATTCCTGATTCTTTACGTTTAGTAATAGAGAAAATTCAGTCATATTCTTATGCAGAATTATATGAAGAAAAAGATATTCAGGGAACAAATTTAGAAGATTCTTTGATCACAGTATTTAATGCAATAGAAAAAGAAAAAAATAGTTTAGATATAAGTTATTGCTATTTCTTTATGGCTATAGTTATGGGAATTGCTGTGCAACCAACGATTAAAACTTATTTACCTCGTGAGACAATAACTGGTAGGGTATTTCAGCATCTTTTTCAATATTGGATATATCCTAAAAATCATTCTCAGTCAAATTTAAACGTTTCATTTCGGGATTATCAGAATTATTTGGGACAATATCAAGCTCTTGATGAAGCTGTTGATGTTTTTGAAAATTTGCTGCAAGTGCTGGAGTCTGTTAAAACCAGAGAAGCTATATTAAATATATTGGATGATTGCTTCCAGGGTTATGCTATTTTTCCAGGATCACAAGGTAGACGGGAACTTTTTGATTGGTGGTTATTAGATGTTATTCCATCTGTTTTTTGTGGACGTTTACCTGAAAATATTCATACTTTAAAGGGAGTTGATAAAACAACTAAACATATTTCTAAAATACGAAACTATTTTTGGAAAGTAGTGGAGAATAATCAGTCTCAAGGAAATACAGATTTGGAAAAACAAGATTTGTTGTTGAAATTTTTGGCTAATTAGTTTTTGATAAATAAATAATATTAATATTTATCCCCAAACAATTTCCATATTTAAAATAAACCCTGGTAAAATATCTTCACCTGATAATTCTTGAGGAAATTCTAATATTTCCACTGGTTTATAAAGACGATAGATTTCTACTTGACGCATTTTCCGATTAATTAACCAACCTAATTTAACTCCATTATTAATATATTCCTGCATTTTTGCTCGCGTTTCTTGCAAACTATCACTAGGTGACATTAATTCTAAAACAAAATCTGGGGCAATTGGTGAAAACTTTTCTTGTTCTTCTGTTGTCAGTGTATCCCATCTCTCCTTTTTTATCCAAGCGACATCAGGAGAACGATTTGCACCATTGGGAAGTTTAAAACAGGTGGAAGAATCGAAACAAACTCCTAGTTTAGTTTGACGATTCCAAATCCCAAAATCTGCTGCAATTTCAGCATTTTTATTTCCCGTTATTCCTCCCGTAGGTGATATTATCAATAATTTCCCATCTGCATTACGTTCAAATTTGACTTCAGGATTTTCCCGACAAAGTTGATAAAATTGGTTGTCGGTAAGTTGGATAATGGAGTTTAAGTTGACGGTGATAGCTGTCATAGGAATCTTATTGAGGATGATATCAACCTTAACTAAGTTATAAAGTAAGTTGCAGGTTTTGTTATTAGAATTTAAGTTAGTTAGACAATCCCAGTTCGATTTTTAATATAGCCAAATCCAGCATCAAAATTAAATAATATTCGGCAACTATATCTATCTAAAGATTCTTGAATATCTGGATTATCAAAGTCCTTAGAGTTTCTATTAATAAAGCAACGTCGCTGTTCGTCTGATTGATTCAAATGTTCAATAACCGAAGCGTAAACAATAGCATCTTGGGGTGTAAAGTCAAGCTCAGACTGATATCCTATAGCTGCGGTTAGTATCTCTACTGTTAAAGGGATGACTTTGCTAACCACTAATAACTTCTCTACAACTATTTGAAATCTTTGCTTTTCTTCTCTCCCACTATTTACCAAAAATTCAGTAATCTCTTGATAAGTATGTACCTGCTGTTGGTAAGGTAGAGAACGTCCAAGCTGAGAAAGCTCTCTATGCAAATCTTGTGATAAATTCCGGCGGTTTTTTTCCCTACGAATCAGCGTTTCATAAGGTTCTGTAAGACTAAATGCGGGCAAAATCAAATTTATTTGTCCTGCTTCTGCCAAGTCTAGAAGTTTTTGACAACTCTCCTGCTGCTCCTGAAGTAGTGCCAGTTCTAAGACAAAATTCGTTTCTACATAAACATCCATTATATTAAACCAGTTCTTCCAATTTTAGGTGTCCGTAGTGAATAGCATCAAATAGACCTGAACTCACTAACCAATCCATATTTGGTGGGAGTAAATCAACAGATGGTATTGTTAATATTTGATGAAGCCAAGCCGAAACTATTAACTCAAAACCTTCACTGCTAATTTCATGATTTTGAGTATATGCTTTGGGGTAATAAGATTTAAGAAAAGGTTCAGGGTTAATTTCATAATCTGGCTCTATCAAATCAGTAGATAAGCCTATATTTTTCCACAAATAAAATTTCTCTGGAAGTGCTAATAGAAAAAAAGGTGCTTCTGGAAGTAAACCATGAGCATACATATTGCGTCGCATTTTAGCAGCCCAAATTTTAGATGCACCACGTTTATTTTTAACTTCCACTAAAAGCTGTAAATGTCTATCTTTTCCGTGTACTGCCATATCAGCATAATACATCTATAATCACCTCATAACTAGGGAATAACTAACCTATTCTGAAATTTCATTTTAACGCTTCCTTTTACCTTTATTCCATTACAGCTAAAACTGCTTTTGGTAATAGTTTTTCTTTAAACCAAACTATTCTTGCAGGGACATCATTTAATTTTACACCGGCTTTTTCTAAATTCAATCTTTCGGAAATTGCTAAAATTAAGTTATCGCAATTTGCACGCCTGACCTGAGAAAACTTCTTTTGTAAATATTCTGGTCGCCAATAACCAACAATTTCTAATAAAAAACTGCGTCCATCAGGATGTACTAAACGAAAATCGGGAATCATCACACTGCCAGGAATGGGGATTAAATCAACTTCTCGTTCTAATATCCAGCCGCTTTTTAAGGCATCCCATTTATCAGCAAATGATTGTTCTAACATACTATCATAAGGCTTCCCAGGTGGATAATGAGAGACTAAACCACATTCTGAATTGAGAGTAAATCTGCCAGTTTTCCATTCATTTGTATAAAAATCTCGTGTTTGTAAAGTTGCGGCTAAACTCCATTTTGTGACATGAAGTAAAGCAGGAATCATTTTGGCTATTGATAAACCATAACGGGTACTAGGAGTAAATAAACTAGTCGGTCCATCAATGCTAATTGTAAAACCGTGGTCAGCATCACCTTCAATATAAGCCATTAATTGAAACAACTTTAAATAACGAAATAATAACTTATATTCTCCTGGGACATTGCGATGGGCAGTTAACACTAATTGACTAGCTTTATAAAATACACCTTGCACTTGAGATAAATTATATCTATGTAATACTTCCTCTGGTTTTGGTGTGTCAAAAGCAGTTAAAATTTTATTTTCAGATAAATCAGCATAAAGTCCATGACGCACTTGAATCGCTAGAACTTCCTGCTGTAATTCCTGACTTAACTCATCAGCAACCTGGGTTAAAGTTACTTCTGTTGCTTCTCGACTAGGAACAGATTTTGCAGCTAAAGCAAATACTCGTTCTCTTAACATTGGTGGTTCTAAAGGACTAACAACTTCAAAAGTGCAGAAACTACTCTTGAGAATATAAGCCAAACCCCGCTTCATGCGATAATCTGTAGTATCACCTTCAAAATCTGATAATTGACCTTCAAGAACACCTTGAGTTTTCCCTACCGCTTCCTGAAAAAAATTAATTAAATCAGTCGTTAACTTTAAATGTTTATCATCAAGTTTCAGTCTCTTCGGGATAATTTCTTCCCCGTTCTGACGATGAATCAGTAACTCCGTTGGTAACATCTTTCTTCTTAGTTGAATAATTAATTTCTAACTGTTCAGCCGCCTTTAAATCTCTTTCCTTCCCACCCCCATAAACAACCTTTAAATTCTCTTTCCTGTCCTTCTTCTTCTCTTCCTTCTCTTTCTTTCCTTCGCGTCCTTCTCTTCGAGACACTTCGTGAACGCGTCTTTGCGGTTCGTTACTCTTTTCCCCTCTTCTCCGAGCCGAAGTACCCTCCTCGCTAGTATCCTCAGCCACTACCTCATATAAAATCGCCTGTTTATTTTCAATATTACCCTTACGTAAAACCCTGCCCAAACGCTGAATATATTCTCTAGCTGAACCAGTCCCAGAAAGAATAATTGCAATAGAAGCCGCAGGAACATCAACCCCTTCATTCAACACATGAGAAGCGACCAAAGTATTATATTCACCCTCCTTAAACTTAGTTAAAATTTGATGCCTTTCCTTCACAGGAGTTTGGTGAGTAATAGCTGGAATTAGCAAATCTTGAGAAATGCGATAAACAGTAGCATTATCAGCAGTAAAAATCAAAATTCGTGCTGGGTAATGTTCTGCTAACAAATCCACAAGAATTCTGATTTTACCGTCAGTCCCCAGAGCGATTTCTTTTGCTTGCCGATGTGCTAACATTGCCCTGCGTCCGACTTGCGATCGCGCACTCATTTGCACAAAACTCTGCCAACCTTGCAGACTGCCTAGAGAAATCCGCGATTGTTTCAAAAAATCATTGCGAGTTTGAATCAAATTATTATATCTTTCGCGCTCAAGTTGAGATAACTTCACCTTAATTTGCACAATTTGATGTTCTGCTAAAGCCTTACCCGCTAAGTCTTCAGCCCGTTTGCGGTAAACTTCTCTGCCAATGAGGATGTTTAAATCAGCGTGTTTACCATCTGTGCGTTCTGGTGTAGCAGATAATCCTAACCGATAAGGTGCGATCGCATATTCAGCAATTACCCGATTAAAATCTGTCGGTAAATGATGGCATTCATCAAAGATAATTAAGGCATATTTATTACCCAAACTTTCCGCATGAATTGCCGCACTATCATAAGTAGCCACCAAAATCGGTGTTCTATCCCGTGAACCACCACCCAGCAAACCCAACTCCGCATCAGGAAAAGCCGCTGTTAAGTGTGCATACCATTGATGCATCAAATCCAAAGTTGGGACGACAATCAACGTTGTCCGTGGTGTCGCTTGCATCGCCATTTGTGCCAAATAAGTCTTACCAGCAGCCGTGGGTAGCACCACAACCCCCTGTCTTCCCGCCAATTTCCAGGCAGCTAAAGCCTCAGTTTGGTGGGGATAGGGAGTCATCTCTAAACTGGCAACCAAATCTAGGGGATAAAATCCCTTAGCTTCATCAATAAAGTCCGTCTCGGACTCTTGCATTGCTTCGACTAAACACCGGTATCTAATTGCCGGAATTCGGAATTTTTCGATTCTATCATCCCATGTTGCATAATCTATCCAAGCTTTGCTGCGTGGTGGTGGGTGTAAAATTAACGTACCACGATCAAAAGTTAAGGTGGGGTTGCGACCCATTTAGGTTTTTCTCCCAGCTTGTTACATTTAACTACTAATAACTTAAAAAGTGCATGATTCCCAAAAGAGATTTTGGTACAAATCCCATAGAGGCGTTGTTTGCTTCCGAACTATCGGACTTGCAAATAGATGTCAGCCTGGTAGAATCTTACAGAGAACAGCGGCAGCTTTTTATACTCAAGCGCCTCCAGTTGCAAACCAAAATAATGCTAATTGTCGGTTTAACACTGACGGCTTTTTTTATTTGGGTAAATCAGCAACCACAGGAAAAAATCAATGCTTTTAGAATAGGTTTCTTAATTGAATTCTTCATTTTAATTTGTTGGTTATTATGCCAGACTCAAATAGGTCGTCGTTACCCACACATACTTTTTTTAAATTTATCTTGGTCTGTCACTTGTGTAATCCAAATTTACACAGCAGTTCTGTTTGATTTTGTAGAACCTTTTACGAATATTTGGAGTTTGATGTTTATTACTCAAGCAACACTTATTCCTGTACTATGGCGAACTCATCTCACATCACAAATTGGCACAATTATCTGTTATTTAGGATTATATCTGATCTATCGTCCACAATTTAAGCACCCATTATATTTTTATGTTGAAAATGGCATATATCTATTTTGGACAGGGATAATTTGTGTATTTTCTGTTTATTTATATGAGCAGATGAGAAAAAGAGAATTTCGAGCCAGACAAGAATTAGAACTAGCTCAAAAAAAATCGGAAAAACTAATTTTAAATATTTTACCCGCAGTAATTGCCGAACAACTAAAACAAGAACATACTACCATTGCTGATAGTTTTTTAGAAGTCACAGTTTTATTCGCTGATATTGTCGGATTTACAGAACTTTCTAGCCATACCTCCCCACCCCAACTAGTCGAATTTTTAAACGAAATATTCTGCTTGTTTGATGAATTAGCAGAACGTCATGGAGTAGAAAAAATCAAAACCATTGGTGATGCCTATATGGCTGTTGCTGGTTTACCCAATCATCGTAGCGATCATGCCATAGCCATAGCTGATATGGCATTGGATATGCAACAGGCTGTAGATCAGTTTAGCCAAGAAACAAACCAATCATTTCGGATTCGGATTGGCGTGAGTACAGGTCCAGTAGTTGCAGGGGTAATTGGCTTAAAGAAATTTGCCTATGATCTGTGGGGAGATACGGTAAATACTGCTAGTAGAATGGAATCACATGGTGTTGCCGGTCGAATTCAGGTGTGTGAAAACAGCTATCATCTGTTAAAAGAAAAGTATTACCTGGAAAAGCGCGGTTTAATTAAAGTTAAAGGTAAAGGAGAAATGATTACTTATTTACTCGTAGGCGCAAAAAAAGTTAACAGTTAGTAAAATTTTTTATTAAAACTACTGAGGAATTAATTGTATAATATAGTATTTATGCTAGATAGTGTTTGCTTGCATTGATTTTTACTACTTTAGATAGATTATTAATCAGCAAATGTTAAGCTGTGTGGTTCCTCGTTGCATAATAGGAGTGAAACCATAGAATTATGCTTAACTAATGTGAGGACAAATTCCAGAAAGCCGCTCACCAAAGGAGATGCCATATTGAAAGGGAAGGTTTTTCTCCTATCAAAGTATGTTGTGTCTATAGCATCTGTTGGTATCGCTTTGTTACTAACAATGCTTTTTCTGCCATTATTAAAGCCTACTATCTTCATGTTATTTTTTGGCGCTGTAGCAGTTAGTACATGGTATGGCGGACTTCAGTCAGGGATCTTGGCTAACATTTTATCTATTTTATGCGTTGATTACTTTTTTTTATTTCCACATTTTTCATTTTATGTAGAGAATTCAGATAGTGTGATGCGGTTAATCTTGTTTATGTTGATAGCAACATTTATCAACTGGATTAACTCAGAATTACGTACTGCTCAACAGAAGTTAAAAAAGAGTGTTCAGCGACTAGCAGCAAGTGAGTTAAAGTTTAGACGTTTGCGAAATTCTAATATTATTGGTGTGATTATAGCCGATATGAATGGTAACATTTTAGAAGCAAATGATGCCTTTTTAGACATAGTTGGTTATACACAAGAGGATCTATTGTCAGGGAGAATAACCGGGCCATCAATGACACCTCCAGAACATTTAGAACAGAGAAAACATATAATATCAGAACTACAAAATAATGGAGTATGTCAATCTTTTGAAAAAGAATACATTCGCCAAGATGGTAGTCGTGTTAGTGTGCTGATAGGTTTAGCTTTATTAGAAGATAATTCAGAACAGATAATAGGGTTTGTTATAGATTTAAGTGAACGCAAAAAAATTGAGGAAAATTTACGCCAACGAGAACAAGAATTGAGTTTAATTACAAATACTCTGCCAGTAAATATTGCTTATATAGATGATCAACAGCATTATCGTTTTAATAATAAAGGATATGAGGAATGGTTTGGTGTATCCACATCAGAAATTTATGGGCAGCATCTGCGAGAATTTTTAGGTGAGTCAGTTTATCAGTCAATTTACCCCTATGTACAAAAAGTCTTGGCAGGTGAGCGAGTCAGCTTTGAGTCCCAACTTTATCATCAAGATGGTAAAAAACATGATATAAAAGTTAATTATGTTCCCCAATTCAATTCGCAAGGGAAAGTTGAAGGATTCGTAGTTTTAATTATAGATATTACAGAGCAGAAAAAAGCACAAATTGACCTGAAACAAAGTGAAGCAAAATTTAGGAAACTCACAGAAAAAGTACGTGTAATTCCTTGGGAAGCAGATGCTATCACTGGAAATATTACCTATGTTGGCCCGCAAACTGAAGATATTCTTGGTTATCCGGCAAATGATTGGTACGGGGAAAATTTTTGGAGAGACCATATACATCCAGATGATCAAGAATGGACTATTAATTATTGTCACCAATGTTCTTATTCTCTAGAGAATTACGAATTTGAATATAGAATGTTAGCGGCAGATGGCAGAATTGTCTGGTTATATGACATTGTGAATATCGTTCGGGATGAAAATGGTCCACAGCAACTGCATGGGTTCATGATTGATATTACCGATCGCAAGCAAGCAGAGCAAGAACGGGAACAATTACTAGAGCGAGAAAAAGCTGCGAGGGCTGAAGCTGAAACCGCTAACAGCATCAAAGATGAGTTTTTAGCTACACTTTCCCACGAACTTCGTACCCCCTTAAATGCGATGCTGGGGTGGACACAGCTACTCAAAAGCCGTAAATTTGATGAGATAACTACTAATAGGGCATTGGAGACAATTGACCGCAATAGCCATGCTTTAGCACAATTAATTGAAGATGTTTTGGATGTATCGCGGATTATTCGCGGCAAACTAAAATTAAACCTGCATCCAGTTGAACTTGTCCCAGTGGTGGAAACGGCTATTGACACTGTGCGTCCGGCCGCAGATGCGAAAGAAATTGTGATCGAGTCTCAATTTGACCCAGCAGTGGGGACTGTGACGGGTGATGCCAACCGCTTGCAACAAATAGTGTGGAATTTGCTCTCCAATGCTGTCAAGTTTACACCCAAGAGGGGAAGAGTTAAGGTACAAATAGAGCGGATTAATTCCCGCGTGCAAATTCGAGTTACTGATACTGGTGGTGGAATTTCTGCCGACTTTTTACCTCATGTATTTGAGCGTTTTTGCCAAGCTGATAGTTCAACCACGCGATCGCACGGTGGATTAGGATTAGGATTAGCGATCGTCCGTCATTTGGTAGAATTACACGGCGGCACAGTTTCTGCGACAAGTCCAGGAATTGAACAGGGAGCAACATTCATCGTCAATTTACCCATGAAAGCCGTTGCTATAGACGGGGATAAACCAGAACAGTATTCACCGATGAAGAATGGTAATTTTGTGAGTCACCAATTATCCATTTTGGAAGGTTTACGAGTACTTATTGTTGATGATGAAGCAGACGCTCGGCATTTGCTAACTACAATTTTAGGACAATATGGCGCTCAAGTCATGGCTGTTAGTTCTGCACCTGAAGCAATAACAGCCTTACCAGAATTCCACCCAGATATATTAGTTAGTGATATTGGTATGCCTCAAGAAGATGGCTATACACTAATTCGTAAAATTAGAAGTCTGCCTAGTGATAAAGGAGGAAAAATTCCCGCAGTCGCGCTGACAGCTTATGCTAGAGCAGAAGACCGAACTCAAGCTTTATTAGCTGGATTTCAGTTACATATTCCCAAACCAGTAAACCCTGCGGAGTTAGCAGCAGTAGTTGCAAATTTGGCTCAGAGAACTTGATAATTCGTCAGGAGTCAGAAGTCGGGAGTCAGGAGTCAGGAGTCAGGAGTCAGGAGAAAGAAGGAAGAAGGAAGAAGGAAGAAGGAAGAAGGAAGAAGGAAGAAGGAAGAAGAATATTTTTTTCCTATTTACCTTTACCCTTCCTGCCTCCTTTACCATTTTCTGATTTAATTGATTATCCTGAAATAGTAAGGAAATCAACTGAATGTAAATGGCCAGCAGGTGCTAGATGCTGCAAGTAGACCACATATTACAAGACCGCTATCAAATTGAACGCCAACTTGGTAATAATGGAATTCGTCAAACTTGGTTAGCCAAGGATTTACAAGCTGCGGACGAAAAAGATTCGTTAGTGGTAGTCAAACTCTTGGCTTTTGGTGGTGCTGTTCAGTGGGATGATCTGAAATTATTTGAAAGAGAAGCAGAAATTCTCCAACAGCTAAATCATGACCGCATTCCTCAGTATATTGATTATTTTTGCATTGATGATCGTAATCTCTGGTTTGGCTTAGTCCAAGAATATATTCCTGGTCAATCACTTAAAGAAAAACTTGCACATAGTAACAGGTTTAGTGAAAAACAAACTTGGAAAATTGCCAATCAAATTCTCAAAATTCTCATTTATTTACACGAGTTAAATCCAGGAGTTTTACATCGGGATATTAAGCCGAGTAATTTAATTTGGGGTGATGATAATCAGATTTATTTAGTTGATTTTGGGGCAGTTCAAGATAAAGCTGCGAAAGAAGGTGTCACCTTTACTGTTGTTGGTACCTATGGTTATGCACCTATGGAACAATTTGGTGGTCGGGCGATTCCTGCATCAGATTTGTATGCTTTAGGAGCAACTTTAGTTCATTTGTTAACTGGTCTTGCTCCAGCAGATTTACCACAAAAAGATTTACGGTTGCAATTTGTTGACCGAGTTAATATTAGTCCTAACTTTGCCAGTTGGTTGCAAAAGCTAACAGAACCATCACCAGAACAACGTTTTACTAGCGCTCGCCAAGCATTGGACTCTCTCAAATCAGGTCAGATTATTAAATCTGCCAACAAGAAGAGAAATTTGCGAAGAGAAGAATTTATTAATAATTCTGGGTGTGGTATTTTCAATAGCACAGAGCAAGTGCCAGAAGAAATTTTAGGTTGGAATTGGGGAGCATTTCTAATGCCTTGGCTTTGGGCTTGGCCTAATTATGTGTGGATGTATGGATTGCTGTGTTTTGTACCCTATATTGGGTCACTAATGGCGATCGCTTTCGGAGCAAATGGTAATGAGTGGGCTTGGAAAAGTAGACGCTGGCGCAGCATTGAACATTTTCAGGCACACCAAAGAGGTTGGGCGATCGCTGGCATGATGATTGGCATACCTATGAGTATTATGTTTTGGGGTGGTGCGATCGCTGTTATTCAATTAATACTAAGGTGATGATTCTCCATAAATATCTCCAGAAAAGAACATAGAGACATTCCACAGAACATCTCTACAAAGGTTACCGAAATAGTGCTAAGTACCGAGTACCAAGTAATGAATGAGATCCATAGTTAGAACTCAGCACAAATAAGTCTAAAGTCCCTGAAGTCATTCATGGAAGAAGGAAAATATTTATTTTGAGATGATTGCACGAGAAATAATGCTTCCTTGTTTCAATCCCCTAACTTTAGTTATGTATGGAGTTACTCAGCACTCAGTACTCAGTACTCGGTACTATCTAACTTACTGGAGCTTCAGCAACACCCACAGGACAAGCAACATTAGTACCACCTAAACCACAGTAACCACCTGGGTTTTTGGCTAAATATTGCTGATGGTAATTTTCAGCATAATAAAACTCAGGTGCATCTAAAATCTCTGTGGTAATCTGCCCATAACCTGCACCATTAAGAGCCGGTTGATAAGCGTCCCGTGATGCCTCTGCTAATTGCTTTTGCGTTTGAGAGTAGACATAAATTCCGGAACGGTATTGACTACCAGAGTCATTACCTTGACGCATCCCTTGTGTGGGGTTGTGGCTTTCCCAAAATACCTTCAGCAATTGAGAATAACTAACTACTTTCGGGTCAAAAACAACTAACACAACCTCATTATGACCAGTCATACCGCTGCATACTTCTTGATAGGTAGGGTTGGGTGTGTAGCCAGCCGCATAACCAACAGCAGTGGTGTAAACTCCTTCTAGTTGCCAAAACTTCCGTTCAGCACCCCAAAAACAGCCTAAGCCAAACATTGCTGTTTCTAAACCTTCAGGAAAAGGAGGCTTAAGGGGATTACTGTTGACGTGATGCTTTGCGGGTACAGGCATAGTTTCTGTTCTTCCTGGCAAAGCTTGCTCAGGTGTAGGCATCCCCGATTTTTTACCAAATCCAAATATTCCCATTGATTTTGATTACATTTATAAATGTTTGCTTTTCTTATTTATTGTAAATAATTTGGCGGTACGATGTCAGGTATATGCTTGGTGTTGAGGAAATTTGTCTGTTAAGGTGTCAAAATAACTAATGGGTGCAAAAATACGCCCATACAAATGATCTCATAACTAAAAATGCTTTCCCTTGCAAATCAAATTATCTTAATTACAGGTGCTAGTAGTGGAATTGGTGCAGCTTGCGCTCAAATTTTCGCTCCTACAGGTGCAAAACTCATTTTAGCGGCACGACGTTGGAAACGGTTGCAGGAGTTAGCTGAAAATTTAAATATTACCGCTGACAAAATCCATTTATTGCAACTTGATGTGTGTAGTTGCTCGTCTGTTGAATCCGCAATCTCTAATTTACCTCCCGATTGGTCAAATATCGACATCTTAATTAACAACGCTGGTTTGAGTCGCGGTTTAAATAAGCTTCATGAAGGCGATGTTCAAAACTGGGAAGAAATGATTGATACTAATATGAAGGGTTTGCTTTATGTCACCCGTCATATTGTACCAGGAATGGTTGCCCGTGGTCGTGGTCATGTCATCAATCTAGGTTCTATAGCTGGACATCAAACTTACCCCGGTGGTAATGTTTATTGTGCAACAAAAGCCGCTGTTAAAGCTATTTCTGAAGGTTTAAAACAAGACTTGTTAGGAACTCCGGTGCGGGTGACTTCTGTTGACCCTGGTATGGTAGACACAGAATTTAGTCAAGTCCGATTTCATGGTGATACAGAGCGGGCAAAAAAGGTTTATGAAGGTCTTACTCCTCTTACCGCTGATGATGTAGCTGATGTCATATTTTTCTGTGCCACCAGACCTGCTCACGTCAATATTAACGAAGTTATTGTCATGCCAGTTGACCAAGCTAGTGCTACTTTAGTAAATCGACGAATATAAAAATTAGCCTCTTCAACTTCTGAATATCTCTGGTAATTTTATTACTATTTACTTTGATATCAGATGAATATTATGTTATACTGAAATAATTTGATTTTGATAGAAACATCTACAATAAAAAGCCAGTAGAAACTCGTGACTGAAAATATTGATCATGACCGCTTGTTTAAGGAATTAATTTCAACATTTTTCATCGAGTTTATAGAACTTTTTTTCCCAGAACTTATTAAGTATATTGACCCTGAATCTGTTACCTTATTGGATAAGGAGATATTTACAGATATTACCGCTGGAGAAAAGTATGAAACAGATTTGATAGCTCAGGTAAAATTTCGAGAAGAACGTTCTTTTTTTCTGATCCATATTGAAGCAGAATCTACTTCACGTTCCAGATTTGATAAACGAATGTTTCGCTATTTCGCTCGTTTACATGAGAAATTTGATTTACCCATTTATCCGATTGTTATTTTTTCCTATAGCAATCCCAAAAAAATAGCTATCAGTAATTATCAAATTAACTTTCCTGACTTTGAAGTTTTGAAATTTAATTACCGAGTTGTTCAACTCAATCAATTAAATTGGCGAGATTTCTTGAATCGTGATAATCCAGTCGCTTCCGCTTTAATGTCGAAAATGAATATAGCTGCAACCGATAGACCAAAAGTTAAAGCAGAATGTTTACGATTATTAGTGACTTTAAAATTAAATCCCGCAAAAATGCAATTAATTTCAGGTTTTATTGATACTTATCTGAAGCTCAATCAATCGGAAGAACAAATATTTCAAACAAACTTAGGTTCCTTTAAACAAGAAGAACAGGAGAAGGTTATGCAAATTGTAACCAGTTGGATGAAACAGGGAATTGAGCAAGGTATTGAGCAGGGTATTGAGCAGGGTATTGAACGAGAAAAAAATTTAATTATTCGTTTGATT
This sequence comes from Anabaena cylindrica UHCC 0172, assembly GCF_034931625.1. Lineage (GTDB taxonomy): Bacteria > Cyanobacteriota > Cyanobacteriia > Cyanobacteriales > Nostocaceae > Anabaena > Anabaena cylindrica_A. The sequence goes on along the minus strand of NZ_JAYGGY010000078.1, from coordinate 105,702 downwards.
AAGCGCAAATTAGGTAAAATTACTCCTCAAACTGAAACTCAGATTAGAGAATTAACAGTTGAAAATCTTGAAGTTTTAGGAGAAGCGTTATTAGATTTTTCAACGGCAGAAGATTTGCAAAGTTGGTTTGATAATCTTAACCGTTAAGTAGTTGACAATTAAAATTTTTTTTACTCTGGAGTTATTCTTTCTGTGCTGAGTTCACCATTACCAACTATCAATGCTCTCAAACAACCTACCAGTGATGCTTGGGTAGAGCAAGCGATCGCAAATTTGGATATAATTTTACTTGATCACTCCCACTGTGAGCGCAAAGCAGCAGGTGTGGCGTTGAATTTTATGTTTCGTTATCCCTCTAATACTAAAATGGTCAGGGAGTTAACTGCGATCGCACGGGAAGAGCTAGAACACTTTGAACTAGTCAATCAATGGCTAGAACGTCGCAATATTCCCCTAGCACCTTTATCAGCACCTCCCTACGGTGCAAGTTTAAAAACACAGGTTAGAAGAAAAGAACCAGAGCAGTTTTTAGATAATTTACTCTTAACTGGTTTAATTGAAGCACGCAGCCACGAACGTTTGGGACTTTTAGCTGCAAACTGTCCAGAACCAGAATTAGCTCAATTTTATCGTGGTTTAATGGCATCAGAAGCGCGACACTTTGGAACATATTGGGTTTTAGCAGATACTTATTTTGACCGAGAAAAAGTTATGAAGCGATTAGATGAATTAGCCATTGTGGAAAGTGAAATATTAGCAACTTTACACCCAGAACCAAGGATTCATAGTTAAATCCATTATATTATACTGGATTCACTATTGACATTTTATGATTAAAAATGAATTTTGAAAGACACAGCTTGTCTGCTTCTCCTATTACAACTCAGAGAGAATTAGAAAAAATTTGCTGTCGATTACAAAGCAATTCTACAAAACAAAAAGTAGATGCTCTTTTAGATGCCTTTGAGTATGGACAGGCAGGTATTGAGTTAATAATTCAGGCATTAAATGATCACATTAGAGAAGTGCGGCAATCAGCTTTTTTGCTGTTATCTGATTGCCATGAGGATATTGCTAGGCAAGGTATATGGAACTATCTCCCATTTAGAAAAATCCAATGCTTACATACATTAACAAATTTTGATTTTAATTCAAATTACTCTAACTTAAAACAACGTCATCCAGATTATTTTGCAATTGCAGATTACAACAACACTCTAATTTGCTATTGGGATTTAGATTACAAGTATTCTTTTGTTAATGTATGGGATTTAAAAACAGGGCAGCAAAGAAGAAATTTGGAGTTAGGCACTGCTCATGAATTTAGGTTAGGTAAAAATGGGAAGGTATCAGTCATCAGTTTTCAAGACTTAGTTTGGGTATTAGATACAGAGACACACAAGTTAATTAATGATGATTGTCCCGATTATTTTATTCATACTATAATACCTAATCCTCACTGTTTCACTGCTTGCCCAACGCAAAATCCTTTCCTGGCAATTGGCTCTACCGTCGGTAGAAACGGAGAATTTGGAGTTTGGAATTATGAAACTCGCACTCGTCATTTTTATTATCAATTTCAAGATTTCGCTTTAATTACTCAATATCCATCATGGAAAACTTCAGAAATTCAGGATTTACTTAATTCTGTTTCACCGCTTTTATTTACCCCAGATGGTAAATTTCTAGTCGCACGTTTCAAGCAGCAAAAATACTGTATGCTGCAAATCTGGAACCTTGAGACAGGAAATCTTGTTCAGCAGTTAGAAAATCTCCCTGCTTTAACAGTGCATTCACTTGCAATTGGTTCTGATGGGCAAGTCTTAGCTTGCGGGATACGAGAAAATCAGGTGTGTGTTTGGGAATTGTTGAGCGATTGCATCATGTATACCTCTTCTGGAACCGCACCCTGCCTCATGAGTTTTAATGGCCGAATTTTAATTTACTGCACAGATAATAACGAAATAGTCATTTGGGATTTAGCGTTAAACAGTCAACTATGTACATTACAGGGGCATACCGCACCAATTGGTTATATTGCTATGAGCAACGATTATGAATTCATTGCCAGCTACAGCATTGACAGATCAATTAAAATTTGGGGATTGGCTGGAGATTAACAAAATACTAGCAAAGCTATTCTCCAAAAGCTTCCTTTGCTCTAATATTGTACTTAATATAGATGTAATTTTTCATCAAATAGCTCATTATGGTTAAAAAAAGAGAGGAATGATGATTTATGACAGGACTTATTCTTACCTGGCTAGTGACTGCTGTGAGCTTTTTGATTATTTCTAGATTGCCATTTTTGGGCATTGAAATAGATAATTTTGGTAAGGCGGCAATTTCTGCCATAGTTTTTGGGATTTTAAATGCTATTTTGTTGCCCATTCTTACATTGTTTACCTTACCATTAATTATTCTCACTATTGGCTTCTTCTTTTTTATTTTGAATGCCATTATCTTTGCATTGGCAGCAGCAATAGTACCAGGTTTTAGATTAAGGTATGGCTTCTGGAGTGCTTTACTAGGTTCAATCACTCTATCAATTATTAACTCAATTCTATTAAGACTTGTAGAATCAATTACATGAATAAAAATGAGCAATTTTTTAATGCAAAACCCTCAAGGACAATTGCAAATTACCTCTACAGGGGAAACGCATCTAAATTATCTTGACAAAATACAATTTTGATGTATCAACGAAGAAATCTTAATTTATCGTTTGATTGATTTTTTTGGAGTCATGGTGATTGATTAAAGTATTGTCAATAAGGAGGCATTAATGCGAATTTATAGGTCGTTATTGAGATTCAATTGTCCTTATTGATAAGATGCGTTTCCCCTGACCTCTACACCAAATCAAGATAACCCCATCTTAATGATATCTGGGAACACGCTTATTACCTGAGATATCAAAATCGCCGTGCTGACTATTTAAATAACTGGTGGAATGTAGTTAACTGGCCGGAGATTAACAAACGCGCCCAAGCTTCACGCCAACAAGCTTAAAAATAGTAGTCAGCAGTCAGCTAAAACCAGGTTTTATGGGTTTTGAATTGAGGAGACTTAAATCAGTAATCAACAATTCTTTATGCTTATCAATTCTTTCTTTGGCTGTTCGCGTAGCGTGCCGTTAGGCATTAGCTGACGGCTGAATGCTGACGTTTATTTACCTAAAATTAGCCCAACTTGATATTATTTTTCAAGCTGACCAAGCTTCCCTAAAATCTGCATACAGCGTCAAACCACCATCTACAAACAGAGTTTGTCCAGTAATATATGCAGCTTCATCAGAAGCTAAAAATGCTATTGCTGCCCCTATTTCCTCAGAAGTGCCAGCACGACCCATAGGGATATGACTTTCTACAACAGCTTTTTTTTCTGAGTCCTCAGTCCAATCTTCATTAATAGGTGTAATCGTCGCCCCAGGTGCTACAGCATTAACCCGAATACCTTTATGGGCATATTCCAAAGCTAGTGTTTTAGTCATGTTTGCCATGCCACCTTTGCTGATAGAATAGCTGATATACATTGGTCGCGGAATAATTTCGTGAACACTAGAAATATTGATAATCACCCCGGAACGATTTTGATCTAGCAGATGTTTGATTGTTTCCCGCGCACACAGGTAAGCACCCCGCAGATTTACTCCTATTACTCGGTCAAAGTCTTCTGTTTTGACTTCGTGGGATGGACATTCACTTTGAATACCGGCATTATTAATCAGAAGGTCAAGACTGCCAAATTTTTCAATCACGGTGTTTACCATTTGGATAATATCTTCTTCCTGAGAAATATCACCCTGGACTAACAGCGATTTAACACCACAATTTTCGATATCTGCACAGGCTTTTTGCAAAGCCATTTCTTTGGTATCTTCCGCATCGGCAGGACTTTTGCGGTAGTTGATGGCAATATTACAACCTTCTTGTGCCAGACGAACTGCGATCGCTTGTCCAATACCTGAACTTGCACCGGTGATGAGGGCATTTTTGCCTTTTAATCGGTTCATATTTGATTACTTTGATAATCTATTTTTGATTTGTTCAATATTATAAGTCTGGAAAATTCAATTTTAAAACGAACCGCAGAGGACACAGAGAAATAAAATTGAGTTTTTTGAGTAAGTGTTATGTAATAGGCTACATAATTTTATGATTACGATCTTCCATCAAAAGGCATATTAAATATATATGTCTATAGACTTATACCAATTTTATGTGAGGATGTACGAAATCCTGAAATTCATTGATTAATACATCTTTATCTGTGTTTATCTGCGGTCAATTATTCTTAGAATTTTATTTTATGCAGCTTCATATTAATTTGGTATTAGACAATTGCAAATAGTAACTATAAAACTATCAAATCCCCACTTTAATTGATAAAGCGGGGATCTTTTTTATTGTTAAATCACCCAATATTATGCTGGAACTACAAATTTTTCACTACCAGCTAAATCAAATGCTGCGTGAATAACTTGCAAAGCTTTCACACCTTCATCTTGTCCGACAACGCAACTGATTTTAATTTCTGAAGTAGCAATCATTTGGATGTTGATTTTATTTTCAGCTAAGGCTGTAAACATTTTTGCGGCAATACCTGGTTGTCCAACCATTCCCGAACCAACAATACTCACTTTAGCGATCGCATTATCCAAGACTACTTCACCCCATCCTAACTCATCTGCTACTTGGGTTAATTTCTGTTGGGCGTTTTCGGCATCCATTCTAGCCACTGTAAAAGCAATATCCCGACAGGTGACACCATCAATCACACGACAGCGTTGGGATTGAATAATCATGTCTACGCTGATGTTATACCCTGCCAATAAACCGAACAATTTCGCTGCCATACCTGGTTTATTTGGAACTTGACGAATTGCCAAACGTGCCTGATTCATATCTAAAGCGACACCACGAACGGCGGTAGCATGGATAGCAGGTAATGTAGGACTGGCAGGGGAAGCGGTGATTTCAAAGGCTTTACATAGGGCAATGATAGCGCGATCGCAATCTGCCGCATCTATCAAACAACTCACCTTAACTTCACTGGTTGAAATCATTTGAATATTCACACCAGCCTCCGCTAAGGTAGCAAACATCTTTGCAGCCACCCCAGGACGGCCAATCATTCCTGCACCGGCAATACTGACTTTTGCAGTATCTTTTTCGACAATTACTTCTGCTTCGTCTGAGTTTGGTTGATTTCTTAATGCCGGGGCAATAGCGACTGCAACTGCTTCTGCTCGTTTTAGAATAGGTGTATTTACAGTAAAAGCAATATCATTAGTATTACCTTCATGAATTGACTGAATAATCAAATCGACATCGACATTTTGACGGGAAATTTCGCCAAATAATCGGGCAGCTACCCCTGGTTTATCAGGGACACGCAACAAAGATACCTTTGCCTGATCACTATCAAATTCTACAGCATCGACAGGACGCGCTAATTCTAAATTGACAAGCGATCGCTCCTGAGTTCTCTGCGTCGTCACCCAAGTCCCCGGCTGCTCAGTCCAACTTGAGCGTACCACCAAAGGCACACCATAATTGCGGGCAATTTCCACAGCACGGGGATGCAACACCTTAGCCCCTAAACTGGCTAATTCCAGCATTTCATCACAGGTGATTTCTGACAGCAACTGGGCTTCTGGAACAATCCGGGGATCTGTAGTCAATATCCCTGGCACATCTGTATAAATTTCACAAAAATCTGCACCCAATGCTGCTGCTAAAGCCACCGCAGAAGTATCAGAACCACCACGTCCCAAAGTAGTAATTTCCATATCTCCGGTGCTAGATATGCCTTGAAAACCTGCCACAACAACCACTTTACCTGCGTTAATTTGCCTCTGCAAGCGATCGGTTTCAATATGTAAGATCCGGGCGCGGGTATGTTCAGCTTCGGTAACAATTCCTACTTGAGCGCCAGTCATGGAAATTGCTGGTTGTCCGATTTCCTGCAACGCCATACTCAGTAAAGCAATAGTAACTTGCTCCCCGGTGGAAAGCAGCATATCCATTTCCCGACGGTTAGGACTTTTGGAAATACCATTAGCTAGTTTCACGAGTCCATCAGTAGTTTTCCCCATCGCTGAAACTACTACTACAACGGAATTTCCAGCTTTTACAGTTTTATCAACTCGCTGGGCAACAGCTTGAATACGTTCGACTGAACCAACAGATGAGCCACCGTATTTCTGAACTATGAGCGCCATAACTTTAAATTTAATCAATTATGCTTATTTTCGTCAACGCCTCCACCGGGAAGCCTTTCATTTAGATTAAATTAACAGAAACAGCGATCGCTATGCTAGTCACAAGCAATGCACAAACCAGAATTTATATTTTTGAGTTGGTAAGACGCACCTAGCGACTAAACCCGTCATTTTTAGATTGACAATACTCTAGTCCATTACTATGACTCTGCAAAAATCAATCAAACGATAAATTGGTACTTCTTCGTTTATACATTAAAACGTTATTTTGTCAATAAAATTTAGATGTGTTTCGGTATCTCCGTAAGTAGATTCTCAAAAAATAAAAAATAATTTTTGATATAAAAGCTTAAAACTTATTTGTATAAAATATCTTCATTCTCCTCAATAACTAATTAACAAAATCATATAAAAATTTTAATTATTTGCACACTTCCTATAAAAAAATTCAGTATTTGTTTTTCCTATTTTTCATCTTTTGTTCGATTTTTTGAAATTTTTACCATATCCAACCAGGCTTTTATCTTCAAACCCTTTGAGAATTAAATAGGATTGCTATACTGGATATCATATAAGTAATTTTAACTAAAAGTTAATCTTTTCTTCAACATTCATTTAATTTAAATTAACCATCAAGAATCACCCTTATTGAAGGTTGTAGTTGCATTAGGAAAATATTCCTTAAATTAGAGGTAGTATGACTTTTTTGACCAATATTTTTAATCGTGTAGTTACCGCTTCATTAGTAACTGGGGCTGTTGCACTAAGTCCAATTGCAGCAAAGGCACAAACTATTCAGGGGGCAGGAGCGACTTTTCCGGCTCCTCTTTATAAAGTGTATTCTCAACAAGTTAAGAAAAAATATCCCGACTTGAAAGTGAACTACCAAGGAATCGGTAGTGGTGGTGGTATTCGTCAAACCATAGCCGGAACAGTTGACTTTGGTGGTAGTGATGCCGCAATGACAGATAGTGAAATAGCTAAAGTCAAAAATGGTGTCATCTTAGTACCCACAGCAGGTGGTGCTGTTTCAGTTGTTTACAACCTACCTGGTGTTAGTAAACTCAGATTATCTCGCACTACATTACCAGCGATTTTTGCTGGACAAGTTACCAATTGGGACGATGCTAAAATTAAAGCTGATAACCCTGGTGTGAACTTACCAAATCAGCCAATTAAATTTGTAGTCCGTGCTGACGGTAGTGGCACAACATTTATTTTCACTAATCATTTAAGTAGCATTAATGGTTACTTTAAAGGCAGAATTGGAGCTAATACTGCTCCTAAGTGGACTCTCAAAAATGTCCTCAAAGGGAAAGGCAATCCTGGTGTAGCTGCTTTAGTATCTCGTACTCCCGGTTCTATTGGTTATGTTGAATATGACTATGCTACTAAAAACAAACTAAAATCAGCAGAATTACAAAATAAAAAAGGAGAATTTGTTGCTCCTTCTTTAGCATCTGCAAATGCAGCTTTATCAACAGTTACTTTTCCAGATAACTACCGCGTATTTATTGGAGATCCAGGACAAGGATATCCTATTGTTGGTCTGACCTGGATGATGGTTTATAAAAATTATTCCAATCCATCTAAAGCTGATGCGATCAAAAAATGGATCAACTGGGTACTTACAGATGGTCAACAATATAACGATGACCTCAACTACACCAAAATTCCTAGCAATGTTGTCAATCGTGTTTTACAAACAGTAAATAGCACAGTCAAGTAATTTGTCGTATTTTAAGGCAAAATAACGACTGAATTCGTAGTGATCCTAGTGTAACAAAAGCATTATTACGAATTGTTTTGACTGTGTTTTTTAAGGGTGGGCATAGCCCACTCTATTTCTATGCAATTATTTTCATAATTTCTCATGGCAAATTTATTCAACTCAAATAATCATAATTCATCAGATAAATTGAATTTAAGTGCTGAGAGTATTGATTTGAAAGCTAATGGAGGGATGGTTTCTCACTTCGATCAAGGATTTACATGGCTAGTTTATCTTTTTTCCATAATTACTGTAGCTATATTATTTCTAATGAGTTGGGTAATTTTTTTAGAAGCAAAACCAGCTATTGTAAAATTTGGGTTAGGCTTTTTGTGGGAACAAGATTGGGATACAGGTAATCAGATATTTGGAGCATTACCTTATATTTATGGAACTTTGGTAAGTAGTACGATCGCAATTTTATTAACTATACCAGTCGGCATATCAGTCGCTTTGGTGACGAGTGAAGACTTTTTGCCAAGTTCCGTCAGAAGTACCTTAGCTTTTATTGTAGAATTAATTGCTGCTATTCCCAGCGTCATTATCGGTTTATGGGGTATTTTTGTATTTATTCCTTTTATAGAACCCCTAGAAGCATGGTTAGGTAGTACCTTTAAATTCATCCCAATTTTTAATACAGAATATCCAGCCGGAAATAATATGTTAACTGCTGGCATTATTCTTTCTATTATGATTCTGCCGACAATGGCAGCAATCTCTCGTGATGTATTAATGGTCATACCCAAAGAATTACGTAGCGCGTCTATGGCCTTGGGTAGTACTCGTTGGGAAACTATTTTTCGGGTTTTGTTACCAGCAGGTTTTTCAGGAATGGTGAGTGCAGCTATGCTGGCTCTAGGCCGTGCTTTGGGAGAAACAATGGCAGTGACAATGGTAATTGGTAATTCTGCCCAAATCAGTTTATCTTTACTTGATCCAGCTTATACAATTCCCTCTATTTTAGCTAATGAATTTGCCGAAGCAGAACCAGGATTACACATTGGAGCATTAACTTATTTAGGTTTGATTCTTTTTGCTGTAACTTTGTTGGTCAATATTGGTGCTGTATTATTAGTGCAGTTGGTTGGCAATAAAAATAAATAAAGTAAGATTTAAAATTAATATGAGCCGTTATCTAAATTCAGAAATAGATAAATCTCTAGCTGGGGAATTGCATAATCCTTTACCAGCTGAGAGACGACTATTTGCAATTGCAATGAATGTACTGGCCTTTGGTTTAAGTGCATTAGCTCTAATTCCCTTATTCTCAGTTTTGTGGGAAATTATTAGCAAGGGAATATCGGGTTTCAATCTAGAAATGTTGCTGAAGCCAGTCATTGATAATGGATTTGCTAATGCCATTCTTGGTACTCTGACAATGGTTGGTATTGCCGCGATATTGAGCATTCCTGTCGGCATAATGACAGGAATATTTTTAGCAGAATTTGGTCAAACTAACCAAATCACTAATTTTGTACGTTTTATAGCCAGTATTCTCACAGGTGTACCTTCGATTATTGTTGGTATATTTGCTTATGGTTTGATAGTATTAACAACTAAACAGTTCAGTGCCTTTGCGGGTGGCTTTGCTTTATCTGTAATCATGCTACCAATTATTACACTGACTACAGAGGAAGCCTTAAAACTGATTCCTACACAACAACGTCTTGCTTCTGCGGCTTTAGGAGGAACTCGCTTCCAAACGACTTTTCGCATTGTTGTGACTGCGGCCATACCCGGAATTACAACAGGAATTTCCCTGGCAGTTGCCCGTGCTGCGGGTGAAACAGCACCACTGATTTTTACTGCTTTATTTAGTCAAAATTGGTCGGATAGCTTATTGAGTCCCACAGCTTCTTTACCCGTATTAATTTTTAACCTCTACAACAATCCTGACCCAAAAATAAACCAATTAGTTTGGACTACTTCAATAATTCTACTGAGCTTAGTTTTGTTTTTCAGCCTTCTCTCTCGCGTAATTATTAGCAAAAGTAGGATCAAGTAAAAAATGTTGTGCATACTATCTGAGCATGAGTAACCTAATTCCAGCCATCACAGTCAAAAATCTGAGTTTTTATTACGGCACTTCTAAAGCTATTGAAGGCATCTCACTAGATATCTGTAAAAACCAAGTAACGGCAATTATTGGCCCTAGTGGTTGTGGTAAATCTACCTTCATTAAGACTCTAAATCGCATTAGTGAATTAGAAGGGAAAGTAAAAGTTGAAGGAAAAGTAGAATTTCTTGGTCAAAATATTTATGATCCTCGTATCAATATCAATCGTCTCCGTCGAGAAATTGGCATGGTGTTTCAAAAACCAAATCCTTTTCCGATGAGTATTTATGAGAATGTTGCTTATGGTGTGAGAATAGCTGGTAGGTGTCCGAAAGTAGAATTAGATGAAATTGTCGAATCTGCCCTTCAGGGTGCAGCACTTTGGGATGAAGTCAAAGATAAGCTACATACATCAGCTTTAGGTATTTCTGGTGGACAGCAACAGCGTCTCTGTATAGCCCGTGCTTTGGCTGTGAAACCGAAAGTTTTGCTAATGGATGAACCTTGTTCAGCCCTTGACCCCATTGCGACTATGAAAGTTGAAGAATTGATTCACAGCTTGAAGTCTGAGTTAACGATCGCTATTGTCACCCACAATATGCAGCAAGCGACCCGCGTTTCTGATTTTACTGCTTTCTTTAGCACTGATGAAAGTCGCATTGGACAAATGGTGGAATTTGGGGCTACAGGCCAAATCTTTCATCACCCCTTAGATAGTCGTACCCGTGACTATGTAGCTGGACGTTTTGGTTAATTCGATGTTGGATGTTGGATTTTGGCGAATTAATTTTACTTTTTACTCAGCGCATTCTGAGGAAGGCCACAGAAGCATCTACGTTACTCAACACTCAGGACTGTCCCAGTGACACGCCGAGGTTTAAAATTAGCCAATGTGTATCAAATCCAAAATCCAAAATTGCTATGACTCATTCTACAGATATTGCCACTTTAGCCCGGTGGATGGCTGCTGATTTTAGCAACCAAGCGCAAGTGTTTGAGAATCCGGCTTTTTTTGCCCATATTCGTGTATGTATGCGTCCCTTACCTTACTCACTGTTATCAGGGGTGAGTTTGTTTGTAGAACAAGCTTATGACTATATGCTCAATGACCCCTATCGGTTACGGGTATTGAAGTTGATGACTGTAGGGGATAAAATCCACATTGAAAACTATACTGTTAAAGACGAAAAAGACTTTTTTGGTGCATCCCGTGATTTAGGACGTTTGCAGAAGTTAACGAGCGATCGCTTGGAAAAACTTTCTGGTTGTAACATGATCGTAGAGTGGGCTGGTAGTCACTTCAAAGGCACAGTTGAGCCGGGAAAGGGCTGCATAGTCGTCCGCAACGGGCAAACAACCTATTTGGATAGTGATTTTGAAATTGACGGTGAAAAATTCATTAGCCGCGACAGAGGACGCAATCCCGAAACTGATGAACACGTCTGGGGTTCTGTCGCTGGGCCATTTTACTTTGTCCGCTGGGGCAACTTTGCCGATGAAGTCAAAATAAATCCTGACTCCTGAATCACCGTAGGACAGGTATCTGGCCTGTCCATAAAATTTTCTTCAGCCAGATGATGCAATTGAGCGAAAATAGTGGTAATATTAGTAATTGTGAGTCCGGCGACATAGCCAAGTGGTAAGGCAAGGGTCTGCAAAACCTTCACCCCCGGTTCAAATCCGGGTGTCGCCTTTAGAAAAACAACCTAAAACCAGGTAATTCAAGCCTCATAGTTATAAGAAAAGGGACGGGTATGATACTCGTCCCAAATTTTTTGGGGTAATTTTGGGGTAAAAATACAGAAAGTACGCCAATTTACAAATTATCTCTAGAGCGCCAGTCTAGTAGAAGCAATTGACAAAAAGTAACGTATTTACAGAGGCTAATATTGGAGAAAGCAGTATTAGGAGTGATGGAGATGCGTCCCTAAGTCTGGAATCCTCCCATTGAATTATCACTGACAGAAGATGGTATTTTAGAAGGAGCAGCTGATTCCCTTGGTGATAGCTATTCCAGAGGCTATTAATTATCTACTGTTGACTCTGTATAGTTGCTGCTGAACTCATTAGCCCGTGCATTATGTACCAAAGTCCAGCCTGCTTTTAACAGTTTTTGATAAGTTGCCCAGCCCTTAGAACCACCGGGTATTTGATAATCTGGTACTGAAAATTGGGGAAAAGCTGTGTAAGGCCGCCAAGGTTGTCCAAGTGAAGTCTGCAAATGCAATATTTTTTCTCCATCACTACCAGACTTAGATAACCAGCACATTTGTCGATGCATGGTAAACTCCTTTGCGTTTATCTTATTGCGTATAATGACAGGTTTGTGATCATACCTGCCTCAATCTTTTGGGGTAAACTTAATGCTTTAAAAGATGAGATTATTCGACTACGTAGTTTTACTACTTGCTATTAGTTGCAGAAAAATTACTGTTGAAGATAGACTCCTATATGCGGTAATCCGCAAGATATGAAGATGAACAAGAACAAAAGGGTTGTTCTTAATTTTTTCTTCTAGTGCGATATTTTTCTAATATTAACTACGGTTTATACGATTGTATGTAGCATTAACTACGATTTCTGTAAATAGCGAGGAATTAATGTATTTGTTTATCTAATTTATCTGAAAACTAAGGCAAATGAATGGACTCTGAAGACACATGACTAACACTAAGAGAATTCCACAAAAAAGATGATCCAATCTTGTGGGATGGGCATACTTCGACAAGCTCAGTACAAGTCCTGCCCGTCCTTATATTATTAGCAGGCTTTTCGGCTCAAAATCAGCGAACGGACAGTAAGAAGGGTTCTAGGGCTAAAGTTTTTGTTCCTTCAGTCAGGAGAATGCGATCGCACAGATCGAACAGTTCTACTTCAGTCTGCACCCGTCGCATTAGCCGCAGGCAATGACCTTCATAAACCAGAGGTTTGTCACATCCTGCATGGGCGCAAGAGCGGTTAATGGTAGGTCTGGCTGAAGCAATGGGGGGAGCGGCGATACCTGGGACATAAAGAAGTTGATAAAAAAATCAGTAATTCATAGGAGTTACGGACGACTTACGGAGTAATTAACCGCAGAGGCGCAGAGACACAGAGAAATGAGAGTTTAAGAGATATTTTGCGTAAGTGTTGAAGAATTTTGTCTTTTGATTTTAATCTGATTCATAATGATAGCGAGCTTGTAAAAAATACACTTTATTCTCTGTGACTTTATAAACTAAACGATGTTCTAAATCTATCCGTCGTGACCAAGTATCAGGAGCAATATATTTAAGAGGTTCAGGTTTACCTAAGCCTGTAAACGGTTGACCATCAAGAATATCCGCTACTAAATCTAGTATTTTATCCCCTTTTTTCTTATCATGATTATACCACCAAGCTAAATCTGCTTTAAAATCAGGACTGAAGATAGGAAAATAACCAGATAATTCTTTTTCTTCATTATGAGTATCTAGCTTTTTTTTCTTACTACTCAATTCCTAACTCCTCTTTTAATTCAGCCACTGTTTGAGGAGTTTCCATTGCTGTTTCACTCCATTCTAAAGCTCGAAATAAACGTTTAGCATTTTCAGGTGATCTCAATAAATAAACACACTCTAGTAAGCTGGAAAGTTCATCTTCGGCAATTAACGCCACATTTTTCTCATTACGACGTTTAATTACTACAATTTCCCGTTGGTCACACACCTGATCTAAGATAGTTGCTAAATTCAACCTTGCTTGAGAGTATGTGGTTTCTTTGTTTAACATTCTCTTTTTTCAGAAGTTGTACAACTATATTGTACAATATAGCGTAAATATCTGCACTCAAATTAATTTTAAAAACTTTGTATTAGCAAAATGTTATAAAAATTTAGGTTATAACTCAGGTTATACCAGAATTGTATTAGTGCTAGGATAGTTAACTAAAGTTTTAATTCACTGATTTATTAATCTGTTGTATTTGTATATCTTCTAATGTGCTTATTGCTTTAGACAGATTTCTATCAATAAGTTCTTTAAGTTGATAGCCACTTAGTTTACCTTGTCTTTTATCAACTTCTTTAAGCAGTAGGTCTTGAACCATTTTTAACCACTCTATTTCTTCTATTAATTTTGGATAAAAATGAACATCAATTTGTTTATATCTTTCTTTTAATGCCCAGAAAACATATTTTTTATTATCATATTTCATAGATAAAAGTGTTTCTACAAAGTTCTGCTGTGGTATGTATTTTAATATAGGTATTTCATCATATTTGCGTCTTATTTTTTTATTAGTAAGGGACTGAATACAAATCATACTATAAAATTCTTTAACATCATTTTTCATGATTTCTAGTAGTTCCTGAGCTAAATTACCCATATATTGAGGATTAGACAATTTTTTATTGAGAACTTCATCAATATAATTATAAAAATCTTTAAATTCTTGGATCTCTTGACTATAAAAGCCTAGTCTAAAATCACTATTAGATATAGGATTAACGGAACTATCTTGATTATTTTCATTAATCAATTCTAAAACTTCCAATTGATTATTACTATTTAAGTTAGTAATTAAATCATCAATATAAATCTTTGCATCTTTCAGAATTTCCTCTTTAGCTTTGACATATAACCCATTATTGGAGAAATATAAGAAACATCCAACAATATGTTTTATAATTGATATATCTTTGTATTCTCTGTTATTAAATTCCGATTCTACAATTTCACGATATTTATCAAACTCATCATCATTAAGTCCATTTAAGTAAAATAATCTTAACCAATTAGGCGTGTTATCGTCAAGATAGTATTTATTTGCAATTTCTTTATTTAATTCTTTACTATTAACAATACCTTTATCAAAAAAATCTTCCCACCATATCGCACTAGGAAATGGATCATATATTTGTAAATAGGAGTATTTATCACATATTTCTTGAAGGTTATTTTTATCTTCTTGTACATCTGAGTTTTCTTCAGAAAAAGAACCATTTCTTCTATTTGTATTTCTCCTAGCTTGTATCTCCACCTGTGCATCTAATAATTTGTTAATATCTTTTGGCTGCAAATTTGCCATTTTAATTTCGATAGAAAAAATTGTTAGCACTTTAATAATTTCTTGTAGAACTTCCTGCTTATTTTTTTCTTTATCTAATTTTTCATAAATTCGCTCAAAATCAAGAATGATTTGTTTGAGTATTCTTAAATTTGTACATTTTGCTTGTCCGTATAATGTTTTTATAAATTCAGCATTTTTTATAAGAAATTTCTGAATATCTGAATCTTCAATATTTTTAATGAAACCGTTTAATGCACTATCAATGTCAGGAGCAATATTAAATGTTTTACCTATTAATTTTTCTTTGGTGTCTTTGTAGTTGTCAAATATTATATCTTCATTAGCAATAATAATTACTTTCGATCCTTGCTGTTCTACAAAGTAGTTCATATATCCCATGATATTACTAATATCTATTTGACAACGTTCTAGGTCATCAAATATTAAAATTTTCTTGTTATTGACAATATATTTAGAAAAATCTATTTTTAATTTCTCTAAATCAATTTTCTGGCTATTTAAAATAAGTTTAATAAAATTAAATCCCAGCTTAGACCACTTTGAGGATGCTAAAGTAGGGATTGATTGCTCTAAAAATATATATGCTATATCATCTATATTCTTTACTCCATAAAGAGTAATATAAATAATTTGATATTCATCTTTTTTTATTTCTGCTTCTAATTTCTCCCGATATTTCTTAATAAACCATGTTTTTCCAGAACCCCATTCCCCTTTTAGTAAAACAGCAAATCCTGGCGAATCTTCTAAACCGCAGTAATAATCCAAATAATCTGTAACATATTGATTAATGTCTGTCATAGTATAAATATCCTTGGTATTTTTTTGATTAAACAAGTATTGGTTAATTATTTTACTACAAAGTCCCAAAATCTTTACTTTAAAATTCATAATCTTCCTCACCTTGTAAATGTCAATTTTGTAACACGCTCAAAGAAGGTGCTAGAGCTAAGGTTTTTGTCATATCACTAAGCAGAAAGCGATCGCACAAGATCACTGAAAGTTAGGTTTTGAAGAAGTGATTAGGGGAGCGATATCTGGGACATAGAGATAGATGAAGAGTGTTCAATTTTTGGCGTTGGTAAATGAAAGTATGAATTTGTCTCACGCAGAGGCGCAAAGAGTAAGAATTTGAGAAATGGAATTTTAAATTTTCATACCTCAAATTCAGAAACGCCCAATTTTTAAGTAAACATGATCCGAAATTCAACTTTGCTAAAATCCCGATTTCTTAAATCAGCATCTTCAATAAAAAAGTAAAAAAATTCGCCATTGAAGAATGTTTGCCCAAGTTCTAGCAACAATCGACCCTTTACGCCTTCCGTGGCTGCTCCAACATCCCAAGAAGATGTATCCGCAAATCCTCCCAGCTTATCGCCAGAGCAATCTTCAGTAAATTCTAGACTAAATTCTTCATAGAGGTCTGCCAGTGCTTCAGGCGGCTGAATCTCCTCATGGCGAGGATACCAAAACACCTCTTGAGCAGATGAAAACTCTAAGGCGTAAATTTCTGAATAGTCGCGGAGAGTATCTTCGTTGTCGATAAAGCTGAAGTCTGTGACTAAATCACTTTCAACTGCCAAAACTTCTGGAAAATAGAGGACGCGACATACTTCTGGGCTGAGTTCAGACATCGCTGCGTCATAACCCAGGTAAAATTGCAAAATTCCCTGCTGCGGAAAATCAAAACCAGCAATTTGGGGTACATCTGCACAGTTTACTTGCATCAGCAACGGCATAATTTCTCCAGTGATGCGATCGCGCGGATGTTCATAGTCATGTGGCAGATAGGGATTGCCACCAATTTTGCTTTGCCAAAGTTTGAGAGGATCTCCTGTTGAATCCTCGTTTAGCTGGCCAACCTCTTGGCTGCTGATTTTGATATAAGACAACAACTGTGACTCTAGAAACAGTCGCAGTGGCTCAAATTTAGAAGGTAAATCTCGCAAAAGTTGCGGAGTATCCATATCAAAAGGGTAAAGTTTTGTGTTTTTTAAAATAAATATCCAAAAAGATGTTGACTCTCTAGCCAACTAGAGGGTCTAGGATGAATATACAAATAACTCTGAGCCGGAAATTTAGCAACAAAGCTAAACAAATTACTAATGTTTGGCAGAACTGCCCTCAACATTTCTGAGCAGATGATAACCGACAATGCCGCTCAAAATGCTACTCAGTCACAAATTTATAACTTATCTCAAGATATCATCAAAACGCCAAATAACCCAGTTCAAAAATTACAGCAACTGTATCTAGCTAAATCTTAATTTTTTGCACTCACTCATTTAAACCTATGACAATTAAACTTACAGTTCCCGGAATGGCTTGTTCTGCTTGTGCAACCAATATTACCAATGCAGTTAAAGCTATTGATACTAACGCCACTGTTGAGGCTGATCCAAAAACCAAGCTTGTCAATGTAGATACTCAAGTATCAGAAACAGCAATTAAAGAAGCTTTAGTTGCGGCTGGCTATCCTCCTGCTTAACTAAATTATGGGGGTTTAAATCCCCCTATTTTCAAATTATTCAAAGGTAGTAATATGGATAATCTCACACTTAAACTCCGAGGCATGAGTTGTGCTTCCTGTGCGAACAATATTGAACAAGCAATACTTTCTGTTCCTGGCGTAATTGATAGCAATGTTAATTTTGGTGCCGAGCAAGCAACTATTAATTATGATTCTCAACAAACTAATGTAGAGGAAATTCAAGCTGCTATTGAAGCTGCGGGTTACTCGTCTTTTTCGCTATCGGCACAACCAGATGAAGATGATACTCAAAAAGCAATTCAGTTAGCAGAAGAACGAGAATTGAAACTTAAACTCTGGGTAGGAGGTGTAATTAGTATTTTCCTATTTGTGGGTTCTTTCCCCATGATGACTGGACTAAAATTACCTTTTATTCCTGATTTTCTTCATCATCCTTGGTTGCAATTGGTTTTGACTACACCTGTGGAGTTTTGGTGTGGTGGGTCTTTTTTCCGCAATGGTTGGAAGTCTCTAAAACGCCGTACAGCAACGATGGATACATTAATTGCTTTGGGAACAGGTGCAGCTTATTTGTATTCTTTAGTTGTGACAATTTTTCCAGGGTTTTTTATTGCCCAAGGTTTGCAACCTCATGTTTATTATGAAGTCGCTGCAATGGTGATCACGTTAATTCTATTGGGAAGGTTTTTTGAACATCGTGCTAAGGGACAAACTTCAGCAGCTATCCATAAATTGATGGGATTACAAGCTAAAACTGCCAAAGTTATCCGTGATGGGGTAGAAATAGATGTTCCTATTGGGGAAGTGAGAATTAATGATGAGATTTTGGTGCGTCCTGGAGAAAAGATTCCTGTAGATGGGGAAGTCATTGATGGTGCTTCAACGGTAGATGAGGCAATGGTAACAGGTGAAAGTGTGGCTGTGAAAAAGCAGCCAGGAGATGAGGTAATTGGGGCAACAATGAATAAGACTGGTAGTTTTAAGTTTAGAGCTACTAGAGTGGGTCAAGATACGTTTTTGGCGCAAATTGTTAAGTTAGTACAAGAAGCGCAAGGTTCAAAAGCACCCATTCAGCGGTTAGCAGATCAGGTAACGGGATGGTTTGTGCCGGCTGTAATTGCGATCGCTATTTTTACCTTTGTGATCTGGTTTAATTTTATGGGTAACTTTACCCTGTCTATCATCACGATGGTGGGTGTGTTGATTATCGCTTGTCCTTGTGCTTTGGGTTTAGCTACCCCTACTTCTGTGATGGTAGGAACTGGTAAAGGTGCGGAAAATGGCATCTTAATTAAAGGTGCTGACAGTTTAGAATTAGCTCACAAAATTGAAACTATTATTTTTGATAAAACGGGGACTTTAACTCAAGGTAAACCCACAGTTACAGATTTTGCCACTGTCAAAGGTACAGATAATCATCATGAACTGGAATTATTACAGTTAGTGGCAACTGTGGAAAAAAATTCTGAGCATCCCCTAGCTGAAGCAGTAGTCAGGTACGCAGAATCCCAAGAGGTAAATTTAGCGAAAGTTGAGGATTTTGTTGCTATAGCAGGTTGTGGTGTCCAGGGAATTGTCAATGATCATCTGGTGCAAATCGGCACACAAACCTGGTTAACAGAATTGGGGATGAATACAGTTTCTCTAGAAAAGTATCAAGTTGGTTGGGAATCTGGAGGTAAAACGGTAATTTTAATCGCTGTTGATGGGGAATTAGCAGGAATTATGGGTATTACCGATGCTCTTAAACCTTCCTCAGCCGCTGCTGTGCAAGCATTACAGAAATTAGGTTTAGAAGTGGTAATGTTAACTGGAGACAATCGCCTCACAGCCGATGCGATCGCCCAACAAGTCGGTATTACCCAAGTTTTTGCCCAAGTCCGTCCAGATCAAAAAGTGGCTATTGTCAAGTCATTGCAAAATGGAGAACTGGCGAATAAAGGTGCAAATCCCCAGTCTAAAATCGTCGCTATGGTAGGGGATGGAATTAATGATGCACCAGCTTTAGCCCAAGCAGACGTGGGTATAGCCATTGGTACAGGCACAGATGTGGCGATCGCAGCTAGTGATCTTACTTTAATTTCTGGAGACTTACAAGGCATTGTCACCGCTATCCAACTTAGTCGTGCCACTATCAATAATATCAAGCAAAATCTCTTCTTTGCTTTTATTTACAACATCATTGGTATTCCTGTAGCAGCTGGTATTCTCTACCCTATTTTTGGATGGTTACTCAATCCCATTATCGCAGGTGCAGCGATGGCTTTATCTTCTATTTCTGTAGTCACAAATGCTTTAAGATTACGTAATTTTCAACCAGGAATCAAATAAATGTTAAATAAAAAAATCCTTTGGGTAAGTCTTATTTTTTTAGTGTTATTGACATCAAGCCCAGCATCAGCAGAAATGGCCAATTCTCATTCACAGCAAATTAATCAATTTCATGCAATTGAACAACCTTTAGGTGTAAAAGTTGTGGTGACAGTATCAGGTTTAGGTTTAATTGGCTTAGAACTTTGGTGGTTTGTCTTCAGTAAATCAAAAGCAGCACCAAATTAATATAGCAATTTCCATTCAAGTGAGGTACAAGCAGTAATAATTAAACGCAGATGGACGCAGATAAATGCAGATGATTTTGTACTTCACTAGATTCAAAACTATTCTTACTTCTTTCTAATTCTTCCTCCTGACTCCTGATTCCTAGCCCTAATTATGAGAAAATCTCAAAACTTAAATCGGATTTTTATAATTATTTTGAATAATAGGACAAATAGTTTCCTGGGGTTGGCTTTCCATACTTTGCCAACCTGAAAGTAGCCCCTTTATTTCTGACCGCAAAGTTAACAATTGTTCAACTTGATTATCTATTTGTAATAGCTTTTCTTGCAACTTTTCTTGAATTTCACCACAAGGAGGCTGTCCGTGATCATAAACTTGTAAAATCTCTCGAATTTCTTCCAAACTTAAACCTAAATGTTGCGCCCTTTTAATAAAAGCTAACCGAGTTAAGACATCAGCAGAAAACTGACGAAAACCACCTTCTGTCCTTCCTGATGGTTGAATTAAACCTACGCTCTCATAATAGCGAATTGTACGAATTGAAATACCACTTAGTTCTGTTACCTGACCAATTAAAAGTTGTTGTTTATTCTGCGTTAACATAACAGATTCCTAAATTATTATTGTTGTTATTATTACATAAATTCAAAAATCTGTCTGGAGATGAAACTTTTAAAAATTATTGGCTGTAATGATTCTCCTAGTACTGAAAATAACTGTTTTGATCAGCTTGACATGATATCTATAAATTAACCGCTTCCCCGCAAGTGAAACCCTAAAATGAATGTCAACGCTGAAAACTTGAGCTACTCCCGGAAACTTAAAACTTTCAATAACCCAGAGCGTTTTATTGAAGGATGGTATTGGGTAATACCCTCTCGAAAGTTACGGGTTGGTGAAGTAAAACCTGTAACAATTTTGGGGAAAGAACTAGTTATTTATCGTGGTCAAGATAGACGAGCAGTTATCTTTGATGCTTACTGTCCACACATGGGCGCTCATCTGGCTGAAGGCAAAGTTGAAGGTAATGAACTACGATGTTTTTTTCACCATTGGCAATATGACTCTGAAGGTTTTTGTGTTCATATTCCCTGTTTAGATGAGCCACTTCCTGTTAAGGCAAAAGCTTGGCCTACTGCCGAAAAATATGGAATGATTTGGGTGTGGACTGGAGAAACACCACAACAACCTTTACCCTTTATTCCAGAGTTAGAAATTGAGGATTGTGAAAGCACTTTTGGGGCGCGTTTTATAACAAGATGTCACCCTAATGTGGTGATGATAAATGCTATTGATGCACAACACTTCAATACAGTCCATAAGATGCTATCAGAATTTAATTTTGAAAAACAGGAACTGAATGAAAATGCTATTACCTTCAGTAACACTACACAGGATAGTCCCGATTCTTTTTTGATTAAACTGATCCGTCCTTTCTATAAAAATCCTGTTACTTACAGTCTATGTTATTGGTATGGTTCTACTGGGATGGTAACAGTGGGACCTGAATTCCTTCATTTTTACATTATGTTTACTTTGCGCCTCATTGAAGATGGAAAAGCTGAAGGACAGGCAATTTTTATTACTAAAAAAAGGCCAAGTATTTTTGGTAGGTTGTACAATAAATTTTTGCTGTGGCTGACGAAAATTTTAGCTCAGTACTTCATTGAGAATGACAGTAGAATTTTTGAGACAATTCAGTTTAATTTAAAAACCCCTATCCAGGCGGATCAATCAATTACACAATTTATCAACCACCTGGAAAGACAAAAATCTCTGAAGTGGGGGACTTGGAACTTAGAGCGATCGCTTCGTCCAGGAGAACTCTCACGTGATAGTGAGACACGAGAAATTGAAGAACGGGAAAACCGCGAAAAATGGCGTGATGAGCTAGTTAATGATTGAAAAATCAATTTTTTGGCAATAAAAATGAAGTGGCTTGGCCACTTCATCAATTCCCAGGTAGAACCTTTGGAATGAGTATAACGACTGTCCAAATTTAAAATCGTATAAATTAACACTAAATCTCTAGTTCTGTGATACAAAATGGAAAAATTCTATAAATTAGGTACAAATCATATTTTCTTGGATACATTTAAATGCATAATTTTTTTAAATAATTCGTAAGTAATCGAGGGGATGAAAACCCTGTCTCTAATTCGACATCTTCAAGAAAGTATACAAGTATACTGTAAACACCCCTCTCCCAACCCAATACTGCTCGGTTAAGGAAATGTAGGTTGGGTTGAGCGACAGCGAAACCCAACAAAATCCTTGATAATGTTGGGTTATGGCTTCGCCTCCCGTCAGGGATACGTGCCTCAACCCAACCTACCATATAATGACTTTTGAGCCTTAGCCGACAAGTATTGTCTCCCAACCTCTCCTCGTTGCGGGGAGAGGCTTTGAACTTTTTCCTACAAGAAATATTGAGTATAATGTTTGCGTAAGCCCTATTGATATTGAGCGATTAATTGCTTTTATATGTAGTTGTATTATTGACATCAATATTTCTGGTTACAAGATATGATTATGCTGCTTTCATTGCTTACAAATGATCAGAATATCCACAAGATTTGCATATTCTTACTTCATTATGAAAAAAGTGAAGACAATACTACCTTATAAGATGTGAAAACCGTTTTTATTTACTACTGACAACTTTTACTAAACCTTAACCTAAAATATGCTGAATCCTAAATTGTATGAGATAGACTTTTTCGAGTTCAATAAATAAAGAAGGCTATAAAAGTGGCAAAATTAAGGAAATTATCAGCAGCACTATCAAGTATTCTGGGGCTTTTGTAAAGCTAATAATCATTGCTTAATGCTCATGTAGAGATATTGTATGTAACATTTCTATATAGCGCCAAAAACAAAAAAAGAATTCTTTGTGCAAACGAAAAATTAGGAGTTACACAGTTAGTTATGTATACAGAACCAAATATCACTGATATAATCACTCTTAAGCAAGAAATTCAAGGACTGACTTATTGGCGAACTGAAGATTTTTTTCCATATAATAAAGATTTGGAAGTTAGCCTTGGTGAAACTACTTTTATTTTAAACTATGTAGATTATAAAAATAACTTTGCAATTGCTAAAATCATCATTAAAGCTGCAAAGAAGGTAGGAATCACACCCCAAGAGTATTTGCAACAATTGAATAATTATGGAAATATTCTCTCTCAACCTTTCTGTTTTTGGAAACAAGATAAATCAGGAAAATGGCAATATAAACTCACCAATACGTTAACGGAATTTGAAACTGTCATGCCTTTTTCATTAGCGTATGGGTAAATTCATATATTCTAGGACTTATGCATTAACAAAAAGTTTTGCCATCTGACGCACCTTACTAAATACCGGAAATGACTAATTTTGGTTGATGCAGATGATGTCTAATTTGTATAGTGCGTAAGTCCTATATTCTTTTGTCCAAATTATGCAATTTATTTTGCAATTTATTAATTATTCCGTTCCTTCATTGACAGGGAACCTATCAATTAGCTGCATAGCCCGTTGAGCGTTGCGCCGTAAAGAGTCCTGTACATAGGGAACATGAGGAATTTGGGATAATAAATCCAATGTCCGGCGTAACAACCTCACCACATCACCTTCATCCAACGTGGTGTTTGCACATAGTTCTACCCACTCTTTTCCTAATGCCCACTGTTCGACAATGGCAATTAATTCAAACTCTAACCAAATAGGTAGGGCAACATTATAGCGTCGTTGTATTTGGAACAATTGGCGACGAATTCCGCGTAATTTTGCCAAAGCATCTGCGACTTCACTACTGAGATCAAAGCGCACTTTGCTATCTGGGCGTGGGGTTTCTGTCACTAAAGCCGCAGCAGCGGCAGCTAAATGATGGGGATCTAAATTATCTAATTCGCCACTAGCGATGACTAAACCCAACCATAATTCATTCTCGCCCCGAATAGCGGCGGCCATTTGTCCCAATTGTGTGGGTAGTAAGTTATCTAATCCACCGAATTGCTGCAAGATGTGAATTAAATTGAGAAATTCTTCCCAATGTCGTTGGGATTGTTGTTCTACTTGCCCTTGCACCTCTTCAAGTTCTGCTTCTAATTCCACACAACGCGCTCTGCGTTTGAAGATAGTGGCAACATTACCTGTTTGATGTATGGGGTGATTTTCTAGTTGTGCTTGAACGGCGTTAACGCGGCTGAGTTGTTCGGCTACTTCTGGAGGCATATACATAAACTCGCCGGGATCGGGTATGCTTTGTGCGATCGCTAATGTTTCTTGGCTACCACTAACACACTGTCCCCGTTTTATAGCCAATTCTGACGGTGGTAAGATATCCGGCGATATCTCAACCCTTGGTAATTCAGCATACAAATCAACTACATCAGCAGTTGTGGCCACATACCAGCGGTTATCCTGCCCTAAACAGACGAAGTAAGAAGTTTGACCAGGACTTGTTGCTTTCCCCACTAATATCGCTGTTATGGGTAAAGTCGCTGTCATGTTTTTGTCATTGAGACTCAACATTGTTCCAGATATGGCAAAATCCAACATCATCGACAGTTGTTCTTGTCTATCTTCCTGTGCTTGTTCTTGCAGGGTTTTAAAGATATGGCGTTCTACTTTTAGGCGTTGCCGTAATTTTTCATATATTGCCAATTCATTTTCATCAATTTCAGCCAATTCTGCCTGGAGTTTAGCTAATTCTGCCTCTATTTCCCCAATTTCATCGTACTCTGGTCTTAAATGCAAAGTCGCCATGTACTGGCCAAAACTGCGTTCTATCAGTTCTCTGGCTCGTTCTAAAGTGTGAGTTTGCAGCAGATTCAGCACCATCCCATAGCTAGGTGTAAACTGACTGACGAGGGGATCTGCTGGAGATGTAGCCAAATAGGATGCTTCTTTTGCCCCTTCAAATGGTGTTTGCACTGTCACCACATAACCTTGTGAATCCATACCCCGGCGACCAGCCCGACCTGACATTTGCAGGAATTCGGAAGCTTTTAACAGGCGGTGTCCGTTGTCAGTACGCTTAGAAAGGGTGGAAATAACTGTTGTCCGGGCGGGCATATTAATTCCCGCTGCGAGGGTTTCGGTGGCAAAGACGACTTTAATTAATCCCTGTTGAAATAGTTCTTCGACTAACCCTTTCCACGCTGGTAAAATTCCGGCATGGTGGGCAGCAACACCCCGGTAGAGGGGGGCAATTTGTCCAGAACGTCCAGCGTCAGGGTTGCGGTTGAGAAAATCGTCGATTTGCCGTCGTAATATTTGGGATTCGTCATTATTTACTAGCCACAAATCACCCACTTCAGCCACGGCTTTATCACATCCCCGACGGCTGAAGATAAAATAAATAGCTGGCAGCATATCCCGCTGCTCTAGTTGGCTGAGGGTATATATGATACTAGGAGCTTCTGGTCTACCACTTCTGCCCTTTTCTAGTTTGCCTTTTTTGCCACGTTTAATGAGGCGGGGGTTAATTTTTGTATTGCTGTCATTGAGTAGGGGAAACAGCCCTTTGGGATTGCAATAGTGAAATTCTAAGGGAACTGGGCGAAAATCGGAGTAAATGAGGTCTGTGGGGCCATGAACACGATTTAGCCAGTCGGTAAGTTGATCACTGTTGGCAACTGTGGCAGAAAGGGCGACTAGTTGCACTTCACGGGGACAGTAGATAATGGATTCTTCCCAAACTGTACCTCGTTGGCGATCGTTCATGTAGTGGCACTCATCTAGCACCACTGCCTCAACATCTACTAAAGAAATACCGATTTGCCCAATGGGTGTGCCATAGAGCATATTGCGAAAAATTTCGGTGGTCATGACTAAAATAGGTGCATCCCTGTTGATGGACGCATCACCTGTTAACAGTCCGACCTGTTCAAACCCGAATTTTTCTCGAAAGTCACGTAATTTTTGATTCGATAACGCTTTGAGGGGAGTGGTGTAAAATACACGTTTCCCCCGCGCCAGGGCGCGATAAATGGCGTATTCCCCAATTAATGTTTTACCTGAACCCGTGGGCGCACAGACAACTACGGAGCGTCCAGCATTCAAGGAGGCGATCGCATCTAGCTGGAATTGATCCAGTTCAAAGGGAAATATTGACCCTAAGTCAATTTCTGAAGATGGGGCAGGATAGTTCACTCAATCATCATTAGCAACCAGACTGTTTACTATCATAACGTGATTAGTGATTTGCTACGTTGACAGCTAAAGCACAAGTTCTGGGGGCGGAGCTATCGGGTTTTCGATCAGAACATCTACAATAGAATAATTTCACCGATCTCATTCAATGGCCGTCTATTTACCTAGAACTCTATTATGACCATTGCTGAACAGATTTATGCGATCGTCAAAACCCTTCCCCAAGATCAGGCTGATGAGATTCTGACTTTTGCTGAATTTATCCGTGCGAAACATTTAAATGCTAACCAAACTGTCAACAATATTGATCAGTTACCTTGGTCAGAATTTGTGTATTCACTTGCTGGAACTTGGAAAGATGATTTTCCCACTTTAGAAGAAATTCGCGCTGAATCTGGACAAGATATCTTGCGGGAGAGCCTCTAGATGTACGTTTTGGATACTAACACCCTGATTTATTATTTCAAAGGTCAAGGAAAAGTTGCTCAAAATCTTGCTAATGTCTCTGCTCAAGAAATTAGTATTCCTACAATTGTTCTTTTTGAATTACAAGTTGGCATTGCTAAGTCCACTTCACCCGCAAAACGCACTCAGCAACTTCAAGAACTTCTGAGCCGAGTTAACCTGGTTCTGTTTGATAGAGAAGCTGCTTTTGCTGCTGCTAAAATTCGTGCTGAGTTGGAGCAGCAAGGAACTCCAATCGGTCAAATAGATGTTTTGATTGCCGGGACAGCCATAGCACTTCAATCAACTTTAGTTACTCACAATGTCAAGGAGTTTTCCAGGGTTTCGGGACTGGCAATTGTTGACTGGTATTGACTACCAATCAATAACTTTCAAAATTCCCCAGAGGGTTTTACTTGCTCTAGGCGATCGCATTCAGTGGGAATTGAATTCAAATCAATGTTTCTGCAATTTTGCGTAGGACTCGACACGCAAACTCTAATTCGCTTTGGGTAGTTAGAGGTGCAAATACTCTTGACATGGCATATTTTTGATTTTCTAGCTTGACAAAGACAATATCATCGCCATTGGTTAGCATTCCAAAAGTCGGCAAATCGCTATTTGGACTAGCCATCAAGTAAGCAAGAGTTTGTGGTAATGCTGACCAAACTGATAGCATGGTTTTTTTTGATTCTAAAACTATTATCCACAGGCGATCGCACAATACCAGCACATCTATTCGGCCCTGTAGAGTTTCTTCGCTATCAGCTACTGTTATCTGCACAGATTCTTCAGCTTTGATGCGAAAAGGTGGATCGTATAAACCAGCAACGGTCAGTAATGGAGAAACGAGTAATAGCATCACCGTACTTTCCAATAAATGTCCACCAGAACGGTGATAAATATAACGCTTCCATAAAATTTCTAGGTTGGTACGGTCATTAGGGCTAATCTCAGGTAATTGATCATGCCATTCTGTAAAAAAATCCTGAGATTCACTGCGACTCAAACCAAATCTTTTTTCTGCTTCTGCAATCGTGGTGATAGTTTCAGTAACCGCTAGTCCTTGCATGGCGGATTTTTGTCCCGGTAGTTGTATTTATATTGTCACTGCTACGTTCCCAATTTCGACCTTCATAATTTCCGTTTTTGATAACCTCCAAAAACACAATAACAATTTTTGCTTATTCTCTTGTCAAAAGCTAAAATGCCTGTCATGTACAGTCAAAAAATTGTATTATTATATGACGAATTACTCTAGAGACATCATTACTTTACAGTCCTACGCTGCAATGTGGTGGCCTGAAAATTTAAAGAATAAAAATGCAACGATAAGTATTATTCCTAGATTACTTGAAACACAAGACGATTTCATTTCAATTTTACAATTGAGCAAAAAGACTCCTACACAAGTCTTCGATCTTGTGGAAGCAGCGAAGTTTCCCGCAAACTTATTCCTAAAGCACTTAGTTGTCATTTCAGACTATGGTGGTGAACCCATGAAAAAGCTAGGAAAAAGTTTCACAAATATTTTTACTAAAAGAGATCAGGCAGCTAAACCAGTAATGGATTATGTCTGGAAAGGGACAAAGTATCAATATGTTTTTGAGTCAATGCCCGTCAAAGGCGAATTAGATAATAAAAAGCTGAATATTGATGGAAAGGGGCTGCAATTGGATAAACCATTGGACGGACTTAAACGTGATATGACTATGATTTTGCTTTATGCCAGTACGTCTGAAGTTTCAGACTATGCTGGCTTAGATGTCTGTATTCTTGGTTCTTTACTTGGTGATGAGGTTGCATTAGACCATCATATAAAGCAAAACTATATAGTTGTTAGTCAAATAACGCGCGGTGCAAATGCCAATTCATTAGGACAATTAGCACAACGTTATATTGTCGAGTACCTAAAAGAAAAATTGGGAAATGAATTTAATATTACCAGCAATGGGTCAATTATATTGCAGGGTTATGGTAAAACCACTGGAATGCCTTTTGATGTAGTTGTCACAAAAGCAGGTACAAAGGTTGGAATTGAAGTTAGTTTTCAAGTAACCACCAACAGCACAATAGAAAGAAAAGCAGCACAGGCATCTGAAAGGCAAGCTCTTATGAACACTGCTGGTCACAAAATAGCTTATGTAATTGATGGGGCTGGAAATTTTGAACGCTCTGCTGCTATCTCTACAATTTGCCAGCATAGCGATTGTACAGTTGCTTATTCTGATAGTGAGTTTGATGTTTTAGTTGATTTTTTGCGTGAGAGTTTGCCATGATTCGTTTTATTGATCTTTTTGCCGGTATTGGTGGAATGCGCCTCGGTTTTCAGCAGGCGTGTGATGTTTTGGGAATAGAATCTCAATGTGTACTTAGCTCTGAAATTGATAAAAAAGCTATTGAAACTTATAGACTAAACTTTGGTGATCTACCTACGGGAGACATCCGAGAAATTGATATCATACCTAAATTTGATTTTATGCTTGCTGGTTTTCCCTGCCAATCTTTTTCTTATGCTGGTAAACAACAAGGCTTTGGAGATACAAGAGGGACGCTTTTTTTTGAAATTGAAAGACTACTAAAAATTCATAAACCACAAGGTTTTCTGCTTGAAAATGTCCGTGGTTTAACAACACATGATCAGGGTAGAACCTTTAAAACAATTATTCATACTTTAGAACAACTTGGTTACGGTGTTCATTATCTTTTACTCAACAGTAGTAACTTTGGTGTACCGCAGAATCGTGTTCGTATATACATACTAGGGCTACTTGGGAAAAAGCCAGTAATTAAACTTATGTCAGATAGAGGTGCTACTGACTCCCATACTTTTAAGGAACAGCTATATCAGCTAAGTCTTTTTGCTGATAGTTATACAGTTGTTAAGGTTAAAGATATTCTAGAAAAAAAAGTTTCTGAAAATTATTATCTCTCACAAAAATTTGAACAGCAACTTTTTGATGCTGTAAATGGTCAATTTGAAAAGCTTCATGGGGTTCGTCTTATTGACTTCCGTGGGGGCAATTCTATCCATTCTTGGCATTTAGGTATTAAAGGCAAGTGTACAAAGGATGAACGTGATTTTATGGATGCCTTAATATCCCATAGAAGGCATAAAGAATTTGGTGATCACCAAGATGGTAAAAGCTTAACTCTAGAACAAATTAAGACATTTTTTGATCATCAAAATATCGAAAATATTATTAATTCACTCATTGACAAAAAATATCTTAAAGAGATGAATGGAAGATATAATCCTGTAAGTGGAAATATGTCTTTTGAGGTGTTTAAGTTTCTCGATCCAGATAGTATTTCCATAACCCTAACATCATCAGATGCTAATAAGTTGGGTGTAGTCCAAAATGGGCGACCCAGAAGAATAACGCCTCGTGAATGTGCAAGATTACAAGGCTTTCCAGAGTCTTATATTGTTCATCCAGATGATAGTTCAGCATACAAGCAGTTTGGTAATGCTGTTAGTGTACCTGTAATTCAAGCAATTTTAGATGACTTCATAGCCAATAATAGTCTCACAAAAGTAACTTTCTATTCTCATGCGAACACTTACCTGACAATGAACAATAAACCTTGAAAGTGGGAAGCAAGCGATGAATAATATAAATAGCATTCCTTTAAAGAAGATATGGATACATTAACCAAAAACCGAGAGCAGATTATCGAGTCGATTAAGACATTGCCAGAAGATTCCCTCGCTGAACTCATCAATTTTGTTGATTACCTGCGCTATAAAGCAACTGAACAACAGTCCCAAAAAACCAGTGCAAACTTTTTGTTTTCAGTTGCGGCCTTGGGAAATTCACTAGAAAAGGATGTTTCAGAGCGAGATGAAGAAATTCTGGCAAATGAAGTTGATCCTATTCGCGGTTGGAGTTTACATCGAGATGAGCAAGTATGACAGTTATACTTGATACTAGCTTTCTCTTTGCACTTGCATATCAAAGTGATCGTAATTTAGAAAGTTCCCAGTCTTATTTACCCAATTCCTGAGAACGAACTGTTGCAGCTTTGACAGCTTCAATTAAAGCGGAGCGAAATCCAGCTTTTTCTAATTGACTAACTCCGGCGATTGTCGTCCCACCAGGACTGGTAACTCTGTCTTTGAGTTCTGCGGGGTGTAATTTAGTTTCTTCTAAGAGTTTGGCTGTTCCTAATACCGTGTGTAAAGCTAATTGTTTAGCAACTACCCTCGGTAAACCCGCTGCAACTCCCCCATCTGATAATGCTTCTATCATCAACGCCACATAAGCCGGGCCACTACCAGATAAGCCTGTCACCGCATCCATGAGGGTTTCTGGAACTTCTACAACTTCCCCCACCGCTGAAAAAATTTGTTGTGCTGTTTGCTGGTGGATGGGATGGGTATAAGCACCTAGACAAATTGCCGTTATTCCTGCGCCTACTGTAGCGGGGGTATTGGGCATAGCGCGAATAACTGGCATTTGCGGAAAGGCGGCTTCTAGCTGCTTTAAAGGCACACCTGCCAAGATAGAAATAATTAGGGGTGAATGTTCTATAGGTAATATATCTGCTAATTCTTGTGCGATCGCACTAAATATCTGGGGCTTGACTGCCAACATCACCGCTTCTTGAGCCTCAGCCAAAACCAGACAATTATCCGTCGTCACACCCACATCATATTGCTGCTGTAAAAAACTCTGTCGAGAAACTTGAGGTTCACTAACTAGAATTTCTGAACCTTGATAAATCCCCAAAGCAATGAGGCGGGATAACAAAGCTTCTCCCATCACCCCGCCACCAATTAAGCCAAATTTAATAGTCATTCGTTAATAGTCATTGGTCATTGGTCATTAGTCATCCAGATCACGACAAATAACATAAATGCCGGAAAGGCAACTTGCCTAATGGTAGAACAAAGGGCAAAAGACTAATGACTAATTTAACTTTTTTATTGTGCCATCCGGTTAACTTCATTTCCCCAAGCTGGAGTGGTGCTTGCAGGACGAGAGGGACGGGCAACTGGTTGTGGTACTTCATGTAAAAAACCACCTTGAGTGCTGACTTGCACACAACTGGGCGTAAACAAAAATATACTTTCTCCAATCCGCTCTTGATGTCCATCTAGAGCATAAGTACCACCGGCAACAAAATCAACTGCCCGTTGAGCTTGATCCGGGTCCATGATTGTCAAATTTAAGACTACCGATTTACGCTCACGCAATGCTTGAATTGCCTGGGGCATTTCTTCAAAAGTACGTGGTTCAAGTACTAAAACTTCAGAAATTCCATTAATTGCGCCTGGCATACCAATTACGTTACTCATAGGCTTTGACCCTGCTGCGGCTACTTCATCCCCCATTGTAGGCACAGGTTCGCGCCAACGTCGATTAGGGGTAGCAGTAGTTTCTTGTGGTTCTGGTTGGGGATTTTCTTGCTGATAGAGATTTTGGTAGCCATCGGTATCTGGCTCTTCTTCATAATACTCGTATTCTACTTGCTCATTCAACCCCACAAAGTCTCTGAGTTTGGAAAATATATTGTTCATTGTGTACGCTCCCAGTGGAAATTACCTTAATTGATCTGGCTGTAAATTTTGGTAGCCAGTTATAGTAGCTGCTGCCTTCAGCAATTCTATTGCTGGTTGTAGTCTCTAGTACAGGGTTTCATGAAGAAAACACTGTTCTAAAAAGGACTATACCTTATGTGGACATTTAATGAGTTAAAATTATATCCTAAAGGTAGAAGCAACTGAAAGTTATTTCAATCTCATTCTGTCTTACTAATTACATTTGTCAATACCCTGGTCATTAGACACTTATGCAAACGGAAGTTACTGAATTTGCTTAGATATGATTTGTTCATTGTTTTTAATACCCAACTCAAAGCTAGACGTAAAAAATGTCAACCTCGTTTCCCAAACAATACGGTTCCTAATCTTACCATCGTTGCACCTGTTTGCACTGCTAATTCGTAATCCCCTGACATACCCATTGATAAATGTTGCATGGTTATATTTGACCAGTTCTGTGAAGCAATTTCTTGGGCTAGTTGATGAGTACGGTCAAAAACTTGCAAAATTGTCTCATGATCTAAGCCACGAGGTGGAATTGTCATCAAACCTTGAATTTTTAAGTTCTGGCATTGGTTAAGTGCTGCCAAGTCAGGTAATAATTCTGGTATCATCCAACCAGACTTACTAGGATCGGGGAGAATTTTGACTTGTAGGCAAACCAATGGACTCACCCCTAATTGTTGTGCCAGAGTATCTAAACGCTGGGCTATTTGTAGATTATCGACGGAGTGAATCCAATCAAATAATTCCAAAGCTTTTTTAGCTTTATTGCTTTGTAAATTGCCAATAAAGTGCCAAGTAATATCCGGCAAATCTTGTAACTCGGTTTGTTTACTGGCAGCTTCTTGGATACGACTTTCACCAAAATCACGAATTCCGGCGGTGTATGCTTCCCGCATCAGTTCGGTTGGTACTAACTTACTTACAGCAATTAACCGCACTGAAGGAGGAAGTGAGGAGCGAATGTTAGCAATATGTTCATGAAGAGAACTATTCATTGGAAGGTGCGTTGGAAAACACTCTGAAGCTGATCGTACTCCTGGGACTTGCCATTGCGACGCAAAGTACGTAAGCGATTTTCCAGCATCATTCTTGCTTCAGTCCGGCCAAGGGATTGAAATTTAATACCTTTAACGTCATTTGTTACCAAAAAAAATAAGCGTTGGGCATAAAGTGTAGTGAATAGATCTTGGTTTTCATCAACCATACAGATCTTATATAGCAAACCCCACGTTGGATGATTTATGTAAGTTTCTGAGTTATCTGGATTCATTTAATAGTCAAGGTTGGAGTATATATTCTTTATTTCGCAGCCAAACACAAGCATTCCGACGATAATAA
Organism: Anabaena cylindrica UHCC 0172; assembly: GCF_034931625.1. Taxonomy (GTDB): domain Bacteria; phylum Cyanobacteriota; class Cyanobacteriia; order Cyanobacteriales; family Nostocaceae; genus Anabaena; species Anabaena cylindrica_A. The sequence continues at coordinate 72,069 of NZ_JAYGGY010000078.1, read as the reverse complement.
ATATTCTTTCGCCAAGAATTTTGCTGACAATGCGAAACTAACGACATTTTGCCAGGTTATGGCTTTCATGAAGACCTTGATCTAGTTTCTCATTGGCAGGTGAAGCAGTACCGAGCAAAAAACACAATCAAGAATATGTTTTTCCGTTTTGGATCATGCACAATCCATAGATGGTGCCGGACTAGGAACAGAGGGTGATTCCTTTGTTTGTTTACAGTTTACCAGGAGGAAAGCGATCGCTAAAGTTCCTCAGAGTTAAAACCAGCTTTCGGACTTCTCATTGCAAGAGCTTCTTTCCATCGTGCCATAATTCTTGCTTTATGGCGCAAATAGTAGTTAATTTCACAGCTTGGTAGAATTGATTATTAGCGCTTTTATACGTAACACATAAAAAGGTGATATAGTATTTTTAGTTTACGTTATAGTTTTGTCCGGATGCGTTGCTTACTTAAAGTGTATAGATAATGCTTTAGTAAATAACAATATTTATGCTTTTCTACTAATTAGCGCACTTTAGCTTGAAAACGGACAAAACCATAGGCTCCCACTGAGTTATTGTTGACACCAGGTAAAGTGCCTAAATTAACGACAATAGCCCCTTCTATATTCGGATCTGTACCACAGACTGAAGGTAATGTTTCTCCGGGGGCATAGAATCTAGCGTCATCACCATCATTAACATTTGTGTAAGATAGTGGGGTGTTATTTTTTTGTACTAAGATGCCCCGATCTGCACCAGGTAATCCATTTGTAGCCTGATTGACATTATTGTATTTGCTGGGTAGGTAAGTTTGATTTAAAGGAATGCGATCGCACAAACTTACATTAACTGCATCTTGTGGTCCCATTGATAAAAAGTAGATCGTATATTCAACTTCATCCCCAGGTTTTACCATACCTCCATTAACTTCTCCCGCTAGAGACGTACTCAGAGGTGTTGGCCATTGATCAGTATCTGGCTGCAAATTAGGGTCAATCACCGTAATGAGATTATCATCATAGGGGCTGGCAGTATCAATATAAGCACCAAGATTATTGCCATCGTTCATGGTTGAACCATTAACCCCAGTAATCCGTTTAACTAATAGCAGCGTCCCTGGAGGAGTATTTGTAACTGTAAACAAGGTAGGGTCATCGTCTGCGCTACTAGCAGGATTGTTACCTATATTTATACCATCGTCAGTAACTTGTAAAAAATAATTATTCACAGCAGGTGGATCAGTAGTAGCAGTAGCAGAATCTGCATCTGTCAACACAATACCAACTGATGCTAAAGGATTATCCGGTGTATTGAAATCAGCACTTGCCTGGTTACTAATAGGATTACCACCATTAGAACTATTAATTGTGGCAGTAACTTTAATCGTGATAGTATCATTTACACGTAAAGTACCAGAATTAGTAACATTACCAGAGCCATTGTAACTAGAATTAATTGTAATATTATTCCCTGGCGTAACAGCAGTCATCACTGCACTGACAAAAGTTAATTCCGGGGGTAGTGCATCTTTAATAACAAAATTAATAGCGTCGCTGTTACCAGGATTTAGATTGGAATAAGTAATAGTATATTCGACAGTATCGCCCACAGTCACTGTGCCACTATTATCAGTATCCGCTAGAAAGCGCACTGATTTAGTACCTTTAACATTAGCTTGCTGGTTTGCAGTAATGACCAAAGGAGTAAATACACCCTGACTCGAAAAATAGGCCCAAGTATCTATCCCTTTAAAATCACCATAGACACCACTAAATTCATGCTCTCCAGCTGCACTATTAATTCCTAAAGCAGCATTACGAGGATTAGTAGCTACTTGTCCTCCTGTGGGATTTAAGTTAACAGATACTCCATTGGCAGTAGTATAGTTATTGTCATTGTAGTAAACAGTAGTTGGGCCAATCGGCTGTCCATTCACATCTAGGAAATTACTAAATGGACCAGGGGGATTTTGCATCGTGATTTTAAACCCCGATGGATTGTTCTCAGCATCTAACATAGGAAAGTGATATTCCCCTGCCCTCGCTGTGATTCTGGCATTATATGGCGCATTTCCTGGGAGGGGTGATAGGTCAACTCCACTAGCATTTTTTCCATCCCATAACACTACATTAGAACCTACAAATGATGGGTTTTGCAAAACGCGATCAACACTGGGATCAAAAATGTTGTCGTTATTAGTATCAATAATAATTTGATAACTGCCAGATGTACTAGAATTGAAACTAAAATTGCCTCCTACCCCAACTGGTGCTTGGTTTCCACTGCCTCCAGTTCCTCCAGTGAATAGAAAAGAAGTTGGTTCTACTGGTAGAATTGCTGTTATGGGAATCCCCAGTCCTATCAATGCTGAAGGATCTGGTTGATTAAAAAAAACTAAGTGGGTAATATCTGTGAGTGTATCTGGCAAACTTGGGTCTTGAACTGCCACATTACCAGAGAAGCTCAGAGCATTAGTAGTAGCACCACCAGCAGAATGGTAAAGAGTGGAGTTATTAGTTTTGTCAATATATCCCCGACTATTGGCAAAAAAGATAAAAGCAAAGGGATCGATTCCATTCATATCAGTTTCATATCGATATCCATCTTTAGTTTGAATATAAAGCTTGGAATTGAGTCCTATGGGATTACTCCCATTAGCATTTGCACCCATATTTATCGCAATATAGTTGGTAAAAACCCTCCCTTTTTGGGCAGTACCACCTGTATTTCTAACTGTAATATCCCAAGCTGCGACTCCTCCTTGTTGATTATTATTTATAGGAAATGGATTCGTGACTGTAACAACAGTCGGATTACTACCTCCAGGACTGAAAACCGGAGAACGAAATTCAACTTCATAAATACCAGTTTCTGAGGCTACAAAGCTACAAGGAGTGTAACCACCAACATTGGGTAAAGGCCCTGCTGTTTCTTTGGCAACGGTGTCAATTAAACCAAAACCAGTAGATAGAACATTACAAGCACCATTTTGACTATTAAAGGGACTTCTATAGACAATATCTTGAGTACCATTACTACTTGTATGCACACTAGAGCCAAGATTAACGGTTTCCCCAGCTTGTACGTAAACCTTTAGGGTTGTTCTCCGAGGAATACCCGCAGAGACTAAATCAGTCCATTCTAGATAAGGTCTGTATCCACCATTAGAGACTAACTCTTTGCTGCCCTCAGCCCAGCTAGGTTGTATCCCTTGTCCCCAAATACATAAAATAAAGGCCAGACTACTAATTAATTTCTCTGAGTAGCTACTTAGTAATGACAGTTTCATATTGATTTTCATATTTTTAACTTTTCTCTTGCTGGAGACGGTGTAGGTTTTTGCAGACCAAAACCATCAAACAATTCGTTGAGTTTGACAGTCAGACCTAAATAAAGACCACCGGCAGAACGAGTACCAGAAAAATCAGGATCATCAACTTTGCCAAAAACATAGCCAGCAGAAAGGCGCAAATTAGAAGTTAAATAATAGCCAGCTTCGACTACAAAACCTGTTTCTGAATAATTAGATTGACCTATCCAACGAGTTTCTCCCACCAGATCCACACTATATCCTAAGCGATAAGTAGCCCGAAATTGAGCTAAATTCACTGTACTTGTACCAGCCAAATCATTAGCTAAATAAGAAGTGCTATTTCGTAGTGCATATTTCCCATAAAATTCCCATTGCCAGTTAGGAGCATAAATAGTTTCCATGGCAAAGGTATGATCTTGAGAACCCGTCCCACTGCCTAACAAAATTGTATCAGGAATTGTTGCCGGATTTTGGCGATATTCATACCGCAATAAAGCGTTAAATTTATCATTTTTAGGATCACGGTAAGCCAAACCCATTTTTAAATTAATAATGTCACCTAATCCTGATAGTTTTTGGTTAGCAGCATTAGCTTGTTGATAGCGGACTAAAGCAGTAAGAGAGGGAGAAATTTTCCCTGTAGCACCCGCAGAAATGACTGTATTACTACCACTAGAAGAAGTGCGATGTTCATAACGAGCGCTGGCTTGAAACTGGGGATTATTGCTATATTCCAGACCGACACTATAGCTATCACCACCATTAAAACCAATCGCAGAAGCAGCTTGACCAAAGGAGTATGGTTGAGCAAATTTTTGACCTGTTCCAGTGTTACCAAAAAAACTACCAAATACGTGTTCGTAAGCTAAATTCAACCGCAAACCAGGAGCAACAGTCCAGCGATTATTTAAACCAATAGCTCCTTGAGTGGTGATTTCATTCGCCCCACCTAAAATCGTATAACGTCCTGTTAAAGTAGTATCTGAACCAAGTTTATGTTCGCCATTTACACTTAAACTAGTGATAGATTTACCACTATCTTGACCACTACTATAAAACTGTTGAGCTAAACTGACATTGACACCAGGAATAGCTCGCCAATTTAGTCCTAAAATAGTCCGGTCAGGGTAAACATTATCAGCACTAGCAGAAAGGGTAAGTTCATTTTGTGCCTGGAAAGTGAGACTATTAGTAATGGGAAGAGACAAACGCGATCGCAACTGATCAGAATTACTTGTCAATCCACTACTGTTATCAATGCGATCTTTTCGATTCCGGTGAATCCAATCTACATCAAAAGTAGCTTTACCTAAACGTTGTTGTATACCTGCTGTAATGGTTGTTAACGAGTTATCAACGTTGCTCCCTGGGATAGCCTGAGAACGAGGTGCAAATAATTCTTCAAAAGTGTCTAAAGGTAGGGGTGCAATACCAAAATTATCTTCATGATCATATTGAACCCGCAAGTTAGTGGTATTGGTCAGTTTACCTGTTAGTTGCGCCCCATAACGAGTTTGTCCAGGAACAAAACTAACTGTAGCATTATTAGCAAAACCTGTATCAGCAAAACGATAATAAGCGCGACCTTGAAGACCATTAAAAATCTTGCCTTCAGCTTCCAAGCGATAAGCCTGACTACTGACACTACCCATCAAATCAGAACTATTACTAGAATGGGCATATTCGCCAATTATTTTACCACTATCACCTAAAGAAATTTGTGTATCTGCACCATAGAGTTCAAAGTTATACAACCCTTGATTCTCTTTTAAATAAGTTGCTGCTATCCAAGTTTCTTGGTTAAGAGTGCGATCCAAATTATATTGAAAACGACCTGCATAAATACTACTATTAGAATCTTGTGAATCATATTGATAAGTGGTAACAATCCGTCTTACTAATACCTGTCCAAATTCATCAATATCAGTACGAAGTATAGGTTCACGGAATAATAAAGTTCCGCGATCATAATCAATTTCATAATCTGCACCCCGATTCAACTGTTGACGTTTAATAACAGTACCTGGACGATTTAATTCTTCTAATTCAATAAAGACATTTTCACTACCAGGAACTAATATGCGCCGAGAAAGAAAATAATAGCCACTAGTACCATCAGGGGCTACAGTATCTCGTTGAAAACTTTCGACATTATTACCATAAAAACCTGTAATTTGTAGATTTCCCCAATTATAGTTAGCTTTAAAACCATGAAGTTGACGGGTCGTAGCGGTATATTGTTGGGAGGGGCGAGAAAATTCTTCTGTGTTGTAGTCACCCCACATAAAATAATCTGGGCTAACACCAGGAATCCCTGTGGAACGCTCTAGACGTGCATAGACACTATCAATAGAAGGTGCGGTAACATCAAGTTTGGAACTATCACCATAAACAGGATAGTTTTGTTCATTGGCTTGATAAGTTTTAAATAAACGATTTTCGCAGTTACAATCTTCATTTAAAGGACGGGAACTGTTATATGCTCCAGTGAATAACCATTCTCCAATATTTCCGGTGGCAAATATTTCTGAATGAAAATTTAATTGAGTATTATTATTTTTATCCGGTGGTAAAAAATCACGCAATTTACCATAATAATCAGTCCCTCTAGCACCTAAACGAATATCTATGACTCCCGTCACTAAACTGGGACGTAAAGCTGTTGCAAATTCTAGTTGAGTAAAGGTTTCTAAATTATTAATTGAAGCGCGAAGCCTCACGGTTTGGGCTTTCAAGTCTGAACGTAATTGAGCGGTAAATTCTCCTGTTTTTGCTTCTACCTGAAACCCTGGTTGGTCGGGTTTAAAATCTGCACTAATAAATTCTCCAGCGCTGGTTTCTAGAGTCACTACACCATCTTGGTTGGAGCGATTACCATTGTCATCAATGAGTTGACCCTTGATGGTTGCAGTAGAACGTCCATCAGCAGGAATATTCGCTTCTAGAGTTTCTATGGTTAATTGCTTGAGTGTTCCTCGTACTGATATCTCTACGGTGTCTGGAGGCGTAGTTGCTCCTACTATTTGTGCTGACAGGGTATTTTTGCCTGGTTGGAGAGAAACCCCATACCATGTCTGCGTTATTAAATTGGTATCGGTATCAGTTTCAGTCCGTCCTACTAAAGAAGGGTCTACTAGTGTATTATTGACCCTCAATTCCACTTGACTACCTACAGGAAATTGCAATATTACTGTAGTAGCTGGAACATCAAAAATCCTATTTTCTGTTGGTGTGAGAATTTTGACTGCTGTTGATATTTGGGTTGAAGTTGTTGGAGAAAATTCTGAGTTTGCGGTGGTGGGTGATTCAATTTTTACAACCTCATCTTGTGCTATTTGGGTTGTAGTTGTTGGAAAAAATTCTGAGTTTGTGGTAATGGGTGATTCAATTTTCGCCACAACATCTTTTGGCAACTGATATTCAGTCACTTTGGGTGGTAGAGCAAGTTCTTGATCAGTTATTTGCTCATTAATATTTGTAGGATTATCTAAAGGTTTATGGGTCTGGGGATTATCCTTAGCGGTTTCTCCTTTGACTACATGAGGATAAAATAGATAGCTACAAGCACCAGCTATTACCCCTATAGCTTTCAGGTTCTTGATATGGTGCAGTTGTGATTTCATTTCTTTACTTGCTCCTGAAAGATGGGGGTGACAGCAAAATTCATTCTCACCAAACCACCTGGTTCTAAACGCACTAAACGAGATTGGCTATTACGTTCACGGAATTTGTGATTGGGAGCGAGGGTATAACCAGGAATACTACTCAGATCAAGAACTCCGGTATGACTTCCAGGTAAAACATTGGCTACGGAAAATAAACCATTAGGATCTGTGGTGATCCGATTCCCATCTTGCAGAAAAATTACTGCGTTAGGTATTCCTGGTTCATCATTTTGTTGTTCACCATCAAAGTTTTTATCTAGGAATACGCGACCTATTAAAGTACCGCAATCACTGACTATTCCTGGTCTAATTTTTAGTTGGTGAGTTGCTGGCCCATCTTTGACACTAAAGCCGTTATCTATTCTTTGTGCATTGACAATGGCACTATTTCGACCTGTCCCTCTTTGAGCATCATTGGTTAGTTGAACAGCGTAAGCAATGTTGAGAATTTTTGAGCTTAAAAGAGTAATATTTGTGCGGAAGGTGATGGTATTACCGTTAATTTCGTTGGTAATACTAACTGGGTTTCCTTCTAATTCTCCCCGGACAGATTTGGGTAAAAATTGAAAGCCTAAAGGTAAGTTATCGGTGACTATAATATTATTCAAATCTGCATCTGATTGATTTTTGAGCGATACGCGATAGATGGCAGTGTCTCCGGGTTCAGCAGTTGCGCGATCGCCTGTTTTGATGATCTGTACTTGACTGGGTTGACACAGGTTTGTTGTTAGTTCAAGGGCTAATAAATTTAGTCCTTGGAGTTCGGCATTATTAACTAAAACAGTTGTGGCTTCTACTGCTGTTTCACCTGTTAAATTGATTGGCTGTCCATCCAAGGAAGTGGCAAGATAACGAATAACTTTGTTAGCTGTTCCTCCGATATCAATGCTATCTAAAATAACAATTTTAATTCGGCGTTGTTTATAGATAGAATTAGCTGGGGTATTAATCACAAAAATATAAGCTTTCCCTGGTTGGGTTTGACCTTTGTTGGGATCAAGAAGAAAATTATAAACACCTGCTGGATTATTGGTAATAAAATATGGATTACTATTTTCAATATTTGGTGCTTTTCCTCCAGGAATATTATTATTAGGAATATCTGGTAGTTCTGTCCGTGTTAAGGAAACTAAATTTCCTAACTCAGATCCTGTGGGATCATTAGAGTTAGCTTCATACACACCAACAGAGAAACCTGTATAGTCTGGTAAGAGTGTACCAGCACAACCTAAAATCCGCCCTAGAGGGTCAACTAATGAACCAAAATTAAAGTCAAGTTTACTAGAACTTGCTTTAAATTCACCTTCATCATTTGCAGGATCTATATAGGTATATTCAGCCTGATTTGTGATAATTGTTGTATTTTGGGCTATTACCCTATTTATAGTAGCTATGGGAGTTTGCAAAATCAAACCTAAAATAATTGCTGTTATCAGTCTTGGCAATAATTTACGAATAAAATATTTTTTTCTAGATTTACGTTTATTAATCATGTCCAATTTTTTCCACAATGTTATTAGTTATTTAATAACTAAAAAATCTTCATTAAATACAGCAAAAATTATTTTTGATATTCCGTAAAACAGATTTTTTAAACCAGTTAGTAATGGGTAATTTTAAAAAAGTGTTTACCCATTACAAATTTCTTATGATTAGCGGACTTGGGTTTGATAAGTGGCTTTAAATGTGGTTTTAGCTGCAATTGTTGGTACTTGTAAGCGGATATTAGTGTAAGCAGTTGCTGGTGCTGGTTTAGTTTCTACTGTTCCGTTAGGAAGGGTAACTTTAATAGTGGGATTTTTGACAAAAGTGCGTCCACCATCAATGCTGTAGGTGATAGTGGTATTGCTGCTAGTATTAATACTTTTCAAGACATAGGACATTTGTTTGGGTATGGGTTGATTTAAAGTGAGGTTTTTGAGTTGGCGATCGCTCTTATTCTCTCCCTTTAATGTATACAGCAATACATCCCCTGGTTTAACCACAGCTTGATTTTTCAAGGCTTCCCATTTCTTGATTTTATTGCCTTGTTGATCCTGCGTTTCTACCTGCTTTTCTGCTACCAATTGCAACTGTAGCTGTGATTGATTCTTGCTATTTTGAGCGGTTGCACTTTCTAACTGAAAGAGAGAAGTTACACCAGGCATTTGACCTATTAATGGTGTTGCTATCATCAAGGAAATTGCACCAATACTGGCAATATAAACTTGTTTCATGGTTATTACCTGCTTTGATTAATTTGTTGATTGTGTTTTTTCTATGTAGCTCATGTATTCACAAATTTTAATCTTCTTAAATCCTCTTTTCTAAGGAAGACTTTGAGAAGATTATTTTACCCTTAACAATACCTTGTCCATTTTTTGTAGGTTGGGTTAAGCGACAGCGTAACCCAACGCATTTGTTGGTTTTCATACCTCAACCCAACCTACAAATCAAGACTTTTTTCGATTTGGCTACAGTATTGCTTAAAAAAGGATTTTTCTTGATACAACCTTAGAGGATGTTTTAAAAGTTTTTCGTGTGGTATTTAACACCTGTAGATCCCTCTAAATCCCTCTTTCTCAGGAGGACTTTGATGAATTTAGCCCTCCTTTTTAAGGGAGGTTGGGGGGATCTGAAAATATGTGATACACAATGAGAGACTTTTCAAACGTCCTCTTAGACTTTTTCAACATTCTCTGGAGCGTTGCGGATACTAGCAGCAACGCTAGATATAGGTTATATCGAGTCTGGCTAATTACTTGTGATCAGTATTCAGACAGACATAAGATTAATTCATCTTCCGTTGGAAAATGAATGTTCTTTGGACACCTGGTGCAACTATTCCCGTGACTTGATTGATATATTTGGTGACATCAGTATTCACTGTAGTACCAGTTTGATCAATACTACCGGTGGTAGCTGGATTACCACTAAAGAAGTTGATAGTAGAAGCACCTGAATCTTTGGCTGAACCAACAATATTGCTAGTATCACTTTGACCATTAGTGTCATTATCTAAAGCCCAATTGTTAGTGCCTGTAGTGCCATCTTCAGTAATTACAATTTTGTCAGCGTTCAAAATCACATTACCTGTACCAGCTTGGGCATCGGAAATATTTGTGTACCGAATTAGGTATTCAATAATATTGCCTGGTGCTGGAGTTCTGGGTACATCAGTAACAGTGGAATTAGGATCAATACCATTGACCGCAGGTGTAGATTCAAAGTTATCTTGACCTGTACCAACTGCTGGACCAGTTCCTTGTAAAATTCGTGAGAGTTTCACCAGTTTCAAGTAACCAGTGTATACCCGGTCAATGGTGGTATTTGTTGTCGTAGTACCTGCTACATTAATTGTGGCAGTGATGGGGACTGGGAAGCCAAATTCTGTATCGCCTGCATACTGGGCAATAGTATCAGTTGATAATGGAGTACCTGCTGGTAAATTCACTTCTACACCATAATTAATAGTCGCACCAGGAGCAACATTTGGGATTGTAATTGGTGTACCAGCGGTGTTGAAAGTTCCTGCACCTTGATCGTAGGTATAGATAACAGATTGGGCATTATAGGTAAGAGTTACCTGTGTTCCATCAGGCAAGTCTAATGGATTTGCTGGTACGGTTGGCTCTAGTGTGATATCACCTGGGTCGGTACCACTGTTCTGAAGAGTATTAGTGAAACCAACTGACTGCGGATCAAGTGTAGAACCTGGTGCTGTACCAGCAGGAACAAGGGCTGATTTATTGGTGAAGTCATCATTATTATCTGTTGGACCAATGGCATTTGGTACACCTTGTGGACCATTCAGAACTGATGCAGCTCCTACTACTACAACATCGAAGACGTTGGCTTCACCACCTTCACCAGTACCAGTATTATTGTTGCTTGTATCTGTTCCTGTTGCTGCTAGTTCTGCGTCTGTTACTAAGCCATCAGTAACATTAGTAGTTAAATCATCAGGAAGACCATCAGCATTCGTATCTGTACCAACGGGTGGTGTAGAACCATCGAAGTTACTGGGATTTTGGTCACCGGATTCATCATAAACTGGGAGATTATTACCTGGGGTTTGACCAAATAATTGGGCGATGTTGATAACTTTTAATGGTGAAGTCGCAGTTGGCATCGCTAACTGAATCGAAAAACCATTGACTGTTGTACCAGGAGCAATGGAAGTTATGGTATTGGTTTTGTTGATAAAACCGACACGGGTGATACCTGCCAAGGTATCAGCACCTTGTAAGGGGAAGCGTTTCCATTGTGCTGCATTGGCGTTAAACGTCGCTGGATCAGATGTAGTATAAACTGCGTCCCAACCAGTAGGCGGAGTGGGTGCTACTGCTAGTTGTGTACCTGCGGGAATTGCATCAGAAACGAGGATATAAGAACCATCAGCAGTATCAACATTGATGGTTGTACCGGCTAAAGGTGCTGGGGTGATGCCACTGCCAGTAACATCATTGCTTTCTACACGCAAACCTAGATTGTAGGTTAGTGTGTCATCTGTAATATCATTTACAGTTGCATTATTGTCATAATTACTACGCACTTTGAGAATGGTAGCTAATGCGTAAGTTTTTGCTGTGACACCAACTTTAATATCCTGAACGGCGCTGGCTTCCCGTGTCCCGTTGATGGGTGCGCCAGCTGCTTCATTAGTAGTACCATCGGCGTTATCTACTGTGTATACGTCACCACCATCTGGGATGCGAAGTTGGTTTTGAGCATTACCAGGGGTTTTACCTAGGGTAACTCCAATAGAGTCACCGGTTTGAGCGCCTGCTTGTACAGTTATTGGCACACGAACCAATACAGTGCCGTTAGGAGCAACGGAGGGTGTGATTGCTTCAGTATTAGTAATTTCTATCCAGGTTGTGCCGCCGTCAGTGCTGTATTGGAGATTATTAGTTGTAATAGTGCCGCCTGACTTTCCTGATACTGTACCCGGACCAGTAGTGGTGGCTAAGTTAGGAATGCGGAATGTGGTCGGGTCGTTACCAACGTTGGTGATGGTGTAGGTGTAGATTAATAGGTCTCCAACTGCTACAGTTCCACCGTTGTCATCTACTATTCCTGCGGCTGTAACGGTAATACCTGCGACTTCTGCAACGGTGATGGTGACTGTGTTGGAAGTGGTATTTAAGGTTGTTCCTGGGCTATTTGGGTCTTCGTAAGTAGCGGTTGCGGTGTTGCTAATAGTTTCACCTGCGGTAGTTCCTTCTGCCATTGCAGGTGCTAGTAGTTGGAAAGAACCATTGGCTAATAATGCGATCGCAACTAAAGAACGGTAAAACTTGGATTTTTGATACTTCACTGTTTCTTACGAGATGTATTGAATATTTATTGTTGTTTTTGTTGGCTACTGACTGGAAACGCGTTTGATTCAATGACTCAAGGCCATTCAATGTCCACAAGCTCCGAAGTAATCAGACATTAAGTCACTAATCGCATAACTGAAGCATTTACTCGAATAAAAATGCCAGTACTGACATAGCTCCTTTAATGCACATACTAAAAAGACATTCATAGCCTTTAGATAATTTTGTACCCACATAGTAATGGAAAAATATCATTAATTGAGCTATTCACATCTCAAGTATCTAAATATAAATACTTGGGGGTTGTGCCGTTGTCAAAGCTGCTTTTGTCACCTGAGAACCTAAGAAGATTTAGGTGGTTTTGCTATTGCTGTATGACATGATAACAATAATAAAACAGCAGTGTATAAATATAAAATATATTTTTTATGAAAATTTGAAACCTTCCTTAACTTGACAAATCATAAGATGCCCACGGATAGCATTTTGCGACATTATCTATATAGTATTACTTAACCCTTATGCCTTTACTAAGAGGGGATAAACAACATAAAAATTGCTTGATGCAAAAAATAAAAATGCTCTCTAGGAAAGAATTTGAGATATTTAATTTAAAGTCTGCAATTATCACTTCATGACCTATAATTAACCGAGAGAGATGCAATTTTTTGTACTAAAAAATACATTTATTGTTGATTAAATATTTAAATTAATAGGTTCTCAGAGATTATTTTTACCTATAAATAAGATGTGATTTAATATTATCTAAGCATAAGTACTAACAATAGTAAATATACTGCCGTATGTAAGCTGTTTTTTGCATTTCATGCTGTAGTATACTAGTGTTACAAAATAAGACTATTCATAGTTAAATAGCAATTGCTACACTCGCCGTAGCGATCGCCAAAAGCTTAAAAAATACCTATGTTTTCTGTAAAAATACAAAAGATATCCGTTTAAAAAATGCAAGTGCGAGTAAACCCTGCCTCTTGCCTTAATTAATCGAGGTATGTAGGAGTTTGACGCTTTTCGACAACCGAATTTTTTATTGCTTAGGCTGCAACCACTAATTCAGGCACATGAATAATGCCTCGAAAGCAAAAATCACGCAGAAGTTACCATCCTCTGAAAGTCAAAAACTGTTCACGCATATTTGTCCTAGCGCTTGAATAGAGTTATCTCCAAAGCGGAAGATATATACGAGTCAAACACCAATCATCACAATGGTACTGTGCTACCAAAAAACCTGCTTTTTCAAGTAGTGCAAACACATCCTCCTGACTAAATACATGGAGGTGATAGGGATCTATATGCCGAGTTTCACCGAGTGAGTCTGACAGTAGCAACTTGCCTTCTGGAAGCAGGAGATAGGGGAGACGATCCAGAAATTTATCAGGATAGAGGAGGTGTTCTATTGTCTCAAAAGAAACAATAATGTCGAAATGCTCCTTCCACTCGAAAGCAAGAGCATCAGCACAAACAAATTCTACATTATTCTCTTGATAGTGTTTTCTAGCATATTGTACCGTCTCTGGTCAAGTATCTACACCTACCACAGCGATCGCACCAGCAAGATGAAACATTTGACTGCTGCTAAACCTGTCATGTATGTGGAAGCTTCAACATGATCATGTTAAGCCAAGGGCAAAATGTAGCAATTCAAGAGAGTAATTGAGCGGAATTTATATCTAAAAATAAGGTTGCTTGCGGTTGTTTACGCAAAATTGAGGCTGGACAATTTGTGATAACAGTTTTTTGTAATATCTCTTGGACTATCTTGGCTTTGCGTGTTGCTGGTGCTAGACAGATGATTTTTCTGGCTGCACAAATCATGGAGATAGTAACGGTAAAAGCATATTGAGGAACGGTGTCTATGTGAGAAAAGTATCCTGTATTTACTTGTTGCTGTCGGTTAACTTGATCTAGTTTTACCAGTTTGACACTAGCGGAGTCTTGAAAATCTGCTACTGCTGGGTCGTTAAAAGCTAAATGACCATTTTCACCGACACCAAGAAGGCAGAGGTCAATGGGTTGAGCTTTTAGTAGTTTGGTATAGCGATCGCACTCGGCTACAGGTTCTAATGTGTCCCCTTCTATATAGTAAAATCGTTGTGGAGATACCCGCTGTTCTACACGCTCCCGTAAATAACGCCGAAAACTAGCAGGATGGTCAGCAGTGATTCCCAAATATTCATCCAAATGGAATAAGGTTATCCGTGACCAATCTAGACCACCTAAAGCGATTAAAGCATCAAGAAATTGAAGCTGGGAGTTTCCTGTGGCTAATAACAAAGCAACTTGATCTTGTTGCTGGAGCAGATTATATAAATACTCTTGTACGATTTTGGCAGCATCTTCTGCCATTTCCGCTTCAGTGTTGTAAATCTGCACTAAGAGATCATCGACACGAAAAGATTTTGTAGCGGCTGACATTGGCTTTGAAAATCACAATTGATTACGGTGGTGGGTTTTGTTTGTTAACCCTCCTCTCATTATTTATTTATGGGTGTTTTGCTTTCCCATTCGTGTTCAAATTCTGCTGCGGAAATTTCAAATTCTGTGATATTTCCATCATCTAATCTTTTATCGCATAACATTCCGTAATTATCGGCAAAATGCTTACTATCATAGAATAGAACATTGCCATTTTCATAAACTTCTATTTGTCTACGGGCATAAAAATCCCCACCCAGTTCCATAAAGTAGGTACTAGTACCCCAAGCGTCATATTCACCACCTAGAGATACTTCCCAAAACCATTTGTAATATTTCTTTACTTTTTGTAATGTAGACATAGTAATTTTACTCCTAATACTGCGGTTACTACTTTAAATTTTATGACTTACTCTATTACCTCTAATAATACCTATTTTCCACATTAGCTGTGGTAGATATTAATAACATTATACTGTAAAGTTAGCAATGTTTCTAGATTAGAACATTTAGTTCAGTTGTATTGTTTCCCGTACTTCCATTAAAATGATGCCCAGCATATTTTTTCCACTGCCATCAGATCCACAGCCCCAATAATAGTCTATGGGCGAATTTTCAACTAATTCTTCATTGCCTGTAGCTAGGAGGATCTCTCTAATATCTGCATGGCTAGAAAACTTACATAGCAAGGCTTTTCGCATGATATTATCTTTTACTTGTTCCCAATCGGAACGTAAGGGACGAGTTCTTTCTCTACCCATTTTTGCAGCGTCTTTTGGAGTTTTAACGAGACGAATTTGTTCTAAATGAGGTGTACCAATAAACTTCTGTGCTTGAAAGTAATGTTCGCTGGTAAACCAATATAAATCATCTAATATAAAACCATGAGATGAGAAATTAGAAAAACAACCATATTGATCACGAGTGTTATAAAAATAAATTGTCATCAAACCCTTACCTTAAATATCAATTTACGAATTAGGTTGCTGTAGCCGACGGTTGGCATTATTAAGAATTATTTTAACTTTGTTTTTCGCTATTAGCTAATTCCCTTGGTTCATAGTGACGACAGTCCTGACAAGGACCACTAGGATTAACAGCACAACGGACGTAACCAGAACGAGCGTTAAATTGACAACTAATATCACCTACCAAATAGCCTACGCCTTCTAGATAATAGCGATTACTAGGTCGTGCTTCGCTATCAATTTCAAGGTTCTCAACGGGTCTGATATATTGCCTAATCTGCATCCTGGAAGAGTTAATAGCAGCTTGTCTAATGCGTGCGCGTGTCCGCTGCTGGGTTTTGCGAATCACCCATAAGGACAACAGGGAGGGTAAGAATCCAACGGTGATCAGCAAAAGTGTTCTTAACACCTTCTCTTTACCTCGTTTTTGCGCTAATTGATACTTTTCCCAGTTTAACTAAATTATAGGAATTTAGACCTGGGTTACAAAAATTAATTACTTAAAGCTCTGATGGGTATGTAAGTGTTCACAGTATAGCCCATTATGAATTATCCGTCAGTTGTTTTACTTGAGCAGGAAATCTAGCGTTTTTTAACGATTGCACAGTTGAGAAAGAATCTTGTACCCAAAATTGTTTACCAAAACGCACAAGTTGACGGGAATTACCTGACTGAATAATGCCAATTACTGGAACTTTCGCTTTATCTTTATCTCCTGACTGTTCTTTTAAAATTGATCTGAGGCGATGCTGGACTTCAATAGTACCAGCTTCTTGGGGATTTAATTCCACCATTACCATCTTGACTTCTTCAACTGGTTCTGCATCTTCAACGATAAATTGATTTTGATCATCTCGTTTGTCTACTTTACCCCAAATGATTAATCTGGCATCAACTTGTAGCAGTGAAGCAACTCGTTCATAATTTTTGGGAAAGACGATTGCTTCTGATGATGCAGTTAGGTCTTCTATTTGTAAAATTGCCATTGGATCGCCTTTTTTTGTCACCACTTTTTTGACATTATTGAGCATGACAACGGCACAAAGTATTGTATTATCTTTTTGTTCTCCTAACTGAGCTAAGTTAATTGGTGCCAGAAGTGATGATGATTGTTTGATATCTTTAAGTGGATGAGCCGATACATAAAAACCTAATAATTCTTTTTCCATCCGCAATTTTTCTTGGGGAGGAAAATCTGAAGTTGGTTCAGCTTTGGGAGCAGATTCAAAGGCGTTATTTGATTTTTGTTGATTATTATTACTGGCAAAACCACCACCCATTAAATCAAACAGATTTCCCTGTCCACTGGCTCGATCTTTAGCACGAGATTGCGCCCAATCGTATACTAATTCTAAGTCACGGCTTAATTGTTGGCGGTTGGATTGAATTTTGTCAAAGGCTCCACACTGTATCAATGATTCCAAAGTTCGACGGTTAACTGTACGTAAGTCGATGCGATCGCAAAAATCGCCTAGGGATTTAAACTCACCTCCCTCTGTTCTAGCTTCCAGAATTCCTGCGATCGCATTTTGTCCCACATTTCGCACTGCGGAAAAGCCAAATAAAATCTTCTTGTCTGCTGGTGTAAAATCTAACCCAGAGCGATTAATATCCGGTGGATCTATTTCAATCCCCATAGTTGTGCAGTTGTTCAGATATTTCTGCACTTTGTCAGTATCGCCGCTGTTAGCTGTTAACAGTGCAGCCATATATTCCAAGGGATAATTTGCTTTTAAATATGCAGTTTGATAAGTTACATAAGCATAGGCGGTAGAGTGGGATTTGTTGAAGCAATTAGAGGCGACAAAACCATTCTTTATGGCAAAATTATGATCCTCTTCAACGCCAATATCATAAACATTGGCTTGACCTACGTACTGACGGGAAATTATTTTAACCATATTACTTAGCTTTTGTAAAATAGGACTTACGCATTGAAAAAAATATTATCTATGTGTTCTAGATTATGCAATCACTATTAAGGTTAACAAAAATAAGGTGTATAGGTCTAGATTGCATTGCGCTGTGGATGGTTTAGTGATTTCTCTAAATTGTCCGATACCTAGAAAGTAGACAACCTATATTTAGGAATTCACTATTTTGTTATTCTGTCAATGCGTAACTTTTTTTTTACGGAAAACCTGATTAATTTGGTTCAAATATCCCCTTCTCAGTTGATTCAAGACTTTTTCTATCTATGACAGATTCAATTACTTTTTGCCATTAGCTTGATCATTTCTAGACAATTACCAGCGATCGCATTTTGTGGGTCAAACTTGAGTGCTTGTTGCCAAAATGCGATCGCATCTTGCCATTCTCCTTGCAATGCCGATAATTTACCAGCTAAGGCATGGAAGTCTGCATTGCTGTAATACAAAGCTAGAGCTTGATTATTGCGCGTTGCGGCTTCTGGATAAAAACCTTTTGGCAATAAATACAGTGCTTGTCTGTGATACCAGATGGCTTGGTCGTGCAGACTGATCAAGTCAGATAAGTCGGCTTTGCAGCGTCTACAAGTTGGAGAGGGGGCAGAGGGCAATGGAGAAGTATTGCTGTCAGTTTCTCCCCCTTGCTTCCCTGCTCCCCTTGTCGGACGATATACTACACCACAGACAGGACATTTCATGATTTCTCACTCCGACTCATTGGAAATTGCGTAGTAAAGAAAATCTGAGAGTTCTTCTTGTAACTGGGGTAATTCTGCACTCTTGTTCGCGATCGCATTTTCAATCTGGGTTAATATATCTTGTAATTCCTCTGCTTGTTCAGGATCTACCGTCAGAAGTGTTTGTTGAGCGCGATCTAAAAGTGCGGCTAATTCTGGTGCGATTTCTACTGTTTCGCTGATCTCTTCGCTGGAGATTTCAATTGTTTCATCACTTTCAAATAATGCATCTAAATCTGCCCTGGCTTGCTTCAATTCGTGGCTAGAAAGTTTCTGGATACCTGCATTATTCACTACTAGCGTTCCTTGTTGCCCTTTGCCTTTCTCAGTAGTGGTGACAGTGAGAATGCCATTGATATCAAAGTCAAAGTGAACCTCAATTTGAATGCCCCCGGCTGGTTTGGGTGGTAAGTTTTCCACCTTAAAATCACCTAGCGGCACATTTTCCTCAGCGATCGCATTTTCTCCCTGAAAAACTTCAATTTCTACAATTTCTTGTTCATCAGAAACGGTGGAATAAACTTGGGAGCGAGAAACGGGAACAACGCTATTGCGGGGAATAATCACACTAAAGTAACCGGGCATAATCCCCATTGGTGTAGTCACAGCCGCAGAAATACCCAAAGAATGGGGAATCACATCGACAAGAATAGCATCTACAGATTCACCTACCAACACCCCAGCTTGTAAAGCTGCTCCCAATGCCACACAAAGGTCTGGTTGAATACCATCACTGGGAGTCTGTCCCAGATGCTCTGAGATCATTTCTTGGACTAAGGGAATGCGTGTCGAACCACCAACTAAGATAATCCGGTCAATGTCACCGGGCATTAGGTCTGCATCTGTGAGAGCGCGGTCAATTGCCTCTAAGGTTTCTGTTAATAGAGGGCGAATCAACTTTTCCAAATCTGTTCGCGCTACTTCTGTCTCTAAATGTAATGCCGTCTTGCCCTTACTACCTAAAAAGGCTTCCCGAACTGTGGCAAAAGCGTGGGAACTCAAATCAATTTTTAACTGCTCTGCTGCTCGCAGAAGACGAGCTTGGGTAGGCGCATCATCTGGAACATCTACACTATGCTGTTTACGAAATAGATCCACTAGATAGAGTTGCAAAAGCCTGTCGAAATCGTCTCCACCCAAGCGGTTGTTACCATGAGTAGCTAATACTTCTGTGACTTCGCCTGTAATTTCCACTACCGACACATCAAAAGTACCACCTCCCAAGTCATAAACCAAAACCCGTTCTGTCTCTTCAGAACGCAAATCATAAGCTAAAGCGGCCGCTGTTGGTTCGTTGATAATTTGCAGTACTTCCAAACCAGCTATTTCCCCAGCGGTTTTAGTTGCTTGCCGTTGAGCATCTGTAAAGTAGGCGGGAACTGTAATCACGGCTTGGGTAATTGTTTCTCCCAAAGCATTCTCAGCCCGTTGTTTGAGGGCGCGGAGAATGATAGCGGAAACTTCATGAGGTAAGTATTCTTTATCGCCTAAAGTGGTTTTGTGGTCAGTTCCCATCCACCGCTTAATTGACTTCACCGTGCGTTCAGGAGCAGCAGCATACTGACGCAGTGCTTCTCTTCCCACCAGCACTTTACCCGTATCGCTAAACCCTACGCAGGAAGGTAAAATCAGGTCGCCATCTTCTCCTGGTAATACCCGCACCTGTCCGTTTTCGACAATCGCTACTTCTGAATTTGTTGTCCCTAAATCAATACCGACTGCTTTCATAAAATTTCTAATTTAATTTAAAAGTTATTTGCCCCTGGTGCAATTTCGCAAGCTCACACCATAATGTAATTACAAAATACCGTATTTTGGCAGCATGACGGCTTCACCATTAGAGATAAGATTACAATATATTGACTAAATAATTTATAATTTTTAAGTTGGTAGTTAAATTTCTGCGTTGACGGCTTTCTCTAAACGATTAGTTGCACATTTTGCATCTTTGAGTAAATCATGCCAATTATCTGGAGGATGACCACTTTCCAGCATTTTCTTAAAAACTCGATAAGCGTCTGTGGTACTGTCATAGGAGCGCTTAGAGTTCTCATCGTTAACCCAGGCGAAAACAATTATTTTGCTCTCCAGATGATATCGAAAAAACAGTCGGTACTGCTGAAAAAATTTTGCTCTAAACCAGTGTTTGTAATCGTCACCAAGAGTAGTACCTTGGCGATAATCACTACGTGTTGGATCTTGAAGAATAACATCAAATGCCAGTTTTGCTATGGCAGCTAGACGCTTTGTGGCGTTTTTTTTCTTGTAGTCTTGAGGATACTTTTGATGCAAATGTTCAACCTGGGTCAGAAGTTCTTCAAACTGGTTAAGGAAGAGAGGATGAGCAAATATGTTCCACCCATTAATGACTAGCGGCTGATTTACAGACAAACTTATTCATCCTCGTCAGAGAGTGGTGCATCAAGATCAATATCAACTTCAGCAACCAAGGACTGAACACGGTTTACTAAATCAGAGCTAATCGCTTGTAAGTGCTGAGGATTATTTTGGATATCTCGTGCAATAAAATTTAGAAACTGCCCAAGTATAGGATCGCTTTCTGTCTTGTCAATGCGAGAAATCACTACCTTACCATCAGGCTGGATAGTGTAGCAGATTTTATCACGCTTATCCAAGCCAAGGAACTTGCGAACGGGTTCAGGTATTGTAGTCTGATAGCGATCAGTAAGAGTAGATTCTGAAGATGGGGCTGGTATTACAGCCATAGCGACCTCTCAACCTATCGGTTAAATTCTATCTCCAAGGTAATGCAATTGCATTGTCGTGTCAAGAATCATATTTCTGGTTTGGAGGCTAACGGCAGAAATTTTGTTGGCTTAAGCCAAGTCTCTTTAACTTTAATCCTTGCCTGAATTGAGCGTAAGGATTCTTTGCTGATTACAACACATTGTGCAAATACGCCTATCTAAATCAGTGTCAAAGAGATTATAACCGTCACCAAGTCCGCCAGTGATCCACATATGACAAAACGTGTCAAGTCCTTCCCAAAGATGAGCTTTCGATTTTTTGTGATGATGAATCAAGAATTTATCGGATAGATCACTTGTATTTTCGTGCTTCGTCCAATGTTGTAAATCTAATTTACTAACTTTCAATATCTTCGATGCAAGTTCTCCAGCACTTCTGACTGTTTCAAATGAAAAATTATGAATATAACTATCACTTTCTAACTTAACGTTAACGTGATATCCATTGTTAACTTTGACAACAGAGACTTTTGATTGAGATGATAATACAACTTGCATATTAGTCATAATCGAACTATTACCCAGCTTAGGGTCAAACTTCTTTATACCTGACTCTCTCAATCTTAACAAAAAGTTAAACAACCTAGATATTTAGACTTTAATAAAAAATAGCTCCTAACGCTTGAATTGAGCAGCAAGCGATATCTTCGGTCAGCATTTGCGCGATCGCCCCAACTCAAAACTAAAGTATCACAATATTGTTTACTCTAATGGTTTGTTATACAGCGATCGCTTCGCTCTCTTCAAAACGCTCCGCGTAGCTTGCTTCCCCGAAGGGGTACGACGCTAAACTAAGGCAACTAGAATGATATCAATGCTATCATTCAAATAATTGAGAATATCCCCCAAACGGAGTTCGTTTATGGCAAATTTAATTGTACGTAACATTGATGAAACTATTGTCAAAGCCCTCAAAAAACGGGCAACTCAGCATGGGGTCAGTGCTGAAGCCGAACACCGCAAAATTTTAGAACAGGCATTGCTGCAACCGCAACGAAAATCTTTTGCAGAGGTACTATGCCATATCCCCAATGTTGGCAACGATTCAGACTACGAGCGGGTACAGGATGACACAATCAGACAAATATTTGATTGATACTAACATTATTAGCGAACTCCGAAAAAACAGCAAGGCGAACCCAGGTGTCCTGCAATTTTTCCAGCAAGCGACTGATCTCGCTGCCCCGCTCTATCTCAGTGTCATCACCATTGGCGAACTGCGGCGAGGTGTTGAATTGATCAGGTATCGCGGTGATCAACACCAAGCCGATCTGCTAGAAGACTGGTTGCAGACGGTTTTAGAAGACTACGCCGACCATATTCTAGATTTCACGGCACTTGAGGCTCAGGTTTGGGGCAAATTGCGCGTTCCCCACCCCCAAAATACTCTGGATAAACAGATTGCCGCCACTGCCCTCACCTGCGGCTTAACCCTAGTCACACGGAATGTGAAGGACTTTTCCGGGACAGGCGTTTCCCTGATCAACCCTTTTGAATCCGTTGAGAGTTTTTGACTGACAACTCCGCCCCAGGATTAGTGTGTTGCTTAGTATAAAAAATATAGCGATCGCCTATAAATTCCTGAACCTTTGCGATCGCTTGTCTCGCCGTAGGGATCGCCTTCAACTAAAAACCAAAATATTTTCTGCTCCAATGATTTGTTATACAGCGATCGCCCTGAATAAATTACTTTAATCCAAACAAAGACAAGGCGCGTTACATTTTATTAACGCACTCTACAGGATCTGCGATCGTACTTGATCTTGTAAATCCTGATTCAGACATTGAATTATCATTAAGTATGATGAATTTCCTGTTTTTGACGGATAAATTTAGAACGTCTCATTTTCACGATTTCGGGGATATATTCATTTTTATGATCTTGTCCCTCAAATCCCAATCTTAAATAGACATTACCTCCTATTCCTGGGATTACTTCACCTTGTTCGGTGCGTTTATCGTCTTTAGCAAAGTAAAAAAATTTAAATTTATTATAGATATTTTCTGCAAATTCATTTTGAAGTTTTTGCTCTGCATTTCGATAAATGACAGGTGCAACTATAAATATTTTCTCTGGTTCTATTTTTTGAACCAGGTTAATCAAGTTAGTTTTGACTACACAAGCACCAGAAATAATAGATTTAATTACAATCAAATATTTAACTTTCTCATGAGCAGGTTCTTGATATTTTTTGAGAATAGGAGCTACTTTTAAATCTTCAATTTCAAAAGGAGAAAATCGCTTATTCCAGAAACAAGCAAAGCCAATATTATGTAGATGTTCTTCTAAGGTTAACATTATACCTTTAGCTAAAAAATCAGCATCTTCTACGGTACAAGCTACGTATACATCAGAATTTTTATCATTAATTTCAGAGAGGAGAAAATTACCAAGATTCATCCCTATCTTGGTCATGGTATCTTTGTATTTGTCTGGTTTAACATTCTTATTGGCTAATGTTTCCAGTAATTGCTGAATGTCTTGATTACAAATGTCTGAATATAGCCTAGTCATATTAAGAATACCTCCAATTCATCGAAGGAAGTGGGGTGATTTTTCTTGATAAGTTCCTGAAGTTTTTGAAACTTTGTGGTTTCGATACTGTAATATATTGTTCCTTCATTTAGTCCGTCGAAATACTCCCATTGTAAAAAGCCTCTGCTTAAATTATAGGTAAAACCGTCTATTTTATCAAAAATATCTCTTACTTCTGGGTCTAGCTGTAGTTTTGCTTGAAAGGAACGAATATATGAAGGGCTGCAATTTTGAGCTTTGTTGAGAATATCTATAATAGATACTTTAGATTTATTACTCGCTCCCCAAGCACCAAGTAAAACTGTAGCCAGACATTCAATTTTATCTGGTTCTGGGTTATTAAAAGCACATAAATACTCTAATGAATGTCTAAAATCAGGTTCTTGGGAAATTATTTTAGGTAGGCTATCGGCAAAATAGAAGTAAATAACTTGGCTATAATCTTTAATATCATTGGGAATATTCGTTTGTAATTTATCTCGAAGTTCTGAAGAAGAGACTACTAGCGCAAGTTTTGACACCTTGGAAATTGATTGGTTTAATTCATACTGTTTTTTAAAGTCGTCATTTATTGATTTTTCTCCTGTTCCCCAAGTTATAGCAGAACTGTTTTTAAGTTGATAGTGTTGAAGCGTATTTTCTGAGACAAGTTCAATAATTAAGTCATCAATAAAGGATAGACATTGGCTTAATAAGTAAATTTCTTTGTTACATTCTAAAACGCATTTAGATAATAAGGATATTTTGTAGATAGCAAAGATGTTTTCATAAGTGTTACCTTTACTGTTACTAACACCACCTGTATTTTTATGTTTTATGTATTTTACCGCAGGATCTCCAAATAAATTTTTGATTTGCTCTTCTGTATACATGAGTTTTTTATAGGCTATCATCATTTGTGACAAGTTAAGGAAAAAGGGGAATTGTCAATGACCCAATTGGAATCATTAATTATCTACAAATCCCTAATCGGTTTGGTATAACTAGTTATTATACAGAAATTTTCTATAGAACATTTTTCTAGCATTACAGGTGAATCCTGAATCCTGTCAAGCCCCACGGAATTGTATGTGAAAACAGACACGCTCTACGAGCGATCCCTGTTGGCATATAAGTTTTTGGAGGCGATCGCCCCAACTCAAAACCAAAGTATCACAATATTGTCCGCTCCAATTATTTTTTATAGAGCGATAGAGCGATCGCCTCAACCATCTCTCTCCTAAAGACGATCTCTTTTTTCCTTATATGTATCGTATTATTAACTATTAGAACCCAAATCAAGTTCCTAAACTTCATGTAATTACTGCAAGGATTTAACTGTGATTACAAATGCTAGTAGCCTTACCCTTAGAAACCTCCGTCAAACCTTTGGTTTGAGACTCGACACTAGCGATCGCTTTTTTGATGAATGGTTAAATAATTCACCAACACTAACCGAAGCGGAACTACAAGGACTAGATCGCCTCACTCGCAACTATACCTATCTCAGTCAAGAGGAAGCGCCCCTCGAAGAAATTGTTAAGCTTGTCGTAGTATCGCCATTGCTAGATTTGGCTGGTTTCTATCAATTTCCTTTTTTGGTAAAAGCAGAAGTCAGTACCAGTATCGAAGTTGCTGATGAAGCTAATGCTATCGCGGTTCAAGGCAGAATTGATATTTTGGTAATCCAAGATAGTTTTTGGATTTTGGTAATCGAATCAAAACCTGCAAGGCTAGACGTTACCGCAGGAATTCCTCAAGCACTGACTTACTTGTTGAGCGCTCCTAATTTACAGTCAAGTTGCTATGGAATGGTTACAAATGGCAGAGAAGTATTGTTTTTGAAATGCGACCGCCACCAAAATGTCCCTCAATATACGCGATCGCATACTTATCGGTTACTTGAAAATACAGCAGAACGTATCCAAGTTTTGCAGGGACTTAAACAAATTGGGGCTTATATTGGCGATTTGAGGAGTTAGGCGATAGCGAAGCGCGACCTAGGAATCGCTTAATAATTACTCCTCTATTTTTGTGTCGCTACAATTACCTGTGCTTCTCTCAAGACTTTATCGCCCCATAAATAGCCCCGTACTACTTCCTGAATCACGGTATTATCTGCCATTTCTGCTCTTGACTCACGACCTACAGCATACATCGTCTGGGAATCAAAGGGTTTGCCCTGGGCGGGAATGGGAACAACACGGCGTTGTTTGAGGATTTCTAAAAGCGATCGCCTAATTAACTCTACTCCCTGCTGATTGCTGGTGAAAATTTCAGTTAATGATTCTGATATTGGTAATTTTTCTGGCTCACTAGATTGAGTAGAATTACCATTAATCCAATCTCCTAGTTTTTCCCAGAAGCCTTTTTGTGTTGCTGGTTCTGAATTTGAGGTAGTAGATAATGCTTCTAATTCTTCTTGCCAGTAAGTACAAGCCTGATCTAAAGCATCCATAATACTCAGTAAATCTTTGAGGAATTTCTCCTGCTGCCGCTCAAATTTATCCAATGCTTGTTTTTGAATTTCTTCCAAACGCATTGGCATCTGTTCTTGATCTGAACGAGTCACTGCCAATGCTTGCATCAGAGTATCTTGGGTAGAATGCAATAATTTACCCTGTTGCTTAATTTCATGGCGGAGAGCAGTCCATTCTGCCACCATTTGATAGGTATCAAAGATATTAGCAGATGATGGTGGTTCGCCTAAATATTCGGGGGGTAATTGTTCTGATTGTAAATAATCTAGAAATTTGGTAAATAAAACTTCTTTGTCATTTGTCATTGGTAATTGGTAATTGGTAATTGGTCAATAGTTAGTGGACATTATCAATTATTAGGACTTACGCACTATACAAATTGGAAATGATATGAATCAACGATAATTGGTTATTTCAGGCTTTTGGGACAACTTATTATAAAGGTGCGTCAGATGTAGAAAATCTGTTAATTGTGCCAAATTATCAAGTCTGACGCACCCTACAAGAGACTGAAATCCATATCACATATTTGTTGTGTTCTGTCAATGCGTAAGTTCTAATTATTTAAAATGTGGAACGAATTAAATCATCTAAGCTAACTTCTAGTTGACTTAGGGCTTTTTCTCGCAACTGTTTTAATATCTCTAGATTCAGTTCTGCTTCTAGAGGACGAAATTTCAAGAAATCCTCAGATTGACCTGTTTCTCCTTTACGAAGTGCTTCATAAGCTCCTCGAATTTCCTTAAACTCTTCTGGATAAGTATGAGCCGGGAATTCACGTAGCTTGGCATGATAAGCCGCTTTAATTTGGGCGCTTGTTGCTTCTGGTGAAATTCCTAAGCGTTCGTAGTGGTCAGCCATAAATAATTTCCAATTAAGATGACATCAATTAAACTATCAGTCTTTATCTGTGTTTATCTGCGTTTATCTGCGTTCGATTACTCTTGATATTTGACTTTTACAACAATTCCTGAAAACCTGCTTTTTTTCTACCCTTGCGTTTTTTAGATGTAGGTGGTGCGTTTCTAAAGAGAAAATCTAAATCTATTTCATCTTCATCGTCGTCGTCTTCATCATCTTCATCTGAAAAATCAGGCATACTGTTTAACATCCTTTGCTTGAGTTCTGGAAGCATCCGTTCAAACTCATCTTTAGGGATTTTATTGCCTAATAATTTCTTCAGCATCCCTCCTAATAAATCATCAAAATTTGACATATCGAGATTATCAAATTCCTCTGGATCTGGCATGGCATCCTGAGTTTCTCTAGCATTAAGAAATGCCTGTTCTTCCCGAAATGCTTGTAATGCTTTGGCATCTTGTAGACGACGGGCTAATTCAAATCCCTGTTGCTTTAATTGTTCATAATTTGGATGATCAACATGGTAAGTAGTAGCTTTAGCTAATAGCAATAAAGGGTTTTGTGGTTCCCGACGTAGTGCTTCATCTAGGAAAGGTACAAGGGTTGTAATCTCACCAAAACGGCGTGCTTGGAGTTGAATATTTGCGATCGCATTGCCTGGTTGGGGCATGGTGTCGAGGTAGGAACGCACAGGAATCTCTAGTTTTTTGAGACTATTTTCTTTAACAGCTAAGACAACTAAATTGGCAACTCTGGCTTCTGGATATTCTATGGATAGGTTGATTAACTTTTGCTGATACTGACTGAGTAAAGCAGCGATACCTTTTTCTCGTTTGGCGAAGAGTTGGATAGAAAGAGCGATCGCTTGCAATACAGCAATTTGTTCTTGACCTGCTAATCTTTGAAGAATAGTATCCCATACTTGGGCTGCCGCTTTTTGGTCTAATGAAACCCGACCGCCGGAATTAGGCAGACTTTGGACTGCATTCACAAATATCTGACAAGCGCGGATTGGCGGATCTGTCGAATCTCCTGTCTCCACCAAACGACTAAATAAGGGATAATTTAACGTAGATAGAGCATCTATCCAAGGCAATATTTCCACTTCAGGTTCAATATTCAGATCCCCAAAGTGCTTGCCAAATTTGCGACGAGCTTCATTGAGTGCTTGTTTGTTTCCTACTTCCTCCCAAGAAGCAAGTAAGGCACTATAAACTTCTTCATAACGACATCCACCTTCTAGTGCTTGGGTAGTCAGTGCGATCGCTTCCGGATAATTTTCTTCTATTGCCTCAATTAATCCCTTACGCCCTATTACCTCTGGTGAGGTCGGACAGATGCGCTCTGCTTGTTGTAAAGCTCCCAAACCTGCACGAGAGCGATCTATTGCCATGTAAGCATCTGCCATCCAGCAGTGGAGATGTGCTTGAGTCGCTTTCAATCGTTGTGCCGGCCATTCTTGAGGATTGCGTTTTGCTTCCTGTTCTAACCACTTCAAAAATCGTGTTAACAGACGTGGGCGTTCTTGATTGTTATCATTGGCATCGAAAACTTCTAAGAGATTGATTGCCAGTTGGGGATTAAAGGGTTGCTCTGTCAATAAAGGCTGCCAGAATAGTTCAGCACAGCTTAGTTCTCTTTGATTCCGTGCTTGTTGTCCGGCTAGGGTAAACAGCAATGGACGGAGACTTTCTAATTCTGGAAAGCGTGAGGAACGTCGCTCCATCTTTAACAGCAAATGGGCAGCATCATGGTGATTACCTTGGTCAATCAGTTGCAGCATTCGCAATGCCACTAATGCCTGTTGGCTATTTTTATCTACTGTTGTTCGCGGATTTAAAGATTGGAGGAATTCTGGTTCTGTTTTTCCATGTCCTATTTTTCCATGTTGGAAAATTGCCAATCGCTCTAAAATTGGATGCTCCAAATACTTTGGTTGACCAAATAAAGTTGATTTCAACCCCAAAAGATGAGCCGCAGCATCCCAATTACCGCTGACTTGTTGAGTGTAAACAACCCAAGCAATGGGCAAATCTCCATCAGTGACGGCTCGCTTAATTTTCACAAAAGATGTCAAAGCTGTTTCTGGTTGCCCATTTTTTAGCGCCAGAACACCTCGTACCCAGTGGAGTTGGTTAGCACTAAAGCGTTTAGATTGTTCCTGAATTAATTGCTCAACTGTAGTGGTATCTCCTTTGAGGAACAAGAGTTTTACGTAACAGATGCTGTAATCTTTCGGTAGAGTACCTGCCTCAAAAGCATTTTTGAGCAATTTTAATGCCGCATCTAGTTGCTTCAACTCCAACAAACATTTAGCTTGCCAGTAATGAACTTCTCCCACCAAACCAAATTCTAGAGCGCGGCCAAAGGATTTTTCTGCCTGTTTAAAATCTTGTTTTTGGCATTCTTGCTGACCCCGTAGCAACCAAATTTCTGATTCTGGGGGAGTAAATTCAATATCAGGATGCGATCGCTGATGTTTCTTGATTTCTTCCAATGCTTGCCGATATTTTTGCTGATTCAGCAATTCTTGCAGTTGCTTCTGGAAAGAGTTTTCAGTAACTTTTGTCTCTGTGCTAGAGACCTGTTGTTGTGAGCGTTGTTGAGATTGATGTTTAGCCACTGGGCTTTCTTCCTAATTATTTTTTGATTTTCACCCTCATAGTTAAGGGCGGCTCCAACTACTTTCTTAATTTCAATATTATAAGCCTTAACCTAACCTACAAGATAAGCGATCGCATGACTGAAGTATCTATAAAAATACAATTAACCACCTATAAAGCTATAACTCAACGAAGACTTTCATCAACGTGCAATATGATTCTATCTTCTATCTGTCTCACTTGCTCTATCACAAACGACTTATCCACAGTAATTATTTGGGAAACATTTACAACGGAATCTTGAGATAAGCCTTTATGTTTGGCAAATTTTTCAGCAGCTTCAAACAGAGGATCAGGGATGGAAATTGCTATTTTCATAGCTGAGTATAACTTGAGTTATACCTTCATTTTATCAACTTTTTGTAATTATGGTAATAATCGGTTTAGCACTGTAGGTTGGGTTGAATAAAATGAAACCCAACAAATATCAATAACAGCAATATTGATGTTGGGTTGCGTTCCTTAACCCAACCTACGAGATAGGCGATCGCAATTTATCCACTATAGACATCATTATTATCATAATAATTTGTTATACTTCTTCAAAGTCAGACCACTCAATTCCTAGTTGTTTTATGGCTGCGTGTAACGTTCCTAGTTTTAGATCGCGGCCACTCCAATCAGGAATTACAGTCGCTTTCTGGGTAATTGGATTAAACCACTTTCTATGTGAACCTCCACCACGTCTAGGAATTTCTTCACATCCAAGTTTAGATAATTTCTTCGCAACTTCTCTATAGTTCATCTGATGGAGATAATTGTTTCT
Source organism: Anabaena cylindrica UHCC 0172 (assembly GCF_034931625.1). Taxonomy (GTDB): domain Bacteria; phylum Cyanobacteriota; class Cyanobacteriia; order Cyanobacteriales; family Nostocaceae; genus Anabaena; species Anabaena cylindrica_A. The sequence goes on along the minus strand of NZ_JAYGGY010000078.1, from coordinate 41,689 downwards.
ATCAAAGCTGGTGAATTGTGGTCTAGAGATTGTAGATTGATAGGAAGCTCTTTACCTAAATCTTGATATGTTTCAAGCACTGCTTCAAAGGCATCTCTAACATTGACTAAAACTTCATCCATAGAATCACCTTCAGTTATCAATTCTGGCAAGAGTGGAGAAGTTACTGTGAAACCTCCTTCTGGTTGAGGTGTAAGCAGTAGTGGAATTTTGTAGAACATAAAAATTTGTTTCTTTACTGAATTTTAGGTTAACGCTGATCAGTTCAATATTCTATCATTGAGTTGGGAAGCTTCAGTATGAAGTTCGTTTTCTAGTTCTGGTGGTAGGTTTAGTTTTATACTCATCTTGCTCTTTTGTTTAGTTTTGATTCTCATTTATTGATTAAACTTAAATCACAGCATATCCCGTATATTGCCTAACATTTTGCGGATGAAAACCCAACACAATTTTATCTTTAGGAATTCCTGCCGCTTCTAATTCATAGGTAACACCATCTTCTGTATCATCTCTTTGTACCCAGATTTTGCCATCAATGATATCAATATGAACTAGGCAACCGTGAATTCTTTTGGCATTCTGCCAACCAATAGTTATTAACAAATAACTATCATTTTCACTATCAAAAACTGTTTTACATTCAATCACTCCATAAGAGTAAGCAATTTGTGTATAAGGTACTAAAACTTCTTTAATAATACAGCGATAATTATCTAAGGTATCCATTGCGTTATCCTCTCAGTTTCAGGATTGAAAACAAGTAAATTCACATTTTCACTTTCTATTAAAAGTTTACCAATCGGTTCTTCAAATAAATCTGTAAATACAGCATCACGTATTCCTAAATATAAAATTCTGTCAGGTTCTAGACGATTCATAACAGCACGATACAAAACAAATCCACCAATAGCATCTTTCAAGTCTGCCATTTCTGAAGGACTAACAAAACTTTTGATTTCTACGGCAATTTTTTTAGTTCCTTGTTCTGCTGCTAAAAGTTGTTTTGCTCCTAAATCTACATACATATCTTTTTGACCCCATTTTAAATGTAGAGGGTCATTTGTAATTATCCAGCCTTCTTTAATTAAGGCATTTTTAACAGCATTGTGATAGATGTCTTTTGCGGGCATATTAAAGATGTTACCTTATTTTCTTAATCGGGCAAGATGCTGATACTGCATTAAACAGAAAGTATCATTTAGGATGATCAAACACTCAAACCTCCCTTTGCGTCTTTGCGTGCAATAACCCCACCAGCCAACAAAACACCATCCTCAGTCCTGTAAATGCTAAAATCAATGACTTGATTAATAAAGAGAAAAATTATGGCATCCATCCGCGAGTTGCACGCACAGCTAGTAAAAAAAGAACGTTCTGCTGTTGAAATCACGCAAGAAGCTTTAGACCGCATTCAAGCGTTAGAGCCAAAATTGCACAGTTTCTTAACTGTAACGGCACAACAGGCTCTAGATCAGGCTCGTGCTGTGGATGCAAAAATCGCTGCTGGGGAAGAAATAGGTATCTTAGCAGGGATTCCCATTGGTATCAAAGATAATATGTGTACCAAGGGTATTCGCACCACTTGCGCCTCGAAAATTTTAGAAAATTTTATCCCGCCTTATGAGTCAACGGTAACGCAAAAACTGGCAACTGCTGGGGCTGTCATGGTTGGTAAAACTAACTTAGATGAGTTTGCAATGGGGAGTTCTACAGAGAACTCTGCTTATCAAATCACGGCTAATCCTTGGGATATTTCACGGGTTCCTGGTGGTTCTTCTGGTGGTTCGGCTGCGGCTGTAGCGGCTGAAGAATGCGTTGTCTCCCTGGGTTCGGATACGGGGGGTTCAATTCGTCAACCAGCTTCTTTTTGCGGTGTGGTGGGGATGAAACCGACTTATGGGTTAGTTTCTCGCTATGGGTTGGTAGCTTATGCTTCGTCTTTGGATCAAATTGGCCCCTTTGCACGTACAGTTGAAGATGCGGCTATATTATTGAGTGCGATCGCAGGATATGATGCCCAAGACGCAACCAGCTTAAACGTCGAAATTCCCGATTACGCAGCCAGCTTAACCCCAGAATTACCAGCAGGAAAAAAGCTGAAAGTCGGTGTAATTAAGGAAACTTTTGGTGAAGGTTTAGATTCTGAAGTAGAATCAGCAGTTAAGAAAGCGATCGCCCAACTAGAAAATCTAGGCGCAGAAATTCACTACATTTCCTGTCCCCGCTTCCGTTATGGCGTACCCAGTTACTATATAATCGCTCCCTCTGAAGCATCAGCTAATCTAGCTCGTTACGATGGCGTTAAATACGGCTTGCGTTCTCCAGATGCAGACAATCTGCTTTCCATGTATACCCGTACACGCTCCACCGGATTTGGTACAGAAGTCAAACGCCGGATTATGATTGGTACTTATGCTCTGAGCGCAGGTTATTACGATGCATATTATCTGCAAGCGCAAAAAGTCCGCACTTTAATTAAAGAAGACTTTGAAAAAGCCTTTCAACAAGTTGATGTTTTAGTCACTCCTACTGCTCCTACCACAGCATTTCAAGCCGGCGAAAAAATCACCGATCCCTTAAGTATGTATTTAAATGACTTAATGACTATTCCCGTCAATCTTGCAGGTTTACCAGGTATCAGCGTACCTTGTGGTTTTGATAGCAAAGGTCTACCAATTGGATTACAGTTGATTGGTAAAGTGCTACGAGAAGATCAACTTTTACAAGTAGCGTATGCTTATGAGCAATCAACTAATTGGCATCTTCAAACAGCGAAAATAGCTTGATAATTCGTAATTCGTAATTAATTCATATTTTAGTTAATGAATTATCAATAATTAATTTAGAGGATGTTGAGGAAATTACAATTTGTATAAAACAAAAAACTATATTGTTGATACATCATCCAGGATTTTTCAAACATCTGTAATATTTAATTACGAATTACTAATTAGGGCTTGCTGTTCGCGGATCATGCCGTTAGGCATATAAACCAAAAACCTATCACTTGACCAGATTCAAGACTATTCTTCCTCCTGACTCCTGACTCCTGAATTCTTACCTAATTACTATATGTAACTTCCTTAACTTGACCCTCATTTCCTAATGGTTTAGGTTGTTCTTCATTAACAGATACCAACACCGCACCCGCATTACCAGAGCGTACAGTCAAAGATTTTTTAGCTGTCCAAGTTTTGCTTTCTCCCTTGCTTAGAGTTCCTTCAAATTCAGTTTTGCCATCAGCTTTTACTTGCAGCCACGATAGTCCTTTAAGTTCCAAAGTAATAGCAACATCTGTAGAAGGTTGAGACTGACTAGTTAAAGGTATTTTTGCGAAGGGAGTAGCTTTAATAATTGGAGATGGTGCAGTTGTATAAATATTTGGACTTGGAGATGGTAGGGTTTCTTTTTGAACGCTAGGTATTGGGTTTTGCCTCTTAGCTAATGATGTGCCTGTAAGTTTAGGTTTGAGTAAATAAAATAGTCCAACAGAAGCAGCTATTAATAAAAAAATATAAGGAACAAAAAGTGGTATATATAAACTTGATTTTGTAGTTGAATGATTAAATTCTAGAGGGACAACATTAATTGGAAAACTATTTGCGATAACAGTCCCATCCAATCCTAATTTATCTGCATAGCGACGAATAAATCCTTGCACAAAAATAGGCTCAGGTAATTCCTCAAATCTCCATTCTTCTAAAGCTTGTAAAAAAACTAGTCGAATATGAGTTTGAGCAGCTATTTCTTCTAACCGGATAGATTTTTCTTGTCTAATGTGTCGTAAATTGGCAGTTATTTCTTTTAGCCGTTCTTGTTGTGCCTCATTTAAAACATTCACTGTCATCACCTCTGGAGTAAATACGTAAACTATTTGTATATAAATTTAGTGTACAGTTTAAATTCATTAACAATCATTTTGATACTTCAAGCAAATTTTTAACCGAAAATATCAAACCTAAGCAGTTAAAAACTATAACTGTATTTATCCTTACTCTCAAATTGTCAAATGGAAAAATAGATATACAGAACATATATTCTAACTAAAAAAATCATCTATTACCTCTATTGTAAGGATTATTTATTTGCCGCTACAAGTAGAAATAGTTACATTATTTTTTTCATATTATTGGTCTATTTGTGCTTATTAAGAAAATATTGTTAGTAATAATTATGAGTCTTTGCTAAAAATAATCGAAAATGATACTCATAACTCCGGATGTCGCAATTAATTACAGAAGAAATTACTCAGGTCAAACCACTGTTTCCCATAGCACCCGGAAGGACTTAGATCATGACTATGGCATCTGCGTATTTTTTCAACATTCCTGGCAATTCTACTGTTCAAATTAGCAAAGACGAATTGCGATCGCTACTCAGAGAGATAGAATCTGAACTACACCGTAGTAAAGTATATCGCCTTGCTGTCGCTAATGTACAGAAATTGCTTGGTTCATCCGACGAACAAGCAACATCATTATTTAAGGCTGTCGGTAGAGAAGCGATTAGTTTAGCATTTAAGCAGTTTGCAAAAAAACATGAGATGGTTATAGATACCCATCCCAAAATAGATGACATTGAGTTATCAAATGTAGATTTAGAGTCATCTAGTAATTCACCGCAAAATTCAAAAATTATTACATCCAGCCCACAACTAGGTTTGGTTAATAATACTCCCAGTAGTTTGTCATCTACAACTAAATCTAAACCTGATGTAGTAGCAAATAAGACCGTGGAAGACAAACCCAAAACACCAAACAGATGGTTTCGGCAACATCAAAAACTTTCCAAAAGTGAACTAGCAGCACAACTAGCAGCAGAACAGCGATTAGAAAGCCTACTTCAAATTGGTCAACAACTCAAGCAAGCACGAGAGTTTCAAGGTCTAACTCTGCAAAAACTTAATATTTACACTCATATATCAGTTCATCAGATGCAAGCAGTCGAGAATGCTGATTTTGAGTCATTGCCAGAAGATGTCTTGATTCGTGGTTTTATCCGCGTCATGGGCAATGCTTTAGGGTTAAATGGCACAATTTTAGCTAATACCTTACCGATACCCAATCAGACAAAATCAGTTTTGCCCTCTTGGTATCATTCCCAAAAATCTTCTGGAAAACTAAACTTAGAAATCCGTCCCATACATTTATATGTAGGCTACACAGCCCTTGTCGCTGGAGCTTTGGGGGGATTATCCTTTGTATCTCAGCAAACAAACAATCACACCATCCAAAATTCTCAAGTGATTGTTCCTACATCTTCATCATTATGTCAATCAACTCAAAAGACAGAAGCTAATTTTAAACCAGGTCTTAAATCTAGTACTACTGGTGTTTGCATTAGCTCGGATATTTCCCCACCGGAAGCATTGTAATTGAGCATAAATAAACCTCAACAACAATTGTAAAAATTTAGGAGTCAGGAGTCAGGAGTTAGAAAAAAAGGAAGGATGAAGAATATTTTTTTCTTCTGTTAAGAGTTAAGACCTCCTTGCTATATCAAACATTTTGTATTCTGAATCTTTAGCAACAATTACTTGATACAATGGAATTCAAACAAATTGCTTTATTCAACAAACGTCTACTTTAAAGAAATTTCTTAGCTAAAACCACCATTTTCATGAGCAGCGACACCCAACTTAACCTCTTTAACGAATCAACCTTTAACCAACGAGATTTGATTCCCTCAGATGCAAAAATTCCGATTCCGTCGGGGACATATGCTGATATGGCCGACTTAGCACAACACTGTAATAATTGCCGTCGTTGTGGGTTGGGTGAAAATCGCACTCATGCTGTGGTAGGACGAGGTAATCTCCAAGCCGAAATTATGATTATTGGGGAAGCACCAGGACAAAGCGAAGACGAAACCGGTTTACCATTTGTAGGTAAATCAGGGCAATTATTAGAGAAAATTTTGGCATCGGTAGAATTAAGTACAGAGAACGACGTATATATTTGCAATATCAATAAATGCCGTCCTCCAGAAAATCGGGTTCCTACACCTGATGAAATGGCAGCTTGCAAGCCTTATTTATTAGAACAAATTCGTTTAGTTGACCCAAAAATTATTTTATTAACTGGTGCAACCGCTGTCAAAGGCATTACAGGCAGTAAGCAGGGAATTACGAAGATTCGCGGTCAATGGTTGGAGTGGGAAGGGCGTTTATGTATGCCAATTTTCCACCCCGCTTATTTGTTGCGTAACCCTTCCAAGGAAAAAGGTTCGCCTAAATGGTTGATGTGGCAGGATATTCAGGCTGTAAGGGCTAAGTATGATGAAATTCGGAATGACGGGTAATGGAAAAGCTATATTCACTTTGGTCATTTTCTCATAGACCAGTTAAAAATTACTCGCAAAATCAAAAAAGGTGAAAAGGCTCTTCTCGTTCTGAAAATTACCGGGTTTATCCAAATTTTAGCTTAATCTCATGTTAAGCTACATTAACACTTATACAATTAAATTTAGCCAGTATTCTAAATGGAACTGTTTGTTCTTTTACTAATTCTTGTAATTTTAGGGCTTTCCTATCAACTTTATCGAGCCAACGCAAGTGTAGCGCAGAAAGCAAAGGAACATTACGAAGCTTGGAAAAAAAAGGATTATGAATATATAAAGAGAGAACAAGAAAATATTGCTCAACAAAAGATCGCACTACTGGTAAGTGAACAATCTACAAAAAAAGCAAAGGAACAATATGAGATATGGTGTTCTCAAAATATAGATTCTATTAGGAACGAACAAAGAGAAATAGCTATACGTGAAGCTAAGATGCAATTTCAGCAATGGATAGAAGAAAATAGTAAATCTATTAGGGAAGATGCTATTCACAGAAGTAAATCTGTAATTATGGGAAAAGTTACAGAACACTTTATTCCATATCTCCCAGATTTTAGTTTTAATCCAAAAGATGCAAGATTTGTGGGTAGTCCAGTAGACTTTGTTGTTTTTGATGGGTTAGATGAAGATACTCTGCGTGATATTTGGTTTGTCGAGGTTAAAACAGCCTCATCTTCTTTGAGTAAACGCCAAAGACAGATTAGACAAGCTATTCAGGAAAGCAGAGTTAAATGGAAAGAGTTACGAAGAGATTAAACAAATCTACAGCACAACAATTTGGAATGTTGAGCTAATTGAGCGTAAAGAAAATCATACACAACGGAGTTAGGGAAAAAATCTCTGGACGTAACTCATCTTATTACGTCAATGTGGTTAATTATAGTATTTGTTAATTTGAAAATCATTATTATAAAAATGTTGCAAAATTTGGTTCAATTCAATATATTCAAGTATCTCAAGTATTTCTATCTCTCAGTTCATAGTTAAGTCTGCGCCTGCACCAATCTTGAAATTGTTTCCACATATCATCACCATCACCCATGTTTTCAAGTTCTCGTAATATATATTCACTGGTACTCGACTCTAATCTCTCTATCATTTGATCAATAGTTAAAACTTCATAGTCTTCCTCATCTGCATAGCAAAAACAGTCACCTGGATCTGGTATGTCAAATGCTTCTTCTACTAATGGTATATTGCCAGAAGACTTCTTTCCTGACACAGTTTTTAAGGCAATTCTTGTGCTACTCGTATTTACGAATACTGGTAAATAAGTTGATTCTTCATAAATATCTTCATTGGGAGTTACAATCCATTTACCTCCACTACCAACCAAACTAAGAATAGCCCATTGTAACTTGCCAGTTTCAGGATTTAATAATACCTTTGGAAATTCTGATTCCGATGAACAGTTATCGCAACGAACCTCATAATCTTCTTCATATTCTTCTGAATCTAAATAATTTTCACTTAAAACTTCCGAATCAAACTCAGCATCAAAGTTTCCTTTCCCCTCTGTAGAGTATTCTATAGAGCCATACTTGTAGCTAGTCCAGAACATAAAATCTTCGTTTGAGTTATAGTCCTGCCCTGATTGGTAAGGAATAAGTACAATTAATCCTTTTTTAAGTGATGCCATATATCTGTTAACTTGTGTCTGAAGTATGATTTAAGGTTTCAAGAAAAGTAGTATACGACTTTTAATTTTTTTAGTATTTTACACATTACATTGTATCTATCCTTTTTTTGTTATTTTCGCCGAATTACAACTGGTGTCCATTATTATTTATACCATTAATTTCGATAATTATATACTAATACCTATTTCACCACCCGTTTCAAGATAGATATCTGTAATTTCTAGGTCATGAGGTTCATCTCGGCTAAAAAATATCTCAACTCGGGTAGGGATTTACAGGTTTTATATTTATCTAACTTTGTTATGAAGAGACTTCGATTTTATTGCCAACTTCTATAGTTTTACCAGCTTCAGATTTAGCTACTTTTGTATTCACACTTAATCTATAAAAATGATTAAATCTTGATACCTCTACCCAAGCATGAAGAGTTTCTCGACGTTTCTGCACAAATATTTTTTGAAAGTTGGGGTAAGCTTCACCTAAAGAAGAATCTCTTGTAGGAACTATACAACGTTGACAGGGATTAACTCCCAAAAACTGCACATTTCCTATTATAAAAGGTACAGTTTCCCCGCTGGCAGTATACAGCCTATCTTCCCAAAATGCAGGTACACCATCAAATTCAATATTGGCACGCATTCGCCGACGCATTTCATCTACACTCATACCAGGAAACCAAGAAGCGACTTCTGTCAAAGTTGCTGTACTAATTACTGTTGCTCCCGGTGACTTGGTATCATCAGGAAAACCCATATTTGTGTTTTGGGTTAATTTGACAGCAAACCCGAAAAAATCACTTAATGTTGCTTCTAATTCTGGCTGTTCTCTATCAAGATGAAAAGTTCGTGGTGCGTCGCTATCAGGAATTTTGAGGTGAATAATTCTTTCTTTTAAAGAAAATTCTGAGCGCAATAAATGGATTTTTGCATGACGTTTCCCGTTTACGAATTTACCCTGTGAATCAACAATAGCAAATTCGCGGTCATATTGAAGTGCGCCACTAGGTAAAATCGTCGCTTTTTCTACTTCTATTCCATCCAATGACTTGATTGGATATAGCAAAATCTTAGCTAAATACGACATTTAAATTAAATAAATTAAAAAATATATTCCCGAATTATCGCTTTCGCACACTTCCAGCTTCACAATCGCGTAACCAAAGTTTAACACCTTGAGCGATCGCACCACTACTACTATCTCTCACTGGTGCAACAGGTGGTTTAACTGGATATTCACCTGTGCGAGTAAACATCATCACCACATTCCAAGCATTTTTAGTTTTTGTCAAAAACAACCAATGAAATTGTTGTAATTCTACAGCTTTTTTATTTAAATACTGCCTTTCAAAGGTAGTAAATAAGACTTGCTCTACTCCCTCTGATTCATATTTATTTGCGGTATCAATCCCAGGATTTAAAGGTAAAGGCTGAAACTCAGGTTTACCAGCTACCAATACATAGGGGAAGATATCAACACTGCGACTGAGGCGACGAGAACGTTGGGTGACACGGTTGGCGTAACTAGGTAAATCTAACAATAACTTGGTAGTTAAAGTTTCTAGACTTTGCTCCGAGCAAGAACTACCTATTTCTGGGTTTACAGGTTCGGTGGAGAGAGTTTTGGAAAAAGCAGGAGAAATGAATAGCCAGCAATTACAGGCTACTAACCACAAGCAATAGGTGACAGAGTTGAAAATCTGTTTGTGTCTAAATTTTATCATGAGTTGATTTCCTAATCACCTTGGTAGCTACACACAGCAGATTGTGGATAAATAAGACCCATGTAGGGGCGTATTGCAATACGCCCCTACAGTTCTTCGGTAATTTTCTGCCACGCTAACACAGGATCAGTTGCAGCAGTAATAGGACGACCAATTACCAAATAATCTGCACCGGCTTTGATAGCTTGAGAGGGTGTGAGCGATCGCTTTTGGTCTCCTTTTTCAGCCCAAGTTGGCCGCACACCAGGACAAACCAGCAAAAAGTCACTTCCACAACTTTCCCGTAATTGTCCCACTTCTTGGGGTGAACACACAGCACCATCTAATCCTGATTGTTGAGCTAAAAGCGCCATTTGTAAGGCAAATTCTGGCAGTTCTAAGGGTATTTTTAATTCAAACGCCAATTGTCTGGTTGAAATGCTAGTTAACAGAGTAATAGCAATTAATTTGGGTGGTTTTGTACCCGCTTTTTCTGCGCCTACCTGCACCGCTTCTGTGGCAGCTTTCAGGGCATCTTTACCATTAGTAGAGTGAATTGTCAATAAATCCACCCCATAACTAGCCGCAGCACGACAAGCACCCGCGACAGTGTTGGGGATATCGTGAAATTTCAAATCTAGGAAAATACGTTTTTGGCGGGATTTGAGAATTTCTAAGATTGCAGGGCCTGTGCTGGTAAACAGTTCTAAACCGACTTTCCAGAAAGTGACTTGCGGAAGTTTATCCACAAGAGCGATCGCACTTTCTAAATCTGGTACATCTAAAGGAACAATAATTTGGTGATTGGTCATTGGTCATTAGTCAGAAGAAGGAGTTCAGGAGTTCAGAAGTTCAGGAGTAAAGAATTTAACTACCCGTGTATCTGTGTTAAAAATCAGTGTGTGCAAACGGTTCACTGTAATAAATGCCCACACTTATTTTGAGCAAATTGCAGAACCTTACTATTTCTATAAACTCTCTAGCACCTCGTCTACGGTATAGGGAACAAGTCGAACAAAGTTCTTTTTACCAACTTGTAAAACTTTACCGTGCAATTCGCTAGGTTGTTGGTAACTGGTGTCAGGGTCAGTAATTTTCTCACCATCCAAACGCACACCACCCTCTTGAATTTTCCGTTTTCCTTCTCCCGTACTTTTACACAAACCAGAAGCACCGAGAATAAAAGCTAATTTTACTGGAAATTGAGGTATAGACCTTAAAGAAAACTCCGGTAATGCCCCTTCCTTACCGCCGCTTTTTGCAGCCTCCTTAGCCTCATTAGCCACCGCTTCACCATGATATTGTCTGACAACTTCCCAAGCTAAAAACTCCTGGCGATCGCGTGGATTTTCTGGCAAACTATCTAAAGGTAAATCTGTCAGCAACTCAAAATACTGTGACAATAAATTATCTGGCACACCTTGGAGTTTTTGATACTTTTGCGAAGGATGTTCCGACAAACCCACATAATTACCTAAAGACTTAGACATCTTTTGGACACCATCTGTACCAATCAAAATTGGTAACAATAACCCAAACTGAGGATTGAGACCAAAATGACGTTGCAAATCCCGCCCCACAGCAATGTTAAATTTTTGATCAGTCCCACCTAACTCCACATCAGACTCAACCGCCACAGAATCATAACCTTGCATTAAAGGATACAGGAACTCATGCAAAAAAATCGGACTCTCTTTTTTGTAACGTTCTGCAAAGCCTTCTTTAGCTAACATCTGTCCCACAGTCATAGTAGACAGTAATTCCAGGGTTTTACCCAAATCGAGACGAGAAAGCCATTCTGAGTTATAACGCACCTCTAACCTACCAGGTGTGTCAAAATCTAAAATAGGACGAACTTGATCAAGATAAGTTTGGGCATTTTGCTTTACATCTGCCTCTGTCAGTTGACGACGCACATCAGATTTCCCAGTAGGATCACCAATACGAGCCGTAAAATCGCCAATAATCAGAACAGCCGTATGACCAGCATCTTGAAAAGCTCGCAGTTTTCTCACAGGTATGCTATGACCAAGATGGATATCTGCACCAGTAGGATCAATACCCAGCTTGACTCTTAAAGGACGATTCGCATTTGCTAAACGTTTTTCTAGACTTTCAGTTTCACTCTCATCATGGGGTTGAGGAAAAATTTCTGTCACACCGCGATGTAACCAAGAGAAATTTTGCGCCATACTATAAAATCCGCCATTAACTACATTTTGCACTTTAGAAATTAAGTTAGTTATGTTCACTGGCAAATTATCCGTTTTTTCCTCTGCCAAACTACTATAATTGCAAAAAATTAACCGACTTTTTTCATTCCATCAATTACATTTATATTTACTAGTGAGGAAGTGAGAACGCCGTGTCGTCTAGGACTTTTGAAGACAAACAGCCACAAGAGCAGGCTTCATCTGGATTTGAGTTTTTTAAAGGAGTAGGTCAAGTAACCGGCGCTACTCTGCTATCTATCACGCTGTTAACAAGCTCTATTGTAGCCGGGGGACTGGTTGGACTAGCCACTAGTTTCCGCAATTTGCCAGACGTAAGACAATTACGTAACTTTTCTCCTTCAGAAACTACATACATATATGACATTAAAGGTAAACTTTTAACAAGATTTCATGGTGAAGCTAACCGCGAAGTCGTACCCCTAGATAGAATTTCCCCAAATCTGAAACGGGCAGTATTAGCGAGTGAAGATGGTCACTTTTACACCCACCACGGTATTAACCCTACTGGTGTTGGCCGGGCTGTAGTCGTCAATCTAGTTGCAGGTGGTGTAAAAGAAGGTGGTTCCACCATCACCATGCAGTTAGTCAAAAACCTGTTTTTGTCTCAAAAACGTGCCTTTACTCGCAAATTAGCAGAGGCTGTACTAGCAATTCGGTTAGAACAAATTCTTACTAAAGACCAAATTTTAGAAATGTACCTCAATCAAGTTTATTGGGGTCATAACAATTACGGCGTACAAACAGCAGCACGGAGTTACTTTAACAAATCAGCAGAATTTTTAACTTTGGGTGAGTCAGCAATGATGGCTGGTTTAATCCAAGCACCTGAAGAATTCAGCCCCTTCGCTAGTATGAAGCTGGCAAAACTGAAACAAAAAGAAGTGCTGGACCGGATGTTGCAATTGACTTGGATCACCCAGAAAGAATATGACGATGCTCTCAAGCAACAAATCAAACTGGGAAGAATCAGGTCATTTCAAGGTAGTGCCTCACCTTACATAACCAATACCGTAGCCCAAGAATTGGCGAAAAAGTTTGGGCGTGACGCATTGCTAAAAGGCGGAATGCGGGTACAGACTACTGTCGATGCTAAATTTCAAGAAATGGCAGAAGAAACAGTCAGCAAGTGGCATAAAACTCTACTGGGTCGGGGGTTATACAAAAATCAAATTGCCCTTGTGGCAGTTGATCCTCGGACTCATTTTGTTAAAGCCCTAGTAGGTGGTGTAGATTCTAAAGCCAGTGAGTTCAACCGCGCCACCCAAGCTCAACGTCAGCCGGGTTCTTCTTTTAAACCCTTTGTTTACTATACTGCCTTTGCTACTGGTAAATATAGTCCAGATAGCACAGTTGTAGATTCTCCAGTTAGTTACCGAGATGGTAATGGTTGGTACTATCCGAGAAATTATGATGGCGGCTTTAGCGGCGCAATGTCAATTCGTACTGCTTTATCCCAGTCTCGTAATATTCCTGTAATTAAGATTGGTAAAGCCGTAGGCATGAATAGAGTGATTGAAACTTGTCGTACCTTGGGCATTATGAGTCCAATGGAACCTGTTACTTCTCTACCATTAGGTGCGATCGGTGTCACTCCTCTAGAAATGGCTAGTGCCTATGCTACCTTTGCTAATTATGGCTGGCAGTCACCACCAACGGTAATTGTGCGAGTCACAGATAGCAGTGGTAATGTATTACTAGACAACACGCCCAAGCCGCAGCGCGTCCTTGATCCTTGGGCATCGGCCGCAATTATAGATGTACTGCAATCTGTAGTTAACGGTGGTACTGGAAAAGGTGCTGCTCTAGACCGCCCAGTTGCAGGTAAAACGGGTACAACTTCCTCAGAAAAAGATATTTGGTTTGTGGGAACAGTACCACAACTCACAACTGCTGTCTGGGTAGGGAGAGATGATAACCGTCAATTGTCTAGCGGTGCTACAGGTGGTGGTATGGTTGCTCCTATCTGGCGTGATTTTATGGTCAAAGCTCTCAAGGGTGTACCTGTAGAGAAATTCAAGTCAACTTCTCAGTTTTCTCGTCCTAAATCAAATTAGGAAGCAGAGGCAGGGGGCAGAAAAAAGATAAATACTCTGTCCCCATTCCCCAGTCTCCCTTCAAGGCGTTTTTTCCAGTTCGGCTTTCATCCTATTGAGGGTGACATTCATTTGCTCAAACATTTGTTGTGGGGTAACGCCAAACTGACCTAGCTGAGTTTTTAGTTGCTCTATGGTCATTTGTGCCATGAAGTCTTCTGATAGCTCGAAACGCTTCATAAAGATGCGATATCGATCCATCATTGCTTCCATTTGCTCGATAAACAGCTTTTTGCCCTCGCGGTCAAATTTGCCGTAGTCGTTGCCAAGCTTAATCAGCGATTGATAATCTTCAAAAAGCTGCTTGGCTTCATGTTGAACTATCTCAGAATCAAAGAATCCCATTTTGCTTCTATTTAACTGAGCGCTATTACTCAGTAATTTCAAATTTTGCCTCTAGTCCTATTTTAGTCTAGAGTTAGAGTACTAATCTAGGCATTGACATTCTTAGGTTAATTAACCGTTAAGGTGCAGAACAAGAAGTCTTAGATAGAATAAGACCGTGGGGTAGAACGTTTGCTGATTGAGCAACTAAATTAACTTGACCTTTGGCATCGACAACCCATCCTTGCGCTTCCACAATCTCTGTCGGTAGACTGTCACTAGCACCTACAGGTTGAATATCTTGGTTATTTTGTTGATTAGGCACTAGTTCTACCAAATCGACTAATGCTGTTGTACCCGTAAATAAATCATCAGGACTAGATGGTAATCCACCACGGCCAATAATAGTAAATTGATTTTCTCGACTGGCAAATTTGCTACCAGCTGCACATCCCTGAGAAACCTGATTATCAGTATCAATCACACTAGTAGAGAGATCAATTAAACCTTGACTGGGATCAGTAGATAACTGATTAATTTGAACTGTACCACTAAACTCTGGACTTGCCCCAGTGGCAGTAATATCACTTTCTGGAGTTAGTTGATCTCGAAACTGTGTCCCAAAAACACCTTGAGTAGTAATTGTCACTCGACCACCACGAAAATCAGTTGAATTGGCACTAATGTCACTGTTTTCTGCTGCTGCTAAAACATCAGTAACAATGGTGATATTGCCACCAATCACATTGTTACCAGTCGCATTAGTAGTGATTTTGCTACCATTACGCATAATCAAATTTTGAGAACGTAAATTAATACTAGCTTGCTCTTGACTAGTAGCAGTACTATTACTGAGGCTATTACCACTAATAGTACTAAATTGATCCATCAAAATCGAGTTAGCTTTCAAGCTCAAATTGCCTGCATTTCCTGAGCCTAAAGCCTCTACAGTGATTGTAGCGCGATCGAGAATTTGCAAATTATTAGTATTAACTTTTATATCTCCTGCTGCCCCTGTTGCACTTAAACCAGAACTGGCAAAAAAACCACTGGATGATCCATTAATATCAGTACCCGCTAGTTGGGTATCAACAGCATTGACTGTTAAGGTTCCGGCTTTACCTGCATTAACAGTGGAAACGCTGATTTCTGCTCCTTCTTGAAGTTGCAGTTTATTAACATTAATAAGTAAGTTTCCGCCATTCCCGATACCAACAGCACCAGCACTAATTTTGCCATCTTGCATTTGCAAAGTATTAGCATTAATATTTAAATTACCTCCGTTACCTGTTGCCCCAATTTCTGATGCAGTACCTAAAGCATTTACAAAGCTTTCAGATCCTTTAGCAATCAAGTGAATATCAGAGGCATTAATTGTTAAGTTACCACCATTCCCAGAGCCAAAAGTGGAAGCCGATATAGCAGTATTTTTTCTTAAAATTAATTGCTTAGTGCTAATTTCTATATTTCCAGAATCAGCAATGCCCACGGTAGAAGAGTTGATATTTGTATTAACATTTATATCATCAAATACTTGGTAAAAAGTTTCACTTGGGGTTAGTTGAATTGATTCAGAAGCATTAATATTAATATTACCTGCTTTCCCTGTAGCCAAAGAACTACTGGCAATAGATCCTCGATTTTGAAGCAGCAAATTTTTTGTCTTAATATTGATGTTACCAGCATCTCCACTACTTTGGAGTCGATTTCCTGTTGCTAATAAAGATTCAATTACTTCTACTAATTCAGAGGCGTTAATGTTGAGATTACCAGCATTACCCTGATTAATGACAGAAACTAGTAAAATAGCTCCATCCTTAAGTATCAATTTATTTGTATTAATTTCTAAATTTCCGGTACTGCCAGAACCATTACTAAGGATAAAAAAACCATCCCGTCCTTCAGAAACATCAGTGCTGGGATCGAGAATATTTGCTGCTTTTTTCTCAAATTCACCAGTACCAATTATTTCTATAGTATCAGTGGCATTAATGGTTATATTACCTCCTGGTAATGACCCCAACGTTAAAGATGCAATGCGTGATCCTTCACTCATTTGCAGATTACCAGTTTGTATCTGCATCTCTCCCCCACCGATGCCACTAGTATCAACATTAGCTTCAGCAGTTAGTTGAATATTGCCAAATTGTTGTATGCCATCATAAGCCAGGGAAAATCCTTGGTTGGTGGAGTTAAGACTCACTAAACCTTCTCCAGCAACACTACCCAATTCCAATCTTCCTCCATTTGTCTTTAGCGTTGCACCCTTTAAGTTGATATCACCACCGACGAAAGCTAAGGTTTGATTTGGTTGTATCTGCAATCCAGTAACTTTACTATTTACCTGAATTAAACGAGGATGATCTGCAAATTGCAATCCCATAGGCATACTGATAGTCAATAATGGTGTGCTTTGAGAAACTTGACTACTAAACTGCGTACCATCTGCTAATTTGATGCTGTTGGCTGTACTCGCTATAAAAGAACCACCAATGTTTAAACTGGCATTGTTACCAAAGACAATTCCATTGGGGTTGATAAAAAACAGGTTAGCACTACCATTAGTATGAATCAGTCCATCAATATTGGAGATAGAGTTACCTGTTACTCGTGTGAGGATGTTTTGAATTGCCAAACTATTATTGAAATTGGCTTCACCACCAGTAGGTACAGAAAATTCTTTGAAGCTGTGAAATAAATTTACACCCCTAACTGTACCGCCATTGATTTCACAAATACTGCATCCTGATTGTACCTGAGAGTTAACTGGGAGGGTATTGTCAGGAACAATTTGGGCTGTAGCTTTTTTAGCTGTGAAGGGGGAAATGAGCAATGCTAACAGGTACAAGCTTAAGGGTAAAATAGCAGATTTTTTTGCACCTTGGCTTTGTTTGGGAGGGTCGATTTCCTGTTGGCTCATTTTGGGTTATTTATTTATCTATATTCTGATTTAGTAGTCATTAATTATACAGTAGGTTTGGTTTGCAATCTGCCCATAACAAGAAAATTTTTGGCAATACAAACTGTAAAACTCAATTCTATTGGTCTAAACATAAACAAAACACCGATTACAGTTTGCTGGTTGAGAATAAATGAGTATATTTTTAACGTAGCCAGAAAAGAATGCTTAATAGGAGAGATAAGCACTTTTATCTCAATATTCCGCAGGTTGAAGATTATCATGTTGATCAAATAAGTAATAGTCAAAAAAGTGTTTAATTTATAGCATATTTTTAGTAAATAGGGATACAATTCTGGAATTTAAAGTGTAAATAAAGATTTTATGAAAGATAATAGGTATTCCTGGCAATTTTTAATTATTGGCAGTACCATTTATTTTGAGTAATCAATATAAAAATATTTCTGTAAGACCAAAAGCGAAATATATATATTGAGATTCAACCTTTTATAAGATTACGAAAACCCTATATGCGTAAGGGTTTAGCAATGCTAAACCCTTACCTATAAAATCAAATAATTAACTTATTGTGAGTATAATCTAATGCTTTGTTAATTAAGCATTTTCAGCATTTTACGATCATTTTCTAACATAAACCTACTTTTTAGAGTACAAATGAGTAATATTTACCGGACAATTCCCAAAAAGCTTTTCAACCAAAAGTTTGTTTGCAACAAATTAATTACTCCTCCTGAAGGCTTTATTAGATTTGAATTAGAAAATATTGAACAATCTATCGCTACTCGTTTTGAACAACACGTTAAGAAATATCCTCACTCTATTGCTGTCAAAACTAGTACTGAAACTCTAACTTATGAACAACTAAATAAAAATGCGAACCGATTAGCAAATAATATTCTTTCCCAAAAAGGAGAAAAACTAGAAGTTATTGCTTTATTACTTGAAAAAGGTGCAGATTTCATTACTAGTATCTTTGGGGGATTGAAAACAGGAAAAATCATTGTACCTTTAGACTCTACATTTCCCATTGATAGACTAGCTTATATTTTAGAAGATTCTCAAGCTGTTCTGATTATTACCAATAATCAAAATTTAGCTTTAGCTCATGAATTAGCTAATAATAATTGTCTTATATTAAATATTGATGAAAATATTAACGATGTTGTCGATGAAAATCCAAATATTCATGTATTGCCTGAAACACCAGCTTACATAATTTACACTAGTGGGTCAACTGGTAAACCAAAAGGAGTAGTGCAGAGTCATATTAATTCATTACATTACTGCATGACTGATACTAATACTTTACTGATTAGCCCAGAAGATAGAGTAGTTTTTCTCTATTCATGTAGTGCATTGGGAGGATTATTATGTATTTTATATACGTTGTTAAATGGTGCATCTCTTTATTCTTATGATGTGAAAAAACAGGGCTTAAATAATTTAGTCAATTGGCTAATTGAAGAAGAAATTACTATTTACCATTCCTTTACTACCCTGTTGCGGCATTTTGTGGAAGTTCTTACAAGTAGAAAACAGTTTCCTCATATTCGCTTAGTAAAATTAGGTGGTGAAGCTACCTTAATTAGAGATGTGGAGAACTACAAACAATATTTTGCTGATGACTGTATTTTGTATGCAAGTTTAGGCGCAACTGAAACTGGAACCTTTAGGAATTTTATTGTTGATAAAAATACGGAAATCATGGGTAGCAATGTCCCCATTGGTTATGGTGTTGAAGGGATGGAAGTTGTGTTGTTAGACGAAAATGGGGCAGAAATAGAAAATGGTAGCATTGGCGAAATTGCTGTTAAAAGTAAATATTTAGCTCTTGGTTATTGGCAAAAACCAGAACTGACAAAAGCTGTATTTTTGTCTGATCTTCAAAATGAAAGTGAAAGGATATATCGCACTGGTGATTTAGGGCGTATTGAGGCTGATGGTTGTTTAGTCCACATGGGAAGAATAGACTTTCAGGTAAAAATTAGAGGTTTCAGAATTGAAGTTACAGAAATTGAAATGGAACTTTTGAATATTGACACTCTCAAAGAAGCTGTAGTTATAGCCCGTGAAGATATTCCTGGAGAAAACCGTTTAGTAGCTTATGTTGTTTCCAAACAAAAACCTGCACCTACTACTAAGGAATTAAGGCAATATTTACAAGATAAACTCCCAGATTACATGATGCCTAGTGCATTTATATTTTTGGATGCTTTGCCATTAACACCTAATGGTAAAACAGACCGCCGATCTTTACCAGATCCTGAGTTAGTAAAACCAGAAATAACTGCAACTTTTGTGCCTGCTTGTGATGATATAGAATATCAACTAACACAAATTTGGGAAGAATTTTTAGGTGTTAAACCTATTGGCACAGAAGATAACTTTTTTGAATTGGGGGGAAATTCGCTCTTGGCTGTGCGGTTATTTGCGGCTATAGAGGATAAATTTGGTAAAACACTGCCATTAGCATCTTTATTTCCTATTGGTACAGTGAGTGCGATCGCTCAAATTATCCGTCAAGAACCAATTTTAGTAAATACCTTATCAGCAAAATCACACCAATCGTCTCTGGTAGCAATTCAACCCCAAGGTTCTAAACCACCTTTGTTTGTTATTCACTCTCTGGGTGGAGAAGTGCTATGTTATCGTCATTTAGCAATACATTTAGGGTTAGAACAACCTGTTTATGGACTTCAACCCCAAGGAATAGATGGAAAACAGCCTCCTTTCGTTCGGGTGGAAGACATGGCCGCGCACTATATTCAAGAAATACGGACTATTCAACCACAAGGGCCTTATTTTTTAGGAGGGTATTCTTTTGGTGGTTTAGTTGCTTATGAAATGGCGCAACAACTGCAAAAGCAAGGTGAAAAAGTAAGTCTTGTAGCTATGTTTGATACCTGTCGTCCAGGGTATTTCCAAAGATTATCAGTGTTGAAAAGAATTCCTTTACATTTAAAGAATATCATCCAAGGTGGTCATGATTACGTTTTGAAAAAAGTTATAGGTTGGAGCCGACACACTAAATACTGTATTAAAAAGGCATACAATTATTCTTTAAATGTTGCATCTCATGTTTTAGATATATCCTCAAAGTCACCAGAAACTGATAAGTATTTACAAATCATTGATGCTAATACCCAAGCTTTGGAGAAATATACTTTTCCTGCTTATGTAGGTAGAGTAGCTTTGTTTAGAACTAAGGATGAAAATCGAACCGATAAAATAGGTATAAAATACGATTCTCAATTTGGTTGGGGTGACATAGTTACAGGTGAATTAGATATTTATCATATTCCTGGTTCTCATCTTTCTCTACTTAATGAACCTTATGTTAGAGTAGTTGCCAAACAATTGAAAGACTGTTTAGAAAAAACTATTTAATAATTTTTAGGGGGCGTTACAATACGCCCCTGCATGAAGTAATCGAAATAATTAAAGTCCTTCACGCAAACCCATTGCAATTTTACTGTGTTTTTCTATTTGTCCCATTACCTGTTTTGCCCGCTTTATTACCACCGCTGGTAAGCCGGCTAATCTTCCAGCTTCAATACCATAGGATTTATCAGCACCACCTGGTTGAACTTGATGTAAAAAGATAATTTGGTCAGGTAATTCTTTAACTGTAACTTGATAATTAGCTACATTAGGAACAATACTAGCTAGTTCATTTAACTCATGATAATGGGTGGCGAAAATAGTTCGAGATTGAATTTCTACGGCTAAATATTCTGCTACAGCCCAAGCTATTGATAACCCGTCAAAAGTTGCAGTTCCGCGACCAATTTCATCTAACAAAACCAAAGATTTAGCAGTTGCATGATTGAGGATATTTGCAGTTTCATTCATCTCCACCATAAAAGTAGATTGACCAGTTGCTAAATCATCCACAGCCCCAACACGGGTAAAAATGCGATCGCACACTCCCAGCCTAGCAGACCGAGCCGGCACAAAACTACCAATCTGTGCCATCAACTGAATTAACCCCACCTGACGCAAATAACAACTCTTCCCACTCGCATTTGGCCCCGTCAAAATCACCAAATCAGGCTTCTCCTCCTCCGCGTTCTCTGCGTCTCTGCGGTTTGTTTCTCCACCCAAACCCGTAGAATTAGGAACGAAAAACCCAGCAGGTAAAGACTGTTCCACCACTGGGTGACGACCATCAACAACCGCAATCTCTCGCCCCGCAAGCATTTCAGGACGACAGTAACCTTGATGTACAGCCAATTCCGCCAAACCACACAACACATCTACAGCCGCTACCGCACGGGAAATATTGCGAATAATTTCCGCATGACTACCCACTTCTTCCCGCAAAGCTGCAAAAATCTCATATTCCAACTGATTCAAATCATCCCTAGCTGTGAGAATTCGCGCTTCTCGTTCCTTCAAATCTGGAGTGATGTAACGTTCTTCATTTGTCAGAGTTTGTTTACGAATGTAATTATCGGGAACTTGATCAGATTTGGAACGAGAAATACTAATGTAATAACCAAAAGTTTTATTAAATCCCACTTTCAAATTTGGAATTCCCGTTCTCACCCTTTCATCAACTTCTAAATTTGCAATCCATTGTTGATCACCTTTCACAGTCGCTTTTCTTTCATCCAACTGTGGGTTTATCCCCGGACGAATTAATCCTCCTTCTTTGAGATGAATAGGTGGTGATTCTACTATATGAAGTTGTAATTTTTTTGCCAATTCTTCCAGTACAGCGGGTACTTTTTGCAAAGCTTTTAGAAATGGGGATTGCGCCTCTGATGCTATGTATGATAATTCAGGTAAACGGGAGAGAGAATCAGCTAAAGCAACTAAATCCCGTGCATTTGCTCTCCCTGAACCTGCACGACCTGTTAAACGTTCTAAATCGTAGATTTGTCGTAATAACTGCCGTAAATCTTGACGAAGAGGGGTATTTGTAACTAATTCTTGAATGCTATCTTGGCGTGATTTAATCCCTTTAATATCAAGTAGCGGTTGTAACAACCATCTTCTTAAAGCCCGTCCACCCATTGCGGTACTAGTTCTATTTAAAGCCCACAATAAAGAACCGTGAAATGTGCCATCACGAACGGTTTGGGTAATTTCTAAGTTGCGTCGGGTTTGGTGGTCAACGATGAGATAATCAGTCAGGGTATAGGTATTTAATAGTTGCAGAAAAACGGTGTTTTCTTTTTGGGTATCTTCGATATATTCTAATAGTCCACCAGCGGCGCGAACAGCGAGGGGGAGATGTTCACAACCTAAACCTTCAAGCGATCGCACTTTGAATTTCTGCAATAATTTACTTCTAGCTTCAGCTTGGGAAAAAGGCAGTTGCGATCGCAAACTATAGCAAAATGTTGGTGGTAAACATTGGGGAAGAGACGGTGAAGTTTCCCCTGGACGTAGTAAAGTACCTAAATCTGGTGCATTGGTGGGGAATAGCACCTCTGAAGGTTGCAACCGCATTAGTTCTTGAGTAAGATGCTCTAAATCACTACCTTGACAGGTGAGAAATTCCCCTGTTGATATATCTGCGTAGGCTAAACCCCAATGGTTAACCGCAATTACCACAGCCGCCAGGTAATTATTACGACTTGCTTTTAACATTCCTTCTTCTAACAAAGTCCCCGGTGTGAGGATGCGGGTAACTTCGCGTTTTACCAAACCAATAGCATCAGCAGAGTCTTCCACTTGGTCGCAAATCACCACAGCGTAACCTTTTTCTACCAGTAGGGTTGTGTAGCGTTCCCAAGCGTGGTGGGGTACACCGGTCATAGCGACGCGGCCGAGTTCACCACCGTGTTTACTGGTTAAAACTAATTCTAATTCTCTAGATACTGTTACAGCATCTTGGAAAAAAGTTTCAAAAAAATCACCGACGCGATATAGCAGCAACGCATGAGGATATTTATCCTTCATTTCTACATAGTGCTGATACATCTTACTCAGCTTGCTGCGGTCTTCTACCAGATTTGTATCGCTAAGAGGTGTAATAGGTTGATTTTGTTCTGGTGTCGGAGTCGTCATGGTAGATGCTGAGAGTTTAGGCACAGATTAGGCAATTTATCCGATGATAGCTTTATGTGGGGTGCTGGGAGTGCGATCGCTTAAAGTTTATTTATTTTTAGTCCGCACTACTGCTGGATACGCCCATGACTGCTGTTAGAGTGGTAAAAATGCGATCGCAATAAGGGGAAGCTTGACGAACTGTAGAAGCATTCAGAAGTTTCAAAATTTCTAAAGCATGAGCGCGTTTAGTTTCTTTTTTATATGTACCATTCTTGGAATTACGAGTTGCTGCTTTTAACCATTGAAATAACGTAGCTTTGGAAACTTGTTCTACATTTTCATATCTTGCCATGCCACGCATAATTTGTTCTTCTCTAAATCCTTCACGATAGAAGTTTCTTAAAGCATCAATATCAGCGACAAACCATGCTTCCATTGCTTGAACCATAAAGTGACATTGATCATCATCATAATTGAGATCATCTCCTTGAATCCAACATTGATCATCTCTTCTTTTTCTAAGATGTTGCCAAGGAGTATCATGAGGAGAGACTGGAGATTCAGAATCTATAAGTAAAATATTGAAAGCTTCAGAATGATCTGCCAATCCCCATTTGAAATTTTGATAAGCTGTTACGCGCGAACCGCACATAATCAACCTAATTTTAATATCATTGTTGTCAGCAATCTCATATAGTTCTTGGAAAAAATTATAAAAACCAGGACTTAAACTTCTAGTTGTTTCTTTTCCACTTATGATACCACTACGAAACCCAAGGCGTTGTCTAGGCATTAGTTCAGTATCATCTTCATTTCCCGCACCTTCAATATAAATGTAAATCTCCATTACCAACGATTTCCACCAATTTCACCCATACGCCAAAGATCGCCAAGAGTATATTTTTCTAACCACTTTTTTAATCTATCACTTTGAAGACGCTTAAGATAAGAGCCTTGATTATTGCGTTCACACACTAACACAGATTCAGGATATTGACTTAAACCAGTAATTAAAGCATCAGAATGGGTAGTTACAATTAGTTGGGTGCGTTGAGAAGCTTGAATTAGTAACTCAGCTATGATGTGCATGATATCTGGATGTAAACCTAATTCCGGTTCTTCAATACAAATTAAAGGTGGCGGACTGGGATGACATAGTATAGTTAATAGGCATAAATAACGAAGTGTACCATCTGAAAGCCTTGTTGCTGGAACTGCTGAACCCAATTTTTTTTCACGAAGAAATACCTGCAATGTGGCACTTTCTACTCTAACCGTAATATCATCTACTGCATGATAGAATTTCTGTAAATGCTGGAGTAATTCTGGTTTTTTTCCTGCATAATCTAAATTATTTAAAACATGACCTAAATTTCTAGCATCTTCATCTAGAAAATCATTAGGTAAATCAGCAGGTTGCGCCATTCTTGGCGGTGTATATCTTCCTAAATTCCATTCTCTATAAGTACGAATTTTAGAAAATTCATTGCCTAAATAAGTTAATTCTGGATAAGAATCTAAATCTTTTTTTTGGGATAATACTGATTGATTTGGACTAATTTCTTCTTGACGTAAGCTGCGTGGAATTCTACCTGTATCTGTACCTGCTTGTCCATCAGGAATACTTCTCACATTTAAACTAGGTCGTCCGTTTTGATAGCGGTAGAAAAAATATACATCTTTTGCCTCTTCATAGTTTCGATGTTCATTTTCTACAACTTCATCTACTATATCCAGCCTTTGATTAACCATAGTAAACCCAAGTTTATAACGTAGAGGCATTATTCCTTGTGGGTAATCTATAATTGCTTCAATTTCGGCTGTTGGAATACCTTTTTCACCTTTCCAAAGCCACTCACTTACACCTCCTCCTTCCCGAATAGGAGCCGTTAAATTTCCTGGTGTTGCTTGCAACAATCCAATTGCTTCAATTAAATTCGATTTACCAGAACCATTTGGTCCAATTAACACATTTAATGGTTGTAGTTCAATTTCTTCTCCCTCACTTCCATAGGAAAGAAAGTTTGTTAATTTAATTTTATGAATAAATCTTTTACCTTCCATTCTTTTCTCCTAATATTAAAATATCTATCTAAAATACTATTCATTCACTTTATCATTTTCTGCGGCTACTACGACGTGTAGGTGGAGTTGGTTGTGGTGGTTCTTGAGATTTCAAACCATTATCATCAGTCAGAAATTCTACGTCATAATCTTTTTGATGATAATGCCAACCTATGACTACAATACTAGCATCTCCCATCGAAGTTTTTTCTACAGCTTGATTAGGAAATTTATCTGCTAATTTTTTCAATCCTTCCGCGTCCCAAAGTACAATTTGTTCGCTAAAAGCAGCCCAAGGATTGTTTATATCAGCAGCATCAATCATGATTTTTGCAAATCTTTTAGATGTTATCAGTTTACTGTCTGAACTTGTATTTTTAGCTTGTGCAATATGATTACCTGTTTCTATAACTGTAGCTAATGGAAGTACCAAAGTTGTTCCTTTTTCAATTTCTAATTGAATTTTCTCATTGACAAGTTCAAAATCCCATTTATTATTACCCGCAGTTTCTTTTCCTGGAACTTTTAACCAGACACACAATAAAGACGTATCTATTAATAAAACTTTTCTCATGATTTCAATTACTCCCCATGAGAAAGGCTGCGTTCAATTGCGCCTTTAGTTGTCATTTGTCCCAAAGAATATGACGCAAACAATTTTGGGAAGTTATCAATATCTTCTAAAAGAGTAAGTTTACTTTCTCCGGTTTCAGAGTCTCGATGTGCAACAACTACAAATGGAACTATCTCTGAACCAAAAGCATCAAGTAAAGCAGGGTTATGGGTAGTTAGTAAAATATCAATATTGCGTTTAGTGCCAATTTCTTTTAATATTTTTACCAATAATGCTGCACGGGAAGGATGTAAACCATTATCTATTTCTTCAATTACAATTTGACTACCTTCTGGGCGTGTGAGTAATGCTGTGATAATTGCTAAAAAGCGTAATGTTCCATCTGACATAGTTCTAGCATCAATTTCTGTAATTTCTCCAGGTTTCCATTCTTCTTCGCAGTAAAGCATTGCATCTGTTCTAAGTCTACCAACTGGTTCTGCAAATACTTTTTTAATATCACCTTCTGGTAAATCTTTTATGTGGTAAGATAAAGTTGATTCGACTTCTATTTTTTTTTCATCAGATAATGCTGCTAATACACCGGCAATATTTGATCCATCACTTTCCATATTCTCAGAAAGCCGTGAAAAATCACGTATTTTGGAAGGAATGGGATTGAGAATAAAAATATTTTGAATTGTTGCTAATATTTGGGTATATTAGTTATCTAAGCCACCAGACTCTTCATCTAAAAATTCAAACCTTGTAGAAATAGGTTTTTTTTGTAATAAACTATATTTATAATTCAATTTGGATAAATAATAACTATCGGGATTGTGTTGATTATTATTCTGATAATCTTGAATTAGTATAGAATCTTCTAAAATACGAGCGAAAGGTTCTGTTGCTACTTTTATAGTATAAATATAATCACTGTCACCATCTTCTAACTGAACTGAAGCTTTTAGTGAGAATTTATTTTCAGGCTTTCGTGCAGCCCATTCTACACCACCACGAATAGGAGAAAGTGTTTTATCTCCTGCTAAAGCTGTTTCAATTTTCTCGTTATTAGCTATTCTTTGCAAAAATTCCAAAGCTTCAACCACATTAGACTTACCACTTGCATTAGTTCCAATCAGAACCGTCAAAGGATCAAGTGGAAGTTCAGCATAACGAAAACTTTTCCAATTTTCGAGAATGAGTTTTTTAAGCATAATCAACTCCGAAAATATTGCTTATCTTTATCGTAACCAAAATCAACCCCACCCAAAAATCATCAACAACCCTCAGCGAACCTCCGCGCTAACCTCCGCGCCCCTCTGCGTTTCAATTACCTCTTCAATCTTCCTCAACTCACCAGCCCGCCAACTATCAGCAATATCCTTAATAAAACTAGCGAGAGGAATAGCCACTAACAAACCTAAAACGCCGCCCAACTTCGCACCTAACAATAAAGAAATTACTACCCAAACAGGATTTAAACCTGTTAAATTACCCAAAATACGCGGTGCGATAACATTAGAGTTTATTTGATCAATAGCAACAGCTACTCCTAAAACTTCTACCCCTAACCAAAAGTTTTTTAACGCTACCAATAAACTGACTATAGCAATACCTATACCTGTACCAAAAGGAAAGAGAGAAAAAAGACCAATTGCGATGCCAAAAAGTAATGCTAAGGGGACTCGTAGCGCTACAAATGCCAGAGTCACTACCACACCTAATACGGCACCTAATGTTGCTTGACCAATAAAATAGTTTTGAAAATCTTCTCGCAATAAATCTCTAACTTTTGTACCAATATTTCGCGGAAACCATTGATAGATTCCATTCCACAAACTTTCTCCATTTAAGATTAGATAAACGGTTAGGACTAATGTGAGGATGATATTTACTAAAGCGCCAATTGTATCGAAGGCAAAACCAAGTATTTTGCCAGTAAATGACTGAAATTGATTAGAAATTTTTTCTAAAAGCTGAGTTGCTACACCACTTAAATTCAAAGGTAGTTGTTGTGTAGCTGCCCAATTTAAAAATGCTTGTAGTTGATCAGTTCCAGACTCAATCCAGAAGGGAAGAATATTAACTAATTCGTTCAGTTGTTCGAGAATTAATGGTACTAAGATAACACCTACAGCACCCAGAAATATTATAGCTAATAGCAATACTCCCACAATTGCTAAACTACGAGGTACTCCGCGTTTCTGAAAAAATTTAATCGGATAGTTTAAAACAAAAGATAATAAAATTGCAGCAGCAACAACGCTGACTAGGGGTTGAAAATAATGTACAACTTGAATTGATAACCAAGAATTAAGAATGATGATAGGAAAGGCTAAACCTATACTTACCCATTGCGGTAGTTTATTTGCTATTTGCATGAAACTAATTCCATTGTATTTATTAAGTTTTAAATGATCGGGTATCGGCATTGATTGGGAATTATATAATTAGAATATAGAAATTTTTCATTTTTTATTAATAAAGTCCAACATGATTTTTTGATGAGTAGTTCCTAAGGATCTGACTTCATTTGCTATGGCTGAATAACAATTACCTCTGTGAATATCTTCTGGTGTTAATAGTCCCATGTCCCAACCTTCGCTTAAAACTAATTGATCTAATTCCACTAATAATGGTGCTTGAAAAACATGACGGATAACTTTCTCGTCGGAATACATTCCAAATTTGCTAAAAGATGGTAATTCGTAACCAATTTCTTCAATTACTTCTCGCACGAGTGCAATTTCTGGGGTTTCTCCTGGTTCTAAATGTCCTCCAAATAATCCCCAGCAACCAGCAGCAGCGAGATTGGGGATATTGTCGCGTAGCTGCATGAGATATTTGTCGTTTTGGTAGAGAATTACAATTGCTACTTGTGGTATTTGATTATTCATAAATTACTCCTTTGGATAAATTTATTGGGATTTTTTATGTGGAATTACGTGTGTTTGATGGTTTTGTGTGCAGGATAGTAATCCCTTTTTGTTGATTTTCATTATTCTTCTTCTAAATAAATCTCTCCGTACTCTTGACCAGCTAAAGGAATGCTTTTGTATTTTACTTTACCTTTCAACACTACATCTTGTCCCACTTGGAAATTTTTTTGATTTGTCACAACCCAGATTTTGCCTGTTGAGTCAGCGATTTGATATGCTTGCTGTTTAACTAAAGGAGCTTGTTTTTCTACCTTGCCTTGGATGTAAACTGTAGTAGTACGTTTGTCTTGTGCTGGTTTAATTGCCTGAATCGGTGTAACGTTAGCGCCAATTCTCAGATTATTTAAGTTCAATTCCCCAGGTTTTCCGTTACCACAACTACAAAGTCCTAGTACCAGAAAAACGCTTAATCCTTGGTAAAAAGATTTCATAGAAATAAGTTTTGCTTGTTGCCTAAACGCAAGCGATTGAGAGGATTTTTGCATGAATTCTGACCTTGTTACCAGTTTTATCAAGTTTCCATTCATACCAAGTTGTGCTGATTACAGGAAATGGACAGAACAACTGTTTTTAATTTATCCTTTTCTTCTTTATCCTTCAGTTGACGCAGCTAATCTGAGAAAATAGTCATTAGTCATTAGTTATTGGTCATTTGAGATAATTCTCCCCCAGTTCCCAGTTCCTTTACAGGTAAATTTTATGGAAACACAAACTGCCAAACTGCTTGATGGTAAGGCATTAGCTGCTAAAATACATCAAGAATTGGCTGATGCGATCGCACAATTACAACCCAAAATTGGCCGACCTCCTGGTTTAGCAGTGTTGATGGTGGGGGATAATCCCGCATCAGCAGCTTATGTAAGTAATAAAGAAAAAGCCTGCACTAAAGTGGGTATTGCCTCTTTTGGTAAGCATTTTCCTGCCGCAACTACCTTAACAGAGCTAGAGGAAGTAATTAGTGAACTTAACCAAGATGAACGGGTAGATGGGATTTTGGTACAGTTGCCTTTACCTAATCATTTAGACTCAATAGCACTGTTACATCAAATTGCACCCGATAAAGACGCAGATGGACTTCACCCAGTGAACTTAGGAAGACTGGTGCGGGGTGAGTCGGGTTTACGCAGTTGCACCCCCGCTGGTGTCATGCGACTGCTAGAAGAATATAAAATTCCTTTGGTGGGAAAACAAGCAGTGGTGGTAGGACGTAGTATTTTAGTGGGTAAGCCCATGGCCTTGATGCTATTAGAAGCTAATGCCACTGTCACCATAGCCCATTCGCGATCGCATGATTTAAAATCCATCACCCAAAATGCTGATATTCTCATTGCTGCCGCAGGCCTTCCCGGACTCATCACTGCTGAGATGGTGAAACCGGGCGCTGTCGTGGTAGATGTGGGGATAAATCGCATTACTGATAGCAATGGTAAGAGTCGTTTAGTTGGTGACATCGACTTTCAATCAACGGCTAAAGTGGCAGAATATATCACCCCCGTTCCTGGTGGTATCGGGCCAATGACAGTCGCTATGCTATTGCAAAATACAGTTTCTAGCTATTTAAGTGCAACGGGTAATTAGAGTACCGAGTACCGAGTACTGAGTGGTGAGTGGTGAGTGGTGAGTGGTGAGTGTAAAAGCAGTTGGTTTAAGGCTTGGAGTAATCAATGCTTTCTTGACTACCTTGGTAGTTACTATCAGCAGTAATAATTCTAAACTGAGTGTAACTGTAACGATTTAAGATTTTTTTGCTCAAAACCCCTAGTTTCAACTAAAAAATCAAGCTAAAATCCAAAATCGTTCGACTGAGCGCTCACTACGAAATCTAAAATCCAAAAATAAAATTACCAGTGAATCTTTCTGCTCCAGCACACCGTAAAATCTTCATATATATTGCAAGCAACTGAAAATTTTAGGACTCTAGGAATGGTAGCAACGGATAACTTTCAGAAAAAATCAGAGGAAACCAAGTTTAACCTCGCCTCCTATCTCAAAGAACGACAAAAGCTTTGTGACAATGCTTTAGATCAGGCTATTCCTGTCGTTTACCCAGAAAAAATTTATGAAGCCATGCGCTACTCCCTATTAGCCGGAGGTAAGCGCGTGCGTCCCATTCTTTGTCTTGCTACCTCAGAAATGATTGGTGGCACAATTGAAATGGCCATGCCAACGGCTTGTGCAGTGGAAATGATCCACACCATGTCGTTGATTCATGATGACCTCCCCGCAATGGATAATGATGATTACCGTCGCGGTAAATTAACCAATCACAAGGTTTACGGCGAAGATATTGCGATTTTAGCAGGGGATGGCTTATTGGCTTTAGCTTTTGAGTTTGTCGCCACCCAAACACCCCAAAACGTGCCGAGAGAGCGAGCTTTACAAGTAATTGCTCGATTGGGTAAGGCCTTGGGAGCGGCTGGTTTAGTTGGTGGTCAAGTAGTAGATTTAGATTCAGAAGGTAAGTCAGATATTTCCCTGGAAACACTGAATTTTATTCATAACCACAAAACAGCCGCCCTCTTAGAAGCTTGTGTTGTTTGTGGCGGAGTTATTGCTGGTGCATCTGCTGAAGATGTCGAAAAATTAACTCGTTATTCGCAAAATATTGGACTGGCATTCCAAATCATTGATGATATTCTGGATATCACCTCTACCCAAGAGCAACTAGGGAAAACCGCAGGTAAAGACCTCAAAGCCGAGAAAGTCACCTATCCCAGCCTGTGGGGAATTGACGAATCACGGGTAAAAGCCCAACAACTAGTTGAGTCAGCTTGTGCAGAATTGGTATCTTATGGAGACAAAGCCATACCTCTGCAAGCGATCGCTCATTATATAGTTAGTCGCAATCACTAACGTCAAAACCTAAAAAGCAGAAGGCTTTAAATATATCCATCTATTTAACAATTTCTGCTGTACTAGGCGGATTTGGCATTTTGGCTTACATAAAAACTGTTCCTCAACACACAACCACTGCCCATATTTAACTAATTACCTAACCAAAACACCATGCAGGACATAGGCGACATTTTAAACAACAGGGTGCTGCTGGTTGCTCTTGTAGCTTGTTTTGTTGCTCAAGGATTAAAACTCATCTTT
This sequence comes from Anabaena cylindrica UHCC 0172, assembly GCF_034931625.1. Taxonomy (GTDB): domain Bacteria; phylum Cyanobacteriota; class Cyanobacteriia; order Cyanobacteriales; family Nostocaceae; genus Anabaena; species Anabaena cylindrica_A. The sequence continues at coordinate 9,785 of NZ_JAYGGY010000078.1, read as the reverse complement.
GAAGTCATCAAACATCGCAAAATAGATATGCGTGTCTTAGTAACCACCGGAGGTATGCCCAGCGCCCATTCAGCTTTGGTAACAGCCTTAGCCGCTGGTGTCGGACAAACTCTAGGTTGGGCATCTCCTGATTTCGCTGTAGCCGTGATTTTTGCCATCATTGTCATGTACGACGCAGCTGGAGTGCGTCAAGCAGCCGGTAAACAAGCTCGCATACTCAATCAAATGATTGACGAATTATTTCACGAAAAACCAGACTTTAACCAAGACCGTCTCAAGGAATTACTTGGACATACACCAGTTCAAGTCATAGCTGGTGCGGTTTTGGGTGTAGCTATTTATTGGTTATCTAGAGCAGCTTATTAGTTATTAGTCAGACAATTTTGGATTTTAGATTTTGGATTTTAGGTAAGTATTGAGGAATGATCATGAGTTATTTGTCAACTGATAACTGTTTGAAAAAATCACTTGGAACTTACTGCTGAACGCAGTAACATCACTTTTCTACCATCTGCTAAGAGGGCAAAAAACCCACCCTCATTTAATTTTTCTAACGTTTTGTATGCCTCTGTTTGATTGGTAGTATAAACAGCCAATAAATAAGGGCGTTGTCCATAGGAAACAAGACCCACATTACCCCCTACTGCTCTTTGCAAACTACTTGCCATTTCTGGACGATTGAAATAATCTACCAGTACAGCATAACCATCTCCCAAAACTTTAGGATTATAGCTGACTCTCTGATTTGCTAACGGTGGAGAAGTAACTATTGCAGGTGGTGCAATTCTTGCCGGTGTTACTGTTGGTGCTGTGGGTCGAGTAGTGATAATGGCAGATAATCCCACAATATTGTTCACATATTTTGCCCAACGATTAGCATCATCAATCTTGTTAAACCCACCAATCCGCGTTACTGTTTCATTCAGATATTTACACGTAACAGGTTTCAAATCAGATGGTAAAGCACTGCGTAATTGTTGTTGACTACTAGTTGTAGGACTAACAACTAATAAAAGATACTCACCTGTATTAGGAGGTTGACACACAGGAATAGCTTGTTGGGCTAAAACAGAATTAATACCACCAATAAAGGGAGCAATCGCTAATAATAAAGCACTTGTTAAAAAATGAATTCTTTGCACAAACATTGGATACCTGATATTGTGTATTTTACAAGATGTATAAAACTACTTAGGGCTTGCTAAAAAAGTCTTTTCGTTAGGGCTAGGAGTCAGGAGGAAGAATTAGCAAGAGGAAGAATTAGAAGGAGGTAAGAATAGTCTTGAATCGGGTTAAGTGATAGTTTTTTGATGGTATCAACGCTTATTCCTTGCATCTTATTTATATTTTCAACCTTCAAACTATTGATATATAGCGTTTCCTAGTCGAGTGAAGTACAAAATCATCTGCGTTTATCTGCGTCCATCTGCGTTTAATTATTACAACTTGTACCTCACTTGAATGGTAATTGCTATATATAGGTTTTTGCTTTATATGTCTAACGGCACGCTCCGCGAACAGCAAACCCTACTTGTTCTTACCTTTAAATTTGTAGAGGAAGAGCAAATAAACATAAATAAAGATAAACAAATATTTATCATTACTCTCCTCTATCTCAGCAACTGATAAGAAAATATATGGAACTTTATGAAACAGTTGTCAAAGATGCCAAAGGATCAGAAATTGTTGCGGAAGGAGCCGTAAATTCCCCGGTGATTACATACTCTAATCGCAATTTTAACCAAGTAATAAATTGAGAATTAGTAGAAATAATTGCCACCGCAGGTTGAGGACACTTTGCTTTTATCTGCTTCATTTCCGGTGCTTCCAGAAAAGCTGGGTGCTTAACTAACCAAAAATCAATTTCTTTTTCTTGTTCGTGGTAATGACGAGTGCGTTCTTTCAAAACTTCGTGTATTGGTTCTTCTTCGAGTAGAAAGTGTTGACTAGCCAAGACGTAATAGTATGTTTGCATTTTCATATCCTTTGGTTACTATTTAACAATTTATAGGGTACAGGAGCATTTCTGTACCCAAATCAGTTAACTTTTTTTGAATCCCTTAAACCAAGAACTAAAGGGACAACCACCACCATTTTTTTCCTTGCTTTCACTATTTACTAGTTTGCCACCTGCTGTCAGTTTCTCCAAAAACAGGTTGTTGTCAAAATAGTGTTCCAAGGATATAACTTTTAAATCATCGGTGACACGAGCTACACTCATACCGATAATTTCCACTGTCTCCCCAGTCGGTGCAAACTCTTTGTAAGCACCCTGGAAATGTCCCCAGTGTCGCCACTTGAACGTAACAATAGGTGGGGCTGAATAAACTTCCAGCACTTCCCAAGGAAAACCTTGAGGAAATGTACTGTGAAAGATTTTAGCCGATGATTCAAAACTTTCTTCAGAAGCTTTGTAATGTTCGGAATCAGCCATAAATAGGTTATAAGTACCCTGGGCAGATAAATCGGCTGCGGTGTACTCTTGACCCCCATTAGTACTGGCTCGAAACTGATCATTAGCAATAGATAACCATTGCTGGGGGTTACTTTTGAAAGATACCTCCATTTCCAAGGTTCTCACCAAGTTCTGCACGATCGCTTCTAGTGTACCGTCTAAGTGATTACAGATACTCTCTTTAGCCAGATTTTCTTTTGAACGACTATAATCTGGTGGTGTCTGATAACGCCATTGGGCATGAGTACTGTATGCAATCACTGTATCCCGATCCTGTACCCAAAGCGGCAGGTTGTTAGACTGTGTGGAAGTCATAGAAGTCTGAGTTTTACAAATGTGACTTTATTTTTTCTAGGATTTCGCAGCTAACACCCCTCGGAGGCAAAAGGCAGAGGGCAGGGGGCAGAGGGCAGGGGAAAGATAAATATTTACCAATTACCAATTACCAATTACCAATTACCAATTACCCATTACCAATTACCCAGTATGGCTTGTTTCATCTCTCGGACTGCTCTTTCCATTCCTACCAAAGCTGCCCGACTGATGATAGTATGACCAATGTTGAGTTCTTCCATGCCTGGAAGCGCCGCTACGGGGTAAACATTCCAGTATGTGAGTCCATGTCCGGCATTGACCCGCAACCCTGCTTTAATCGCTTGCTCGCAACCTTGCGCTAATAAAGCTAATTCACGTTGGCGAGTTGTTTCGTCTTTGGCTTCTGCATATTGCCCTGTGTGTAGTTCAATAAACTTAGCTTGCACCTTGACAGAAGCTTCTATTTGTGCTGTTTCGGCATCAATAAACAGACTTACGGGAATGCCAGCACTTTGCAGTTTATCAACTATTTCACCTATTCTAGCAACTTGCCCGACAATATTCAAACCGCCTTCTGTGGTGACTTCTTCGCGTTTTTCGGGTACTAATGTTACATAATTGGGTTTGATGTCGAGAGCAATTCCCAACATTTCATCAGTTGCAGCCATTTCTAAGTTTAAGTGCGATCGCACCGTTTGCCTTAAAATTCGCACATCTCTATCTTGAATATGTCTTCTATCTTCCCGTAAATGTACGGTAATTCCATCTGCACCTGCTAATTCTGCCAACACCGCAGCCGCCACAGGATCTGGTTCTACTGTCCGTCTAGCTTGGCGAATGGTAGCGATATGGTCAATATTTACACCGAGTGTAGGCACGCCTGGGTTCTCCTGTTTCACTATCTTTCAGATGTTGATTTTACAGGAAATACCTACTGGAGGTGAATGTGAAAGTTAGATTTTAAATTTTGGTCATATTATAAAGAAAGACAATTCTCAAAAAATTGACAATCTCTGAGGCAATATGCTTTTAGAACTGCAACAAATTATTGTCAACCAACTGTGATACTCAATGAAAAAGGTACATTCGTTACTTTAATGGTTTCACTTTGCGGAAGGTTTTGACTTTTATCAAATGCTAAATTTTTATCAAGCGAGAGACTAGCTACTCGTTGTGGTCAAACTGCGCCTTCTTTGCTTCCAGAAGCTACTGCTTGTTCTGATGATTCTGAAAAGTTGAAAGCTGCCTAATTTTATTGCTTGATTTTCTGGGTGGTTTTTCGTCTTCTTTACACCCCCTGAACGGTTACGAGAAATGAGGATTTATAAATACTTTGAGTCTTGATTTTGTAAAGATTTAGCACTGCTAAACCTTTACATTATATGATATTAAAATTCCCCAGCTAATGCGGGAACACATCTTTCACACAGTAAAGGATGTTCTTCAGATTCACCAACATGAGTAGAATAGTTCCAACAGCGATCGCATTTTTCACCATCTGCGTTTACTATGCCTATAGTCCAATCTTCTGTGGTGGTGGTATATTTCAGCCCGGAAATCTTGGTAGCGGCATCTAAAATTTCCACTTGGGAAGTCAGCAATAAATACCGCAATTCATCAATACCATTACCCTGCAAGGGATTGAAACCTTGGATAGCTTCGCGTAACTGTTTATGAGGAATATGCAGTAAAACCTTCGCTTCCAAGGAAGAACCAATCATTTTTTCTATCCGCGCTTGTTCTAAAACCTTATTAACATCGTTGCGGAGTGTACGCAGAGTATCCCAAAATTCGGCTAAATCTTCATTTTCCCATTCCTCATCTACCTGCACCCAACCAGCCTCAAACACTGACTTAGAGGGCATTTCGTAGGGGATAAATTGCCAGATATCCTCAGCAGTATGACATAAAACTGGTGCGATCGCTCTCGCCAAATTCTCCAAAGCAATCTGCAACACCGTTTGACAACTACGACGACGGAAAGCATCAGCAGCACTTATATACAATCTATCCTTCGCAACATCTAAATAGAAATTCGACAAATCCACAACACAGAAATTCTGCACAGTTTGGAAAAAGCGGAAAAACTGGAAACTATCAAAAGCTTCCGTCACCTCATTAAACACCTCACGAATGCGGTGCAACATATACTTATCTAAATCTGGCAAATCATCAAAATCTACAGCATCTTTTTGAGGATCAAAATCATGCAAACTACCCAACAAAAACCGTGCCGTATTGCGAATCTTATTTCTCACATCAGCTAATTGCTTAATGATGTTACCACCCAACCGGACATCACCAGAATAATCAACCGAAGAAACCCACAACCGCAAAACATCTGCACCATAAGCAGGTTCTTTCTTCTGGTCTTTTCCACCGTTAATCATAACTTGGGGATCAACCACATTCCCTACCGATTTACTCATTTTTCGTCCATTTTCATCCAAGACAAAACCATGAGTTAAAACCGTTTTATAAGGTGCAATACCATTAACTGCCACACTAGTTAAAAGAGAAGATTGAAACCAACCCCGATGTTGATCAGAACCTTCCAAATACATATCGACAGGATAGCATAACTCCGGTCTTTGCTTGGCTACCGCTGCCCAAGAAGAACCAGAATCAAACCAGACATCCATCGTGTCCGTACCTCTGCGGTAACTCTTGCCATTATTGCGATATTGTTCCGGTAACAACTCCGCCACCGACAACTCCCACCAAGCATCCGAACCCTTCTCGGCAATGATAGCTTGAACGTGGTTAATAGTTTCCTCATTGAGCAAAACTTCCCCAGTTGCTTCATCATAAAACACCGGAATAGGAACACCCCAAGAACGCTGACGAGAAATACACCAATCGGATCTTTCTGCAACCATAGGTGTAATTCTATTCTCACCTTGTGCGGGAATCCAACGCACAGATGAAATAGCCTTTAAAGCATCTTCCCGAAAACCAGCCACAGAAGCAAACCATTGTTCAGTAGCCCGGAAGATAGTCGGTTTCTTCGTTCTCCAATCATAAGGATACTTGTGAGGATAAGCTTCCTCCTTCAACAGAGAACCCGCTTCATTCAAAGCGTCAATAATCGCTTGATTCCCCTCACCCAAAACATTCAAGCCAGCAAACTTACCAGCTTCATCCGTAAAATTCCCACTATCATCAACAGGAGCAAGAATCGGCAAACCGTAACGCTGACCAACAATGTAGTCTTCCTGACCATGACCAGGCGCAGTATGTACCAACCCAGTTCCTGACTCAGTAGTGATATAATCACCACCAACCACCACCGGACTTTCACGGTCAAAAAGAGGATGACGATAAATAGTACCTTCCAAATCCTGACCAGAAAAACGCACCTTCACAGTCAACTCAGCATCCAACTTAGCAGCTAACGTTTCCACCAACTCAGCCGCAACAATCAGATATCTGCATTCCCTTTGCGCCTTTGCGCCTTTGCGTGAGACCTCCACCACCGCATATTCCAACGCACCATTCACAGCCACAGCCAAATTACCGGGAATAGTCCAGGGTGTAGTAGTCCACACAGCCACGCCTAAATCAGGTAAGAAAGCATCCAAACTAGCTTTCAACCCTTCGGAAACCTTCACCACCGGGAAAGCCGCGTAAATACTGCGAGAAACGTGACCTTCAGGATATTCTAACTCAGCTTCTGCTAAAGCGGTTTTAGAACTAGGACTCCAATGCACAGGCTTTAAACCGCGATAAATATAACCTTTGAGGAACATTTCCCCAAATACGCCAATTTGCGCGGCTTCGTATTCTGGTTTTAAGGTTAAATAAGGATTTTCCCAATCACCCCAAATCCCGTAACGTTTAAAGCCTTCCCGTTGTTCATCAACAGTCTTCAGTGCGAACTCTTTGGCTTTTTGTCGCAATTGCAAAGGTGTGAGATTTTGCCGTTCTGCCTGTTTCATATTTTGCAGAACTTTCAACTCAATCGGCAATCCGTGACAATCCCAGCCAGGAACGTAGCGAATTTTACGACCTTGTAGGAGTTGGTAACGGTTAATAATATCTTTGAGAATCTTATTTAAGGCATGACCAATATGCAACTGGCCGTTAGCATAGGGAGGTCCATCGTGCAGTATAAATAATTCGCCGGGGTTGTTTTCTGAAAGTTGAGAATAAATGTTATTTTCTGCCCAGAATTTTTGGATTTCGGGTTCGCGCTTGATTGCGTTTGCCCGCATATCGAAGTTAGTCTTGGGTAAGTTGACGGTATCTTTGTATTTTCCAGTTTCGGTCACAGTTTCATGCCTAAATGTAGGTGTGCAGGTTATCCGATCAATTATAAATCGTAGGTTGGGTTGAAGAACGAAACCCAACAACGCTTATTAGTATTTTGGAGTTAATTTTTTGTTTTTGCAGGTTTACAATATATAAAGTTACCCACAATAGACTTATGACACTAACCCTCAGCTTACCACCAGAATTAGAACAGTATTTAATACAGGAAGCACAACAGCAAGGACTGTCTGTGGAAACTTATGCACTGCAACTTATTCAAAAATCTATTTTCCAATTAGAGAAAAATTCATCTCTTGAAGAAACACCCACAGAAATTGTCATTGAAGGTATTCATCAGGGAATAAAAGAAGCATTAAGTGGACAAACTATACCCCTTTCACAAATGTGGGAAGGAATAGATGCAGAATAATGAACCACTATCAATTGAAATTGCTCTTACTCCTCGTTTTCAAAGAGATTTGCGAGAACTAGCTAAACGCTATCGTTCCATTCGTAGTGATATTCAACCTTTAATTGATCAACTACAAGCAGGTGAAATTCCTGGAGATAGAATTGCGGGTGTTAAATATCAAGTTTTCAAAGTTCGTATTAAAAATAGTAACATTCAAAAAGGAAAAAGTGGAGGATATAGAGTGATTTATTATCTAAAAAATGCTCAAGGAATTATACTCACTACAATTTATTCTAAATCTGATCTGACAGATGTGAATAATGAAATAATTGAACAAGCAATAGCTCAATATGAAGAAGAAAATACAATTCCAGATCAATAAAAATACAAAATTTAACTACTTGAGTAAATTTTTCATTTTCATCTAAAAATTCATCCTCTAGTTTTGGTCTTCTTCTTTTTTCAATAAACTGTATTGTTAACCGATAACCTATTGTTGCAGAAACAATACTTTCTCTCAGTTCTTGTAGATTTTGTTTTTGTGTCGAGACTTTCAAAAATTTTGCAAAAGACTCTAGAGATTTTTTTGTAGAGAAAGACGATTTTAAAAAGTCTAATCCCTCTTCTTTTGAATTTAACTCATCTAATCTTTGTGAAAGTTGAGTATAGTCTAAATTTTCATATTGATGAGTTTTATCAATAGGTTTGCGAGATGAAATATCTTTCTTTTTAACAGCTTTTGGATAAGAACAATTTACCCTAAGTTGAGCGTTACCTTGCAAAATATCATTTTTTTGCTCATCATTAAATTTTATCCATTGTTTTCCGAATAATTCAATTACTTCCTTTGGAATATCATTGTGATGTTCGTTGTTAACTTGGTAGTTATTCATAGTATTTTCTAGCAATCTAATTAATCAAATATTCAAATTCATCTACCATTTCTTTAATTTCTTTAACAATATGTGATGGTGAAGATGAACCTAAAACAACAGGAGTTGCGTTTTCTGGGGCTGTTGCAAATATGTTTTGAGACTCTCTAATAAAAGCATCAAAAATCTTTATTTTTTGCTCTTTTACAACATTATCCATGAATCTTTGATGAGCATTAATTGGTCGTTCAGCATGAACCTTTACCATTGTAAATACTACTCCAATAATTTTAGGAGAAATCACTGGAATGTTAGCTTTTTTTGTATAGTCATTATACTCTTCGACAAAATCCGTAACACTTTTCTTTAAATATGATATGCCTAATATTGATAGATAGTCCGGCCTTGATGGTATTAAGATGTAGTTACTAGCTGCTATAGATGTTTTAGTGACAATGTTGAAATTGGGAGGGCAGTCAATTAAAACAAAGTCATAGTTTGATTGTAATTTTTCTAATCCTTTAGAAATTGAACTAAAACAATTGAAGTATCTTTCTGCTTGTTCATGTCTGTCAATTCCTCCTGCCAAAATACCAGCAAGTTTCATATCAATATTAATTAATTCTAAGTGAGAAGCAATTAAATGTAATGAACCTTTTCCACCCTGTTCTTGTATTTTTTTATTAATGTTACTTGGATTAACTCTCACATCACTAAATGATTTAGAATTAGCAATAGGCTTTATTAATGAAGTAAAAAATGTCTTTAACGTCAGTTCTTTTTCTTCAAACCAATCCCATTTATCGAAATTAAAAAAGGAAAATGTTAAACTGCACTGAGGATCAGCATCAATTAATAACACTCGATACCCTCTACAGGCTAATTCCGTTCCCAGATTAGCGGTGATAGTGGTTTTGCCAACGCCACCTTTATAGTTAATAATAGATACTACTTTCATACTGGAATTGAAGTGAATTTTGCAAAAGAGATATAGTTGGGGATTAAAACCCGTGTTCAAATTATACCACTAAGCTTCCGCAAATGGCATGGCAAATGTAGGTTGGGTTGAGGAACGAAACCCAACATCACCCATTAGACATCTCCGAAAACTGTCAAACTCCTACTATGAATACTTTTTGGAAAGCGATTGCTAACTGCAAATATCCTCACGTTCTACACTAGAATAAGCATTACAGATGTGTGCTGTTGGGAATTAGACAAAAATATTATCTCTTCTTTGATAATTTTATTGTTCATAATTCGATGTTCTCATAACTAGAAGATAAATGTTCCAATTCGTAATCTAACAAGTCCACAAATTATCATAATTATCTGCTCATACTTATGTGAATTCAATCTGAATCTTTCTTGAGCTACTCTAAATATCTTGACTAAACGAATTACGTGTTCAACAAAGATTCGTTCAGAAGCTAGTTCTTTGTTTTTTTCTTTCTGTTCGGAAGTTAATTCTTGTTTTCTA
>NZ_JAYGGY010000077.1:0-3417 GCF_034931625.1 Anabaena cylindrica UHCC 0172 | reverse complement strand
ACCAGAATTAATTGCAACTGAACCAGGATTAAATGCAACCAACCTGCAATCATCGCTTTCAACCAGGATTAAATGCAACTATAAATATTAACATTTTTATCGCAGTTTCAATCCGCTCAAAGTGGCAGTCCCGCCGCCAACATTTGCTCGTGTAATTCACGAGATCGCGCTGGGTCAAGTTGTCCGCGAAACAGCAATTTAATTTCCGCTGGTTTGGCATTGAACTGTTCCGCCAAGCCTCTTACATCGTAGCCATGCCGGGTTAAGGTGGGTTCCAAATCGTCAATTTGCTTAGATAAAACCGACTCAATAATCGCTGTGGTAACAGTTTTTTCTCCAAAGAGGTATGCAGCCTCGAAAGCTAGTGTCAAATGTTGCTCGATTTGCAATGGTGTCCTCAACCGCGTGGCAAGTAAGTCAATAGCATCCGGCTCCAATATGTCACTTATTTGAGTATCTTCAGTAGTACATTTAGATACCAACCATTCAATATATTCTTTTTGACTACCAACAATACCCTCCAAGGAAAAGACAGTTGCCCGATAGCCAATTTCTTCCATAGTTGGACGGCGTAAATCATTTTTCAGCTTAGGATGACCAGCCAACACAACTGAAAGCGTACCACCACCGTCTTCAACTACCTCAATTAAACGTTTGAGTCCTGTGAGCGTACTGTAATGTAAGTCGTGAGCCTCATCTACAAACAACGCCACAGGCTTTTTACCTTTTCTAATCAAGTCACGCAGTTCCCGTTCTCGTTTTTCCCCAAGTGCAGGAATTTTAATTTCCTTATCTGTTGCTAAATCGTAAAATAAGGCAGCAATCAGTGTTGGTAGCGTCGCTCGGTTTTTATCAACAGAAAGCGATTTCGAGACTAAAATCTTGCCTTCTTTCTCCAAAACCTCAAACAAACGTCGTAAAGTCGTCGTCTTGCCACACCCGATAATTCCCGTAATGGCAACCAGCTTTCCTGAATGGATTGCGACTTTAATATCCTTAAACAATTGTTTTTGGTGTTCTGTCTCATAGTAGCCAGCCTTGCGGAACTCTCTGAGCAACCGAAAGTGTTCCATAACTTCAGTGAGCATTTTGTTCCTCTCCTTGATTGGAGCGGAAATATTGCCGCACTCGTTCAATAATCGCTTTTTTATTCAGAGTCTCAGCCAGCAGGGCATCAATGAATGCCAACTGTTCAGGAGACAATTTAGCCAAAGGTTTGGCCAGTTGTTCAGAAATCGCCCTCTTAGCAAACAATACAGTCGGATAAGTAAATTCTTGGTATGGGTCAGGGTCGTTAAAAGGTGTAACAGTTGGCTCCAATTCCTTATACTTATCCACCAGAAACAGTTTCTCCTGCTAAGTCAGGTTCTACCTCATAAGCCACACCCTCTACCGATACCCTAGCATCCGTTCCCACTTTCCGGCGTTGTGGTTCGCGGGCAAAGGTACAGAATCGCTCCCAACTACACATCGAACGTAAGCCAGACTTAGGTATATTTCGCAACCAATCTTCCATCCGAGAATGCGGCTCGATGCGGTGTGGTTTGTCGTTGTAATGCAACAAATATTGGCGCAACCATAAGTTAGCTTCAATGTCGCTTTCCGGTTCGTGAAAGTGATACAAAGTCTCGTGAGCTTCTTTGACTGTCCGAAAAGGTCTTTCTACTTTGCCTTTGGAGCGGGCTGTTACCCGACGACCATCTTTACCCGCAGGCATATGAGTAACAAGATTGATTCTCAGACAATCCATCACATTTTGAAATATGTGGCTTTTCGCAATGGGTCCGTTATCGGTATAAATCATCTCTGGAATCCCCTGAAAGGCAAACCCGTCGGTTGTTTTCGCTGTCATCGCATTAAATAAGAAACGTAATGCAGCTTCCACATCCTCCCCATAAACACAGTGGTATTCTTGATAACATAAACCACTACGGTCATCAACAATACTATAAAGCATCAGTAATGGATTACCTCTACCCGGTTCTACCCATGATGGCTGTTTTACGTGTTTTAAATCAGATGGGCTGAGGTCGAAATGCCAACATTCGTTGCTGTATTCTGCTTGAAAACGCACCGCAGGCGGTTGCCTGGTCATGCGTTCTTGATCATACCCCCACGTTTTTAAGTAATAATTGACGGTGCTTCTAGTTAACGCACCTTTATCTGGTTGGACAAAACCATCGGGTGTTTCCATCCCAAACTCCTCCAACAGTTCAATCGCCCGGACTGTGGAGATATGTCGCCCTTTCTTGTTACTAGTGCGGATTTTCATGGCCGCGATTACCTCGCAGTAACGTTCCATTTCCGCAAGTGAAAGTTTTCTGGGTGTTCCGCTATCTGAGCGATTTATGGATTTGGGGCGTGATGAGTTACGCAAGGCGCGATATAGCGTATCTGTTGACACTCCATATAATGCTGCTGTCTCTTCGATGAGAATTCGCCGCTCTTGACAACGGCTAGGCAATCCGTCGAGGCGGTGGCGTAAATTAATAAGTGCCTCTACAGAGATTTGCTTATGTACCATGTTCAGTTTTTATCTCTGCAATATAGTTGTAGAGCGTTGGTTTGGAAATTCCCATCAACTTACATATTTCAATAATTGTGTATTGTTTTTCGGTATAAAGTCTTACTGCTAATTGACGTTTAGTTGGATCTAGGGCTTTTGGTCTACCTCCCCTATGACCACGCCCTCGTGCTGCTACAAGTCCAGCAGTCGTGCGTTCACGGATGAGGTTGCGCTCAAATTCAGCCAATGCACCAAACAAATGGAAAATCAATCTACCACTGTTATTCGTGGTGATGATGGATTCTTGCAAGCTAGAAAGCCCAATTCCTCGCTTATCTAAGGTTGCCATCATTTCAATCAAATCTTTGAGCGACCTTCCTAAGCGGTCTAGTCGCCATACCACCAAAACATCACCAGTCCGTGCTACTTCCAATGCTAAGGAGAGTCCAGGTCGTTCTGCTTTTGCACCGCTGATCCGGTCGGAGTAAATTTTCTCGCAACCAGCTAGCTGCAAAGCATCCATTTGCAGGTTCAGATTTTGGTCATCTGTTGAAATTCGGGCATAGCCTATCAACATACTTGGAACCCCAACAAGTAAATAAACTCGTTACCTCACAGTATATGTTGCCTTTGATTTAATTACCGAGTTTCTTTACTAAATTTGATTCCGGTTCTGGTTCTGCTTGATGGTAATAATGGGAGTAAAAAAAACGGTCGTTTCTTTTACTCTCAGTTGCAATTAATCCTGGCTGAAGTTCAAATAGTGGCGTTGATAAGTTGGAGCGTTTTTTGAGTAAACTGCTCAACAACGATTTAATAGGACTTTCGGTCAGTTGCAAATAATCCTGGTTGAAACGGATGATTGCAGGTTGGTTGCATTTAATCCTGGTTCAGTTGCAATTAATTCTGGC
>NZ_JAYGGY010000076.1:0-4013 GCF_034931625.1 Anabaena cylindrica UHCC 0172 | reverse complement strand
CCCCATATATCATATAAATCCCCTTGTCAATAGGGTTTGAGATGCGCTAACCCTGGGAACAATGGAGACAAGGTTATGAAGAATGGATTAGTTATTTTGCTAATAGAGCTATTACAGTAGAACCTCAAACTAATGAAGTTAGTATTGGTTTTACTGACCTAACTCAAAATTTAGAAAATGATGTCAATACTTGGCTTAATTCTCAAGATGAAAATTGGAAGAAGAAAGTTATCGAAAGATTACAGGTTGAATTAAATAAAGAAGATGAAATTAGAATTATTATTCAAACAGATAATCGTCATTTAAGAAGACTTCCTTGGCAAGTGTGGAATTTATTTATTGATAATTTTCATTTATCTGAATTTGCTTTTAGTCCATCTGAACAAAAAACAGTTATTATTAATTCTAACCCTCAAAAATCATCTGAAGTTAAAATTTTAGTAATTTTAGGTGAACCTATAGAAAAAGGACAAGATAAAAAAATAGATTATCAATCAGATATTGATGCGATTCGTAAATTGGGTGCAGAAGTTGAATTTTTACCTCAACCAACTCGTCAGCAATTAGTAGATAAACTTTGGAAAAAACCTTGGCAAATATTATTTTATTCTGGACATAGTAGCAGTGAAGAAAATGAAAATATAGGTTCTTTACAACTAAGAGAAAATGAGATTATTACAATTGATGATTTAAAAGAATCTTTAAGAGAATCTGTGGGTAAAGGTTTACAGTTAGCTATATTTAACTCATGTCAAGGTTTAGGAATCGCTAAACAATTAGAAGATTTAGCTTTACCTCAAATTATTGTGATGCGAGAAAAAGTACCTGATATTGTTGCTCAAACTTTTTTACGGGACTTTTTAAAGGCTTTTGCTGGTGGTGATGGTGATAGAAGTTTACATGATTGTGTCAGAGAAGCAAGGAAAAAGTTACAAGATAAGTATCAAAAAAATTATCCGGGTATTAGTTGGCTTCCTGTTGTTTGTCAGCAACAAACAGATATAGGAATTTTTACATGGAATAAGTTAATTAAGAAGTCTAGAATATGGCAAAGGAAACTTAATAAAATATCTATATTTATAGCAAGTGTTAGTGCTATATCTTTAGTAATTGGTGGTTATTTTTTACAGGTATTTCTTAATAAAGATGATATAGCTTTAAGTATTTCTGTAAGTAATGATATTAGAGATGATGCTGTTTCAAGTTATTTTAGACCAAATGAGGAAACAAATTTAAATTATCAAACTAATAAAATTGAAGAAGATGTGTTATCCATTACTCCTCAAATGAAATATCTTACTAAATTAGCTAATGGAGATCCCATTTCTGAAATAAAAGTTGCAACGGGAGATCCACCTTTTTTCTCCTGGCAATTTCCTAATCTTGATATTCGATTGGTTAACAATAGTAATAAAACTATATATATAACTGATATACTTCTTGAAGTTGAAAAAAGTGTAATAGATCCATCTCCAGTTGTAGTAATTCCTGAAAATGGGCCTAATTTACTACGCTTTGAATTAATTAATGAAGGATGGGGTAAAGTCAAAGATGCTTCTGTTAAATTTAATTTAGTTCCTTTAGGAGAAAAAATATTATGGAATGGAAACTATAAACATAAAGTTAATATAGGAAATTTCACTGATAGTTATATAGTAGATATTTCAAATACATTTCAAGAATTAGGTCTTGATTTTGAAACAATCGGATATAAAGTAGGGGTTTATAATCGTATAGCTAATAAAGATTATTATGAAGAATCACCTTTAGCTAATGATTGTAAGTGGAATTATTTGTTTCGTTTTCGTTCTAATCCTGATAAATTAAACCAAGAATGTGAAAATATAATTGAATCATTAGGAATATTTAAAGATAGTAAAAGTGATAGTTTAATTTATGGTATAGCTTATGGTGAAATTCTTTTCTCAGGAAAAACATTAGAAGGAAAAGAAAATCGTCAAACTATTAAATTCTCAACGAAAGTACCTATTTTAGATGCTGGTCAATATGGTGATCCGGGACCACCAACATATCAATATGATGCAAAATTAGATGTTGATAGAGAAAATTATCAGGTAATTATACAAAGTAATGGTTCTTCAGTTTCTCAATATATAAAGCCAAATGAAACAGATAGATTTAATATTTTAATTGCAACTCCTAAATCTTCATTTCATAAATTCCGTGTTCGATTTATTTATAATAACGGGAAAAGTATTTTATCAAAACCAATACATTTAAAAACTTTTGTTCCTAAAAGTGGAATTAAACAAATTGAAACACCTGCACAAATTCTAGTTGAAGAAGGCGAGAATTTAGCTAAAAAAGGTTATATAGAAGAAGCAAATATTAAGTTTAATGAGGCATTAAGACTAGAACCAAGTTCAGACATTAATCCGAAATTAAAAGCTCAAAAAATAGCAGTTGAATCATTATCAAGTAATTATAAAAAAATGCTAACAGAAGGTACTTTGAAAAAAGTCTTTGATGCTTATGAAGAAATTAAAAAACTTGAACCAGAGTTTCAGATTCATATAAAAACATATTCTAATATTTGTACTTTAGAAAACCTCTGGTTATATTCTAATGATATTATATTTATTTGTAATAAATTAGTAGTATTTGTTCCTGATGATCCTTTTATTTTATTTAAGAGAGGAGTAGCTAATGCTATTAACAAAAATATTGCACAAGCAATTAAAGATTTTAAAAAATCAATTGAATTAATTAATGAAATATCGCCTAAAGATGATAAAAAAAAGCAACAATTAGAACAAATTAAAATTGATCAAATTAATTTAATTAAAAAATTACAACAAGGATATAATACCCCACTAGCTAATTCTTTAATTTGGAAAGGAGTGATACAAGCCAAAGAAGGTAATATTAAAATAGCACTTCAAATGTATAAAGATGTAAAAAAAGCTGATCCAGAATGGAAAATTGAAGCTTCTTCTTGGAATAGAATATGTGAGTATGGAAATGAATATAATAAAGCTAGTGAAGCTATGGAAACTTGTGAAAAAGCTGTTAGGGTTGAACCTAATAATCCTGAATTTTTAGAAAATAGAGGTATTGCGAAAGCATTAACAGGTAATATTAATGGTGCAGTACAAGATTTTCAATCAATTATCGCTATGCTTGACAAGCTTGATAAGCCAAATGAAAATGTAAATAAAGCTAAATTAAAGTTACAAAATCGGATAATTTTACTTAAATCAGATAAAAATCCTATTAAGACTATGGTGTTAATTAATCAAGGAAAGAGATTAATTGAACAAGGTAAAATACAAGAAGCTATAACGGCTTATAAAGAAGCTCAACAATTTGCACCAACAGAAATATTCGCTGAATCTTGGAATATTTTATGTTGGGACGGTAGTTTAAATGGTTTTGCTAATCAAGTAATTAATGCTTGTGAAAAAGCAGTAGAAATTGAACCAGAAAATGCTACATTTAAAGATAGTCGAGGTATTGCTAAAGCATTAACAGGTGATATGGAAGGTGCAATTAAAGATTTTGAAGTATTTATTAAATGGATTGATAAAGAATTAGAAAATAATCCTAGTTATGATAATGAAAAAGTATTCAAAAAATTGAAAGATCAAAGACAGTATTGGATAGATTCACTTAGTAAAGGAAATAATCCTTTTACTGTTAGAGAGGTTGAAAATTTGCGGATTGAAAATAAGGGATACAAGTATTAACTTTAACAAACATAATATTTATGATTTATTTCAGATTCCTGGATTTTTAAGAGAAGATGGGACAATTTTTTCTAATGGAATGAATCAGAAAATCTGGTTAATCAGCAAAAACATATACGTCAAGCTCCTGTAATAAAACTTAATAATTAAAATTCTACTTACTTGGCACAAAAACCCAAGCATCAACACGATAAGTCATTAGAACACATCAAGGAGATACAACTAATGACTGACACTCGTAACTTTAACGCCCCAGCCCTCTAAATATTGACAAATAGGACACAATGTGAGTTTTCTAAGAAGGTA
>NZ_JAYGGY010000075.1:0-4319 GCF_034931625.1 Anabaena cylindrica UHCC 0172 | reverse complement strand
CTATGAGGCTTATTCTGTCTGCATTTTAACCATTTTTGTCATCCCGTCAGGTAAAATTGGTAAACAAGGTTATGACTATAAAATTAACAACAGCAAAAATTGAAAACTTTAAAAGTTTAGGTGATATTTCTTTAAGTTTTAGAGATTTAACAATGATAGTAGGTTCTAATTCTAGTGGTAAATCTAATTCATTAGAGTCCCTGAATTTTTTTAAGCACTTGCTAGTTTCAGATTCTTTATCATTAGAAACTATTCAGACATTAGTTAGACTAGGAAAAGAAAAAATTAATTTAAAACTTATAGTAGAAGATGATGAACGCAATCAAGCTGAATATAATGTATGTTTGAAAACGAATAAAAAAAATGTGCGGATTGCTACTGAAATTTTAAAAGTCAATGAACATGAGGTAATTAAAGTTATCAATGGTGAAGGAGAAGTACGTGATGAAGATGGACAAAATTCTCAACCATATAAATCAGATCCTGAAAGTATAGAGAGTTTAGCATTACGTTCTGCTGGTAATTTTGGCAATAAACCTTTTACTAAAAAATTAGCGAGCTATATTAGAGACTGGAAATTTTATAATATAGACCCTGATGATATCAGAAAATATTCATTATTTATGGAAAGGGTAAAATTGATTAAAACAACAGAAGATAATGATAGAATACCCAATCTTGATAATGAAGCTAGTGAAATTCAAGAAGTGTTAAATTATTGGGCTAAAAATGATAGAAATCGAATTAATGACATTACACAAGAACTACAAAGTTGTCTGAATATTAGCTTGAATTTAGTTGGTAAAAAAGACCCTATGGTCAACGTTTTAGAACTAGATGGTAAACAAATGCCCTTGTCAGGTATGTCAGATGGAACTTTAAGATTAATTGCTTATTTGACACTACTTTACCAGTCAGATTCAGATATGCCAAGTCTTATTGGTATTGAAGAACCTGAAATGAATTTTCACCCAGGTATTCTTAAAGATGTTGCTTCAATTATGAAAAGACTATCTAAAAGAACTCAAGTAGTACTAACAACTCACAGTTCTCAACTGCTAGATTGCTTTTCTCCAGAAGAAATATCATCTGATATATCAATTATACTTTTAAGTCAAAAAGGTGAATTAGGAACTAGAGCCTGTTTATTAGATCAATTAGCTGAAAATCGTGATGATCTTTCAGATTGGATGAATGATTTTGGTATAGGTAGCGCAATATATCATAGTCATTTAATAGAAGGAATTTTAGCTAGTTAATATGCCTAGTATTCGTATTTGGACTCCTGAATCTGACTATGATAGGGATGCTGTTTGTTGTATTGCTAGAAAAATTGCTCAATATTATGATTGTGATTTAACAATTGATTATGCTACTAAATCAGCTTTCAGCGAAGTAGCCAGAAAACCAGGAGGTTTAAAAAAAGCAGTAGATATCTATTTGAAAAGAGATGATTTGGTAATCTTTTTGATAGATTCAGATGGAATTCAATCTCAAGCTCAAAGACGTAAGGAAAATAATTCTTTATTGAACCAAATTCAGCAAGTAGTTCAAGCATCGGAAGGTAAAGCTAAACTAATTTTGATGGTGCAAGAATTTGAAGCTTGGTTGTTAGTAGATTGTCTAGGAATTTGTTGTTATTTTACCGAAAAACCAGAAAATAGGTATAATCAAGACTGGATAAATTTTTCTAGACGTAAGCAACTTGGAAAAACAAATTTAATAGCAGAATCAGAATCTGGGGGTAGAGGAGCAAAAGAGTATTTAGAACAATTTTCACGAGAAATATTAATTAAGAAAAATCCTAATTTAAAGAATAAGCTTAATAATCTCAAAAATATGCAATATGAAGAAAAACAATCACCCAAAGTGGCAGATTATATAGAAATTGATGATCAGAGTATTAGACGGAATGATTCTTTAGAGGAGTTTGCCAAATGTTTAAAAGATTTAGGGCTGAGAAACCAATTATGACAAAAATTTATCTGTTTCAAGCCCCAAGTATACTTAACTCCTCACTACTAAAATCGCCCATTTCCCTGGACGATGTGCTTCACTGTCGTTAATGTCTCCAAACTAATAAATCCCCTGCGGTGTCCTTTTTGATTGGACATTCCCAAAAATACGGCATCTCCCCGTGAGGAGTTGCGGGCAAAACGCGGGGATGCGTTGATGTAGGTGGAGGCGCTATTTACTCCTAAAGCAAATTGGCGACTTTCTTGATAGGATTCTGTGACGATGCAATCAGCATGACTGCTACTATATTGATTAATCCAAGCGATCGCACTTTCTAAGCTATCCACCAACTTAAAAGCCACTGTTTTCGTTAAATACGGCGTTCCCCATTCTCCATCTTTCGCTAACTGCAACTGAGGAAAAGCTGCCACTAATTCTGCATCTGCTTTCAGTTCAAAGCCTTTGTCCTTTAAGCTATTCCACAACACAGACAACGAAGATGGCAAAGCTTGACGATGAATAAGCACCTTTTCAATGGCATTTACCGGATCTGGTTCACTCTCATGACTATCGAGAATCATCAAACGCACCATTTCCAAGCTACTATTGAGCGACCAGTACAGGTAACAATTACCCATTGCTGACTTTAAAACTGGACAAGTTGCTTGTCTTACCACCTGCTGGATTAGGCTAGAACGTCCATAGGGAATGACTAAACTTAAATATTGGTCTTGAGTAACTAAATTTCGAATTGAAGTACCATGTTCGGCGGTAACTAGTTCTATACAGCCGGCTGGTAAACCAATATCAGTAATAGCATTTTGCAGTACTTCGGCGATCGCAGCATTAGAATGACTAGCCTCCGTACTACCTTTGAGAATCACACTATTACCAGTTTTAATACAAAACCCAGCTGCGATCGCACCCAAATCAGGAAAAGCCTCGTAAATAAATCCAATTACGCCCAAAGGCATTAACTGGGTATAACTCTGAGAGTCTTCCTGTTGATAATCGGCATTTCTAACCCGTCGTAGCGGATCTGATAATTCCCCCAAACGTTGGAGAATTGTCACTGCATTTTCTAATCTTGAAGGAGTTAGCTTCAGCCAATCTAAAATCAATTCTGAGACTGCCATTTCTCGACTTGCTTCTAGATCAAGTGTATTGGCTTCGAGAATATCGTCAGAATAACGTTTGAGAGCCTGTGCCATAGCTAACACAGCACGACTCCGGTCTGCCCCTTTGGTAGTCCCTAATTTCAGGGAAGCTTGATAAGCGTGTTTGGCGCTATTCATTGGTTCGGGACAATCATCAAAAGCTTCAACGGTCATTGAGTTAACGTCTGTAGGTAAGCCAGAACATAATTATTGTCAGAATCACCAATAGCGCCGCCACTATTGCCCAGGTAATAGTGCTAGAGCCATTTGCCAATCGTAATGCTAATGGTAATATAATCACTAGCACAAAAATAATGCCCAAAGCTATCGGCAGATAAATTTCTCCCAACTTGGGTTGGATGACATTCCAGCTATTCCCTGTCCAGCGCCAAGCTCGTTTATAGGGATAGGTGGTGGAAAGTTGTTCCAATATATAGCCATTATCTTCGACGACGAAAATTTGCTGACAGCGATCGCAACCAAATGCTTCTGTCAGCGTAATCGGGATTAACTGTCCCCGGCGACGGCAAGGACAGGTATACTCCGTATTGAAATCTATTTTTTCAGGTTTTTTAGATAGCACAAGCGATATAAATGACTTGAGCGAGTTTTTCTTAACAGTTTTTGGTAGTGATTCCCAGAATTACTTCTTGGATTACTTATTTCTACAAATCAGCGTTATTAACGGAGTTCTTTACCAACCGTTGCTGCGAGGAGGAAAACCTCTCACTCGTTCAACCCTGCTTTCATAAGTTAATTTTAGTCGTGGTGAACATCGCCACAGTCAGGACTACTTCTAGTATATTTCTGGCTGCATTGATGTCGCTATTTTTAACTTGACAAAATACCCAACCTGAAAAAATTTAGCTACACTGATATCCTCGTAAAACTTGAAGATGCTGCCGCTAAGGGATGACACACCAAATTTAACTTGCCTATTGCTTTTCTGTGGATTAAACCACAAAGGTCAGAAGTTAAACAACGTGAGTTTTACTTTGATATTAATTTTTGAAAAGCGGGTAACGCGATTCGAACGCGCGACATCAACCTTGGCAAGGTTGCGCTCTACCACTGAGCTATACCCGCAACTTTCACACTAATATCACTATCTCAGCTTTATCCCAGTTTGTCAACCCCTAAATTTATTTTTTTTGGTAATGGGTAATGGGTAATGGGTAATGGGTAATGGGTAATGGGTAATGGGTA
>NZ_JAYGGY010000074.1:0-4363 GCF_034931625.1 Anabaena cylindrica UHCC 0172 | reverse complement strand
ACGCTACGCGAACACTTCGTTCAGAATGACACTTTTAACCCGTTTTTAGTATAATAAGGGTTTGCTGATAGCGTGGTGTGGCGTAAGCCCGATAAAATCAAGAATAAGAGCAGATGAAGTTTTCCGTCTGTTTGACGGTCACAAAGTTCAAGGTTTTAGCTTATGGTGTCTCAAAATAGTGACATTTTTCCTTGCTCAGATATGGAAACTTGAAGATATATGGCTACGCCACGCAGACTATCAAATACCTGAGACTGTTCCCTTTCCTCACCAACAACTTTCTCAGCAAACCCTAAAATCAGAGTTAACGCCCTGACAACAAAAAATCAGAATTTTGTGTGAAACTTGCGTAAGTCTTAATTAAGTTTCGTAGTCTATAAAACTAGAAAAGCCCAATAATGCGCCCCTTCTTCCGCAATATAGGGAGCATCCATCATCGAGTCAATTAACTTAACTTGACCTTTTGATTGTAAACGATTAGAAACAGCTTGAAAATCACTACTATCATAGTAGCTTTTCCTCGTACTAATGATTAACAAACCGCCAGGTTTTGTAATTCTAATTAACTCTTCCAAAGCTGTAGAATGTACGTGTCCCAAAGTAAAAACACCGCAACAAACAATAATTTCATATTGATTGTCTTGATATGTTTCTATTCTGGAATTCATATTACATCCCTTTTGTAGGGATTTATAGGCATGAGTATTTTTAGCCACTTCAACCATATCCGGGGATAAGTCAAACCCGTCAATATTGGCGAAACCTTTCTGCTGAAGAGCAATACCTACTAAACCAGTTCCACACCCAGCATCAAGAATCTTTAAATCCTGTTGGCTAGAGTCAATGTTGAAATTATATTTGAGAATCTTAGTTACATAGTCAGCAATAAATTCTGGTCCTGAATAGTTTTCAGTGGAGACATCAATATTATATCTCCTAGACCATTTATCATAGTATTGTTGGATTTTAGTAGGATTATAAGACAATCCGTGGGCTTCTTTAATTGCATCAAAACTGCTGTTATTCTCTGCTGTGATTAGATTATTATTCATGATCTATCTCATCAAATTTTCTACAATTGGCGTTCCTGATTGATATGAAGTATGAATCGTCTGGATTCGATTTGGACTTATTTTACTCAAACATGAATTTAGCAAGCACGATGGTATATTATCACCTTTGTCTGATTTCTTGTAATAGAAATTACTGTAATATACCTGTTACATTCTCAGAATTAGCTATTTTTTATTTGATCTAGCTAATTACCCGGAGATGGCATGATTCAGTCGCTGATAAATCACATAACAGCTAGAATGGTTATAGGAAAATGATTACACTAACATTTACTCTATTCATAAAGACACTGATGAAGGTATCCGTGGTTGGGGGGAAGGATGTCCTTGGGCTTCCACCTATTTACCAGCATTTGCGCGGGCTGTGAGAGCAGGAATTGAAGAGTTATACTCCACAACTGATTGGACTTGATCCTCGACGCACAGATTTTGATCTATCGGACAATGGATCTAGCATTACCCGGTCATCCCTATATTAAATCTGCATTAGATATGGCTTGTTGGGATATCTTAGGTGAAGCGATCGCAATATATCAATAAAGTATATAAAGTTAAGTCAATAGAAATATGAGCAAAATTCTAGCCTTATGGTCTACTTTTCGTGCGGCCTCTACCGCATTTGAGTGCATGATGCGAGAACGAGGAGATTTTGTGGTTTTCCACGAACCCTTTGGGCTTTCATTCTACAATAGCGAAGAACGGCGCAATACTAATCGTTATCCAGATGCTGAAATCAAAGCTGAGAATAACTATCAAGCCACAAGACAAAAGTTGCAGGAAGAAGCTAAACAGCACCAAGTCTTCATTAAAGATATGCCCTACTATATCAGCCACTTAATAAAACCTGAGTTCGTGGCTGAGTTTGAAAACACTTTTCTGGTAAGAGATCCAGCTAAAATGCTTCTTTCTTTGCACTACCGATGGCCAGATTTTACCCTAGAAGAAACTGGTTATGAATCTCTGTATCGTTACTTTATGATGGCTGGAGATATTAGCGGTAAAATACCTATATTAATTGACGCTGATGATCTGCTGAATCATCCAGATTTAACCATTAAGGCTTATTGCAATGCAGTGGGCATTTCTTTTATTCCAGAAGCCTTAAGCTGGGAACAAAAATCTCGACCAGAAATTAATCAGTGGGAAGATGGGTTGTGGCATAGTTCTCTTAATGCCAGCACGGGGTTGAGAGATAGACAGCACAAAGAAATCAACTATGGAACGATTGAGGATAGCGATCACTTAAAGCAAGCCTACGAGTATTGTTTGCCTTATTACCAAAAACTTTACGAACATAGACTGCGGATTGAATAACAGCTTTGGTTACGAAAACAAGCAATAAAGCAATAGAACCAGACATTATTCTGGTTTCTATTTCTACCTATGAATAAACAAGCCCTATTGTAGTGTTGATATCTCAATAGTTACTAGTGTTCTTAAATTAATTTAATGACTAATTTATTAATTAAATTCAAATATGAAAACATGGCTAATTCCCACATTAGGAGCATTAATTTGTTGGGCTGGTTGGGCTTTTTTACCAAAACTAGCTATTCAAAATATTGATACTAAAAGTATTTTAATTTATGAAGCTCTTGGTTCATTAACAATTGCATTACTCGTTTTAGTCAGCATTGACTATAAACTAGAACTAGACTGGAAAGCCGGTAGTATTGCCTTTATTAGTGGTGCTTTAAATATTTTAGGAGTGCTGTGTTATCTCCAGGCGATCGCCAAAGGAAAAATTTCTCTAGTTTCTACCATATCAGCCCTTTATCCTCTATTAGTAATCATTTTAGCTGTATTCTTTTTCCAAGAATCTTTAACCTTAAAACAATTTTTAGGTTTAGCACTAGGTTTATTCAGTATCATTTTACTAGCGACTTAATGTCCTGAACAATTATCCTAAATCAACTCATGAGTCACATCCAAAGAATTGCTTACATTGGCACAGGTTCAATGGGAAAACCCATGATTTTCAAACTCCTAAAAGCAGGATATCCTGTACAGGTTTATGATAAATATCCAGAAGCAGCAACAACAGTAATTAAAGCGGGGGCAGTTTGGTATAATAGCCCTAAAGAAGTAGCTAAAAATGCAGATATTGTAGTTACAAATCTTCCCTTACCCCATCATGTCACAGAAAATA
The DNA here is from genome assembly GCF_034931625.1 of Anabaena cylindrica UHCC 0172. Classification (GTDB taxonomy): domain Bacteria; phylum Cyanobacteriota; class Cyanobacteriia; order Cyanobacteriales; family Nostocaceae; genus Anabaena; species Anabaena cylindrica_A. Next base: position 1,141 of record NZ_JAYGGY010000074.1, on the reverse strand, counting down.
TGTTAGGGGAAAATGGAGCTTTAGCAGGTATGAAACCTGGCTCAACTTGGATTGATTTTTCTACCACAGACTATCACAATACCCAAAATATTGCTAATGAAGCAAAGAAAAAAGGTCTGTATAGTTTAGAATCTCCTGTGAGTAATTTATCCCACATGGGAGTAGATTTTGCCAACGTCAGTTTTTATGTCAGTGGTGATAAAGAAGGTTATGATCTGTGTGAGAAAGCCCTAAATAATATGGGCAAAATTTCCTTTTTTGTCAGCAATAAAATTGGTAAAGCACAAACAGTAAAGTTACTAACTAATTTACTGTTTTATACAGGTATGGTTGTTGTTGGGGAAGTGCTGGCTATTGCTAAGACTCAAGGTATTCCCTTAGATTGGATGTGGGATTTTATGAAAGCATCCCGTGGTAATTGTTTTGTTTCTGAACAAGTTACCCCATTTATTTTTGATGGAAGTTATGACTATTCCTGTTCCCTGGAAATTACTGTTAAAGACACAGATTTAACAGTAAAATTAGCTGATGAATTAAATGTACCTTTACCAATAGGGAGAATAATTGAAGCCAGATATCGCCAAGCAGGAGAGAAATATAAACCCCATGATAATCATGTCATGGTGACAAAATTAATCGAAGAAGAGAATAATTTTGATCTGAGAGTACCAGGATTTATGGCACCTTCTCCCTATGGTTTAAATCGTAGTTATGTTCATTTTTCTGAATTAGTAACTGATAGTTTTGGACGGGTTAAACCTCTACCTTATCAACTCACTTATCAACGCCCTCAGCAGAAGTTAGAGAGTAAATTAGAAGAAATTGCCCAGGATTTGACAGATTTTATGGCTCATGTTAACTATGTCAGTTTACAAGAAGCCTATATGCTAGGACAAAATATGGGATTAACCAAAAACCTATTAGTGGATGTAATTCGTTGGAGTTGTGGCACAAGTTGGGTTTTTGATCATGAAGATTCATTTCAGCCAGATAGCAGTATTGTTAAAAAAATCAGACAATATGATTTTGGTCAGCAAGTCAAGATTCCCACAATTATCAAAATTATCACTTTGTTGGAAAATCAATAAATATACTAAAAACGGGTTAAAAGTGTCATTCTGTAGCTTGCTTCCCGTAGGGT
>NZ_JAYGGY010000073.1:0-5070 GCF_034931625.1 Anabaena cylindrica UHCC 0172 | reverse complement strand
GATTGATTACAAGGCTTGAAAATGGTTCATTCACTTACGCCGCACGGTACTAGTTACGGCTACTTTCGGGGTCTGCACTCCGCCTGTTTCATTACTTACTTGGGCGTGACCAGACTCTTTCTTAGAGTCGTTTCCGTGAGGGTAAGGGGTGTGAATCCCTTAGCGGAGTAGGTTCCGCGTTCTAAACGACCAGTTCAGGTCGCACTTGCTCATTTCACCCCGTCCCTAATCGTAGGCAGTATTTCATGATAATTTGACAAAATTACTCAATTTGATAGAGTATTTTCACCGCATCTTCTCTATATAGATGAATACACAAGCTTTTGGGCTAAAAAAAAATCCGCCTGTGGGTGCTAGAAATTGTCGGCTAGATCATCCATGATACTATCTGGCGCGATTTTTCCTAACCAATTCGTAATTCACAAGTAAGAAAGTCAGATTACAGCAATTTTCAGGTAAATGAACCACATTTTTATATCTCACGCAATCGCGAAGCGTGCCGGAGGCTCTAGCGCGAAGTGCGTTAGGCGCAAAGGAAGAAAGAAATACAGATATCAGTGCGTGGTCTAAATACATGAAAACTGCTTTAAATCTGGGTTTCCAAACCATTGAATCTGTTGCTGGATTTTGAAGAATTGGGATAACGACAAGTCAAGCCATAATTCGGCACACATTATCTAACGGGAGGATACTGCGTGAGAACTGGTGCTAACTACTTGGGTAACGGAGAGTGTGAGTTTACAGTTTGGTCACCAACACTAAATAGTGTCGCGGTGCAAATTTTGACACCACAGAAACAAGTAATTCCACTCAAAACCCACAGAGAGGGATACTGGCAGACGAAGGTAAATGATGTCTATCCAGACACGCTTTATCGCTATGTTTTGGATGGAGAAAACGCCTTTGCTGATCCGGCATCACAGTATCAACCAGAAGGAGTTCACGGGCCGTCGCAGGTTGTCGATCCTCAGTTTAATTGGACAGATGACAACTGGACTGGTGTGCCTTTAGAATCGATGATTTTCTATGAACTCCACGTGGGCACCTTTACACCTGAAGGCACGTTCACGGCTATTATTCCCCGTCTAGCGGAACTTAGAGAACTGGGAATCAACGCCATTGAACTCATGCCCATTGCCCAGTTTCCCGGAGATACCCATATTGAACCAACTCTTGCATACCGCAACTGGGGATATGACGGCGTTTACCCGTTTGCTGTGCAGAATTCCTATGGCACACCAGCGGATTTAAAGGAACTGGTGAATGCTTGCCATCAATATGGTATTGCTGTAGTGCTGGATGTAGTTTATAACCACTTTGGCCCAGAAGGTAACTACATGGGTCAATTCGCCCCCTATTTTACTAAAACCTATAAAACCCCTTGGGGCAACGCGATGAATTTTGATGATGCCCATAGTCAAGGTGTGCGTCACTATTTTATTCAGAATGCGCTGTATTGGTTAGGAGAGTTTCATATTGATGCCTTGCGGCTGGATGCAATTCAGGCAATCTACGATTTAGGCGCAAAGCATTTTCTGTGGGAATTAGCTGAAGCAGTACATAGCTTTTCCCAGAATGGTGGACGCAAACGCTACCTAATTGCCGAAAGTGATCTAAATAATCCCCAAATTATTCGCCCCGCAGAATTGGGCGGCTATGGACTTGATGCCCAGTGGAGTGATGACTTTCACCATGCATTACACGCATTGTTAACAGGCGATCGCCAAGGATATTATCAAGATTTTGGACAATATGCCCAACTAGCCAAAGCTTATCAAGATACCTTTGTTTACGATTGGCAGTATGCCCCCCATCGTAAAAGATTTCATGGTATCTCTTGCCGCGATCGCCCACCATCACAATTTTCCGTCTGCATCCAAAATCACGACCAAATCGGCAATCAAATGAAAGGCGATCGCCTTTGGGAGAGGATTTCTTTTGAAGGGTTGAAATTAGCCGCCGGCGCTGTGCTACTATCGCCTTACTTACCCTTATTATTCATGGGTGAAGAATACGGCGAAACTGCACCTTTCATGTATTTTGTTAGTCACTCCGATCCTGATTTAATTCAAGCAGTACGAGCCGGACGAAAGGAAGAATTTGAAGCTTTCCATTATGATGAAGATCCACCAGATCCAGAATCGGCAGAAACCTTTTTGCGTTGTAAACTTAATTGGCAATTACGCAACGAAGGTAAGCACAAAGTTTTACTAGATTGGTATCGTCAATTAATTGATTGGCGTAAGACACACCCCGCACTTTTAACACAAGACCGCAATTCCATTCAAGCAACTAGCGATGAAGATAAACAAATAGTCATAGTGCGGCGTGCAAGTGAATCGAGTCAAGTAATATTTGCGCTGAATTTTAATCAATCTCCAATAACAGTAACTTTACCAATTGAAGGTACTGCTCACAAACGATTAGACTCCGCCGATGCACAATGGGTTGGATTTGGTTCACAAGCACCTGATAATTTACTCGTAGGACAACAACTGCAACTGCAACCCAACAGTTTAGTGCTGTATGAACTCGATTAATTACTCTTTTCTCTGCGTCCTCTGCGTCTCTGCGGTTCGTTAAAAAAAAGTCTCACGCATTCGCGTAGCGTCTCGAAGAGAAGACGCAAAGAAAGAATGGCGTTGCTGAATCGAAGTATGAAATTAAGAAATTTAGTTTCTCAAACTCCTCCTCTCTGCGCCTCTGCGTGATAAAAATTCATACTTTAAATCAGCAACGCCGAAAGAATATTACCCTGATTTTCCAGTTGAAATAACAATATTATGCGAATTCCTAAAGCTACTTATCGAATACAATTTACATCACAATTTGGCTTTGACAACGCCAAAGCGATCGCATCTTATCTCGCCGATTTAGGCATTTCTGATTTATACGCCTCCCCCATCTTCAAAGCTAGATCCGGCAGTACGCATGGCTATGATGTAGTCGATGCTGCTCAACTCAATCCCGAACTAGGTACTATTGAATCCTTTGATGCCTTAGTCAGCGAACTGCAATCCCTTGGTATGGGCTGGTTACAAGACATTGTACCTAACCACATGGCTTATAGTAGCGAAAACGCCTACTTAATGGATGTATTAGAACATGGCCCCGATTCCAGCTATACTGAATACTTCGATTTATGCTGGAATGTACCCTTTGGCGATCGCGAACAGCGAATTCTCGCTCCCCTACTTGGAGACTTCTACGGTGTTTCCTTAGAAAAGGGAGACATTCAATTACAATATGAACAAAACGGTTTAACTGTCAATTATTACAGCTTAAAATTGCCCTTGCGGTTAGAGTCTTATACCAAATTTATCAGCCATAATCTTGGCAAACTTACCCGCACTCTCGGACGCAATCATCCTGATTTTATTAAGTTATTAGGGATTCTCTACATTCTAAAAAATGTTCCCTCAGAGGTTGCTGGTAAACAGCGTCAAGACCAAATCGCTTTTATTAAAGGTTTAATTTGGGAAACTTACACCACTAACGATGATATCCGCGATTTCATCGATGAAAACCTGAAAATATTTAATGGCGAACCAGGTAATTCTGAAAGCTTTAATTTGTTAGATGACATCCTCAACGACCAATTTTATCGCCTCGCTTTCTGGAAAGTAGGTGCAGAGGAAATGAACTACCGCCGCTTCTTTACTGTTAACGAACTGATTTCTGTAAAAGTTGAAGAAATGCGGGTTTTTAATAACACCCACAGCTTAATTCAAAAGTTAGTAGCAGAGGGCAAATTTACAGGATTACGCATTGACCATATTGACGGACTTTATAACCCAAAGCAATATTTAGAAAGACTCCAAGAAAAGATTGGTAATGTTTACATCACAGTGGAAAAAATCTTAGAACTCACCGAAGATTTACCAGAAAACTGGAGCATTGAAGGCACATCGGGGTATGACTTTTTAAATTATGTAAATGGTGTATTTTGTCAAACAGAAAACGAATCAGCATTTGAGCAAATTTATCAAAAATTTATCGGTACAAAATCAGATTATGCATTCCTTGTCAACCACAATAAACACCTGATCCTCGAAAAGAACTTAGCAGGTGACGTTGATAATCTGGCGATTTTGTTAAAGAATATTTCCAGCAAATATCGCTTTGGCAATGATTTTACAGTCAACGGACTAAAAAGAGCGATCGCAGAAATTCTCACTCTCTTCCCTATTTACCGCACCTATATTACACCCGATGGCATCCAAGAAAGCGATCGCGCTTGTATTCAAGAAGTAATTCGCCAAGCCCAAGCGATCGCGCCTTTGTTACAGCATGAGATGGATTTTATCGCCAAGCTGATGCTGCTAGAGTTTGATGACTCCCTGACTCAAACAGAAAGCGAACAATGGCTATATTTTGTCATGCGGATGCAGCAATACACCGGGCCTCTGATGGCAAAAGGCGTAGAAGACACCACATTATATTCCTACAATCGCTTTATCTCCCTCAATGAAGTCGGTGGAAATCCCAGTCATTTTGGGATATCCCTAAACGAACTCCATAAATTTAACCAAAAACACCAAGCAAACTGGCCTCACACCATGAACACCACCGCCACCCACGACACCAAGCGGGGTGAAGATGTCCGCGCCAGGTTAAATGTGCTATCAGAAATTCCCGATCAGTGGGAACAGCAGGTAAACACTTGGAGTAGCATAAATCAAGGGCAAAAAAGCAAACGCCAAGGTGCAGCTATGCCCGATCGCAATGATGAATATTTTCTCTATCAAACACTAGTAGGCGCGTTTCCCTTCGCTGAACATGAACAATCATCCTTTGGGGAAAGGGTGAAGGAATACATCATTAAATCGATTCGGGAAGCGAAAGTACATACAGCATGGTTGCGTCCAGATAACGAGTATGAAGAAGCTTGTACCCCACATTCCGCAGATACTAAAGCAAATTTAGGAATTAAAAATTGAGAGAAAGAAAAGCCTGAAAAGATTGCCTAGCAAAGATTTCAGGCTTTTATTTGTTAAAATAATAAGCGTCAAATAGCTGACGGGATGACGAAATAGTCTAAAAAGCTTATCAGATGCAGATTGTACCGAT
>NZ_JAYGGY010000072.1:0-5695 GCF_034931625.1 Anabaena cylindrica UHCC 0172 | reverse complement strand
AACTGGTTTACTAATTGCTGTTACTGTACCTCATAACAGCGGGAAGTGCTGTATCTAGCAATAGCAACGTAACAGTTACGAATTCAAAATTTAAAAAATCCGGCTTTATATTCCCTATTACGAATTATTTTACCGTCGTTGCACCATTCGCATAAAAGCCGCACCCGTTACCAATCCTCCAAATTGTCCCCAATAACCAAGATTAGCTACACCACCTGGAATATTTAAACTACCAATTCCATAAAATAACTGTTGTACAAACCACCAAAATAAATAGAAAAATGCTGGTATCTCTACGGGAATAAATACAATAATTAAAGGCAAAATTGAATCTATCTTTGTTTTAGGAAACTTCATAATATAAGCGCCTAAAATGGATGCAATTGCACCATTAGCACCAATAACTGGAACTGTTAATTTTGGTTCCATACAAATTTGGATCATTCCAGCAAAAATGCCAGCAACTAAGTAAAGTAATAAATATCTCTGTTGTCCTAAAATTCTTTCTAAAGTTTTACCAAATACCCATAAAAAAAGTAGATTCCCCAGTAATTGACTAAAACTACTATGTAAAAATAGCGATAAAGGTAGAGAAAATAATCGCCAAAATACAACTATCCATGCTGCTGAATTGTCAAAAATTGCATTTGTAAATGCTGTATGAGTTTGCTCTGGAATTATCCCCCAACTATTGACAAAATAGCCTAACTTACCATTAATATCTAGACTCAATTCCCAGCAAAATATAAACAGATTAATAGCAATTAACCAATAAGTAATAATCGGCTTCTTCCAACTATGGATGTTATCACTAATAGGAATCATATAATTGGTAATTGGTGATTGGTGATTGGTAATTGGTAATTGGTAATTGGTAATTGGTGATTGGTGGTTATTCCTCCTCATTTTCCTCTGATTCCCCAGTCCCTAGTCTCCTGTGGCAAGATGTAATTAGGTAATATTGCATTCAACTCAGCAACCGAAATGCTAGGAAACACACTTGTAGGAAGATACCAAATTATCAGTCACCTGGGAGGAGGGGGATTTGGTGAAACTTATGTCGCTTATGACACTCATTTGCCTGGTTCACCTCAGTGTGTTGTCAAAAAGCTCAAGCCTCAGTCAAGTAATGCAGCCACTTTGGAAATAGCTAGACGGCTATTTGATACAGAAGCACAGGTTTTATACAAATTAGGTACTCACGATCGCATTCCCCAACTTCTAGCGTACTTTGAAGAAGATGCAGAATTCTATCTTGTTCAGGAATTTATCGTTAGTCATGACCTGAGTCAAGAGTTAGCCGCCGGAAAAACCCTCAATCAAGATGAAGTAGTTTCGTTGTTACAAGAGATTTTAGAAATTTTAGACTTTGTACATCAACAAAAGGTAATTCACCGTGATGTTAATCCACGTAATATCCTGAGAAGAGAACAAGATAACAAATTAATTTTAATTGATTTTGGTGCAGTTAAAGAAATCACTACCCAAGTAATTATTCCCACAGGTAAAACGAAATCTACTATTGCTATTGGTACACCTGGTTATATGCCTGGAGAACAAGCGCAAGGAACTCCAAAATTAAGTAGTGATATCTATGCTTTGGGAATTATTGCCATTCAAGCTATGACTGGATTATCACCGGATCAATTAGAAAAAGATGATGATAGTAATGAAATTGTTTGGCGAAATCATGCCACAGTCACATCAGAATTTGCAGACTTTTTAGATAAGATGGTTTGTTATGATTTTCGTCAACGTTATGCTTCAGCAACGGTAGCATTAAATGCACTGCAAGGTTTAAATAAACCATCCTCTGGGACACTGGCATTAAGTCCTGCTGCTCCACTTAATAATATCAAACATATCAAACTTCAAAAATTCAAAAAAGGTATATTTATCAAATTGACATTAGGAGTATTATTAATGGGTTTGGGAGGAACAGCATCAATATATGTTTTTAATAAAATCAATACTAATAATGCTACGGAATTATATAAACAAGGTAATACACTTTTACAATTACAAAGATATGAAGATGCCCTTGCCATTTATAAAGAAGCAGTAAATATTAAACAAAATTTTGTTGCAGCATGGTATGGTCAAGGCCAGGCATTATTTGAATTACAAAAATATCAAGAATCACTAATAGCTTATGATAAAGCTATTCAACTTCAACCAAATTATTTAGAAGCTTGGACTGGTAGAGGTTTTACTTTGGCGAATTTACAGCGTTATTCAGAAGCAATTTCTGCTTTTGATAAAGCATTAGAAATTAAAGAAAACTCCCCAGCGGTATGGAATGCTAAGGGTGATGCCTTCAAGAATTTAAAACAATACGATAATGCAATTAAGTCTTATGATCAAGCAATTGAATTGCAACCAGACAATTATGAGATTTGGTATAAAAAAGGATTTTTACTACAGAGTCTAAAACAATATGATGATGCAATAACAGCATATACAAAAGCAGTAGATTTAAAACCAGACTATGAAGCAGCTTTATATAATTGGGGCAATTCTCTAGTCAATTTAAACCGCTATGAAGATGCTTTAAAAGCATACAGTCAATTAGTACAATACAAGCCCAGCTATTATCAAGCTTGGTTTTCTAGGGGTAATATATTGATTACTTTGAGGCGATATTCTGAAGCGATTGATGCTTTTAAAGAAGTCATTAAATATAATCCTAGTAACTATCAAGCATGGTATAGTTTAGGATGGGCATTACATCAAAGTCAACGTTATGCAGAAGCTATTGAATCTTACAATAAAGCAATTTCCTTGAAAGCAAATGACTATAAGGTATGGTATAATTTAGGTAATTCACAATATAAGTTACAAAAATATGAAGATGCCTTAGCATCGTATAATAAGGCAGTTCGTTATCAAAAAAATCATTATGAAAGTTGGTATAGTAGAGGTAATACATTATTAAATTTAAAACAATACCAAGAGGCAATCGCATCCTATGAACAAGCTATTAAATACAAGCCTGATTACCAACAAGCAATAGATGCTAGAAAACAGGCGCAAACTCAATTGCAACCAGAAAAATCTCGCTCTATAATAGTACCGATTATACGGCTACCTAATTCAAATTTATAAATAATCTAATCTCAAATGTAGTTGATGTTTAACCCATATCATTATTAACGAAGTCTTATTGATATTGATTAAGCACTAATATTGATTTCTTGTGCTTCATCTGGTGACGAGAAATATGCAATTTTAGTACCTGAGTTTGTCTGTCCAAATATAGTAGATTGATTGATGACAGAAACTTTGTTATTTTTGAGCATTTTTTGAATTTCTTCACGTATTTCTAGCTTTTGATGATACTCTTGTAATTTGATTTGAGCTTGAGCATAGGCTTCGGTATTTTGAGGAACTTTTTGCAGTAATTTTATCGCACTAGCAAAGTCATTTATTAAGGCTTTTTTGTAAGCTGTATGTAAAAAATATCCTGCTCTTATCTGCTGTTTTTGTTTGTATTCAAGCAATTTTTGTTGGACTATAGTACCAGCAGAAGTTTCGGGAGGAATTTGACGCAAATATTCTAAAGCAGCAGAAAATTCTCTATTCTCAGCTTTTACGTAAGCTTGGTTTAATAAATTTTGTGCTTGTTCTTCCAGGTTAGCTTGTGTTTGCTTAACTAGTTTTTCTCGTTTAGAACGCCAATATGAAGTAGATGGAATTTGAGAAACATTAAGTATTGCATCTGATAATTTACCGTCATTTAAAGCTTGTTCTGCTGCTAGATAATTTTCTGTATCATTGTGCCATTGTTTTTGCCATTCTGCAATTGTATCTTGAGCTTCTGGATAGACGTTGCTATAGGGAGGAATTGATTTAGCTATATTAATTGCTTTTTCTAAATCCCCTGATTGATATTCTGCTATGGCTTTAGATAAAGTTCCAGTTTCTGAATAAACTAGTGAATTATTTACTAAAGCCGATACACCTAATCCAACTACCACAGAGTTAAGAGCTAGTCCCAATCGCATTCCTGCTAATAATGGTTCTGATTTGTTCTTTTTTTTTTGAACAGTTTTTTTTAAGGAAGTTGGCGCTTGGGTGGGAGCAACTATTTGCGGTTGGTGTTTCCATGTTATGTGATTCAATATCCACAGTGCTTCGCTGGCAGACTGAAAGCGTTCTTGGTAATTATAACGAATCATTTGGCTGATAAAAACAGCTAAATATTCATCAATTTCAGTGCCTTCGCAACGCCAGGGAATGTCGTTGTTAGTAGGGTCAATTTTTAGTTGCAGAGGTGTTAATCCTGTTAAAGCTTGGAGAGCAATCATACCCAAAGCATAAATATCACTATTGGGTTGTGTTTGACCCAGAAATTGCTCTGGTGGTATGTAACCCAATGAAGTGACAGGAATTTGGGAAATAGGTAATTCTGCATCAGTGCTAAAGTCAATTGGCTGAATTGAGCCAAAATCAATTAGCACTAATTTATGATCACCAGCGCGTCGGATTAAGTTTTCTGGTTTAACATCACAGTGAATAAAGCCTTGAGAATGAACAAATTCGAGAATTCCTAAAGCATCTTCAAGAAATGTCATTACTTCGATTCCAGTCCATTGAATTCCCTGCTGTTGATTGAGACTTAATTCCACAGACAAAGGCTGTCCGGAAATATGTTCTTGTACTAAGAAAAACTGCTCATTTTCTTCAAAGAAGGTGATAAGTTGCGGAATTTGGTTATGTTTTCCCAAATGCTTGAGGGTTTCAGTTTCGGTAAGAAAACGTAGTCTTAGGTAATCAAAGTAAGCACTAGATTGGTAGTCGTTGACTTTTAACTGCTTAATTACGCATCTAGGTCTTTCTGGATAGTCTACGTCTTCGGCGATGTATGTTTGTCCAAATACTCCTGCACCAAGGCTTTGAATAATTTGGTAACGTCCTTGTAGCAGCTGTTTGACGGTTTGGTTGCTCATAAGTTCCTTACTGAGAAATTCTTACATAAGTTGTTACCTACCTCTTCTGAATTTCTTACCAGTTTCCGGAATACCGAGAAATAATTATTTGTAGCTTTAAATTAAGGTGAGTAGATTAAATCCCTGTTTATGAACGTATATTACCCTTGACAGAGATGGATGAACAACGTCACCATAGGCTTTTACAGCTTTTTACTGTTTCCTGGGTTAATTTGAACAGAGGTGAAATAAAATACATCAAATTCACGTTAATATCATATACACTCAATTCATTTATTTAGTATTTTTACGTAACTTCAATGAAGCTTAAAGTACTATTTTTTATTTTTAGGGGGTCTGAGGTATCAGGGGTCTGGGGTATCAGGGGTCTGGGGTATTAGGGGTGAGGAATGAGGTCGCAGAGTAATAAAAAGGTTGGTTTGGCTACGTTTTCACAAAAAATAAAGAAGTGGTAAATTACCCGTGTGATTTTTAGATTGCGGTTTGCGATCGCTATTTATCCACCGACTTAATTGGATACATCAAAGTGTCAAGCCATTTGGGAATTTTGATTGGTAATTTTCTATTGTTTATATAAGTAAGTCTAAAGGCTGAAAACGATGACTCTCGATCTCGTTGACGCTATTGGCGAAATATTTCTTAACATTGAGGAAAAAATAGTATTGATGGGTAATGTTGAGTTGATTAGTTGCAGCCCTCTAAATATTGACAAATAACATATTATATGATTGGAGTCACGGGATAAC
>NZ_JAYGGY010000071.1:0-5842 GCF_034931625.1 Anabaena cylindrica UHCC 0172 | reverse complement strand
AAATCATCTTTTTATTATTACTAACTGTACCTCATAACAGCGGGAAGTGCTGTAACAGCATGATTTGCGATGGGCTATGCCCCGCCGGAGGCAATCGCTAAGTGACTCCTGTGGAGTACCGCGTGTGGTAACTATGAGGAATGTAAAGTAAAATGCGTCTATTCCCCGTATTGGTAGCAGTAGTAGCAATTGCAGTTCCTTTAAGCGAATGCAAGAATGCAAATGGACAAACTGCTGACAGTTTAAAACAGACAACAAAGGTTTTTATACCAAGAATCAATCAGCAGTCGAAAAAAGACTCCGACACCACTCTTGGTCAAAAGAATGCCAACCCGCCTGCGACAATACCTGTATTTCCCATAACTCCAGGAAATACTCAAACCAACAAAGCCCCAGAAGCAACAGAAGCCCCTGTGTTGATATCGGAAGTAGCAGTTAGATATCAGGTAGGGCAAATCTTACCAGAACTAGAAAACCAAGTATACAAAGTAATTCGTACCCAACCAGGACGAATCACAACCCGCTCCCAATTGCAAGAAGATATAAACGCTATATTTGCTACTGGCTTCTTCTCCAATGTTCAAGTAGTGCCAGAAGATACCCCCTTGGGAGTAAAAGTAAGCTTTGTAGTGCAGCCTAACCCTGTTCTGACTAAGGTAGAACTACAAGCCAATCCTGGTACTGGTGTTCCCTCTGTATTACCTGCTAATACTGCGGATGAAATCTTTCGAGAGCAGTATGGCAAAATCTTGAATTTGCGTGACTTACAGGAGAGTATCAAGCTATTAACTAAGCGGTATCAAGACCAGGGTTACGTACTAGCAAACGTGATTGGAACACCGCAAGTTTCCGAAAATGGAGTTGTCACCCTGCAAGTAGCAGAAGGAGTAGTGGAGAATATTAGAGTCCGGTTCCGCAATAAAGAAGGTCAGGAAACAGACGAAAAGGGACAACCAATTCCAGGTCGGACACAACAGTATATTATTACACGAGAGATGGAGTTGAAACCGGGACAGGTATTCAACCGTAATATCCTGCAAAAAGACTTGCAACGGGTATATGGACTGGGACTATTTGAAGATGTAAATGTCTCCCTTAACCCTAGCACTGACCCCAGCAAAGTAGATGTAGTAGTGAATGTAGCCGAACGCAGTAGCGGTTCGGTTGCAGTTGGGGGTGGCATTAGTTCTGCCAGTGGACTGTTTGGCACTGTTAGCTATCAACAGCAAAACCTAAACGGAAGGAACCAAAAATTGGGTGCGGAAGTACAAGTGGGACAGAGGGATTTGCTGTTTGACCTGCGATTTACAGATCCCTGGATTGCGGGAGATGCCTACCGGACTTCCTATACAGCCAATATTTTCCGCCGCAGTTCCATTTCGTTGATTTTTGACGGCAAAAATAACAATATCAAAACCTTTGAACAGGGGAAGACGGATGGCGATCGCCCCCGTGTCCTCCGTCTCGGTGGCGGTGTCACCTTTACCCGTCCCCTGAGCAATAATCCCTACAAAAATTCTGAATGGACAGCTTCAGCAGGTTTGCAGTATCAACGAGTTTCCACCCGTGATGCCAATGGCAACATCAGAAAAGAAGGAACGGTGTTTAAGAATGGTGCGCCCACGGAACTGGTTCCACTTAGTGCATCTGGACAAGGTGAAGACGATTTGCTGTTATTGCAACTAGGGGTACAAAGCGATCGCCGTAACAACCCCTTACAACCCACTAGCGGTTCTTATCTCCGCTTCGGAGTCGATCAGTCAGTACCAGTGGGACTAGGCAATATTTTTCTCACCAGGTTGCGAGGTAACTATAGCCAATATTTCCCTGTCAACTTTATTAGTCTTACCAAAGGGCCACAAACTTTAGCATTTAACTTGCAAGGTGGAACTATCCTTGGTGACTTGCCTCCTTACGAAGCCTTTACCCTTGGTGGTAGTAACTCCGTCCGGGGTTATCAAGAAGGAGGATTAAGTAGTGGACGTACTTATATACAAGCATCTGCCGAGTATCGCTTCCCAGTTTTCTCAGTCGTCAGTGGCGCACTATTTTTTGATATCGGCAGCGATCTCGGAAGTAGTACCAGATCGGCTGAGGTGCTGAACAAAAACGGTACTGGCTACGGTTATGGTCTTGGTCTGCGCGTACAATCGCCATTGGGGCCAATTCGCATTGATTATGGTATCAATGGCGATGGTGACAACCGCATCAATTTTGGGATTGGCGAAAGGTTTTAGGTTTTCAGCAGTCAGTAAAAATGTATTGTTTACACTGACTGCTGATTATTTTCTTTGAGTTTATCCTTGCTTGCAAGCTCAAGATTTCGATGAAGGGAATACCTCATTGAGAAAAAATAATAACCAAACTAAGAACGTAATTTCGAGACTAAGTGTAAAATAAAGCACGGCAAATGTCAGTATATGACCCAAAAATAAGCGAATAAAGGTGCTGCAAAGATCTACCTGATACCAATAGTATGGTTAGTTTAAGTTAGTAAATTCGTAGTCGAAATACACCAATTGGGATATCTGCATTCATCCCTACAAGCCTGACAGAAACCGGATAAAGCCAAGCATTAGAAGTCCCTGAAATTAAAACACGATTGAGATCAATATTGAGTTTAGTTCCAGGAGCTACCTGTTGAGGGAAAACAATTGTAATAGTTCTGCCATTGACAGTAATATTAGCAGCAATCTTTTGACCAGACTGGTTAGATAATTCAATATCATTCCTTACAGTTACACCTTTAGGTACAGCAATAGTCATCTGGGATAAAGCTCTGCTATCTTGGGGAATTTCTAGCTTGAAAGAATCTCTGACAACTTTCGCTTTATTTTGAGGAAATTGCACTGCTCCAACAACGTCAGGAAATCCGCTATTTTTTATCGTGGTTGTACCATAAGCAGCAGATGAGAAAGATGCGATGGTTAAAGTTAATGCAACAGCATGAATTAGCTTTTTCATATTAATCTTCTTTTTGATATAGTGGGCAAGTTTACTTTAAATGACAAAAGTTAAGAACTTGGGAAGTTAGTACAATTTTATTGTCAAATTTCTTGGAAATCAGCTTTCTATATCGTTAAAGGTAGAGGGTGCATCCCAGTTTGGACATTGAGTAATTATACTTATTTGATAAAGGCTTGAAATTTAAGACTTCTATGGGGTCTTGACATCAGATCATATTTACCAGGTTGCCAAAGTGGGATGCACCCAAGGTAGAAATAGGAAAGTTCCAAGGAAGAAATGGATATTGAGTTATATTTTTCAACCATCGTTCAATAGCACAACTAAAACTCAAGTTTATGGTTATTAGTTAATAACCTTTAGTAAGTAGTTTCACTTTACATACTAAAAGTCAATAACTCGAAAAGATGTACCTAAATATGTTGAGAAATTCAACACGAACTAAATCTTTCCAAGTTCTTGATTTTTCCAGTCTAAAGTGAATCAAGGTTTAAGCTTGATATCTGTAGCAGTCAGTGTTTCTACTGTAGCAGCTATATTAGGTATAAAAATAGTTGATCGATGTATGGAGGTAGAGGCTTTGCACGATATTTAGTATATCAAAAACAAAATAAAAGAACGTCACAAAATTGGCAAATAATTGTCACACTAAGTTTTTAATATACACAGGTTAGAAGGACATAGGAGAAGGTAGATCAGAAAACTGTAGCTTTAAAAAGTATATGAACGGATGACGCAGATAGCATTAGTAAAATATTAGGATTGAGCATGGCTTATTTGATCAATCTCTTGCCGATTAGACAACTTTATCACCTGAGTCGCGATCGCTTAACTCGCTATACTGTCGCAGTTTTATCAGTTGTAGTTGCGCTACTGCTCACACTGCTGTTAGAGTCTTTGGTAAAATCAACAGTTTTCTCCCTATTTTTTGCTGCTGTAACTTTTAGCTCCTGGTATGGTGGCTTAGGAGCAGGATTACTTGCAACTATCCTCTCAGTTTTAGTTAGCAACTTTTTTTTAACACCTGTAGCTGACAATTTAGTACTTCGGCATGGTGCGAATCTTCTACATTTGGTCTTATTTATTATAGTTGCGTTGCTGGTTAGTTCGCTTAAGGCTGCACTCCGAGTTGCTCGCCAACGATCCGAAGCAAATTTAGCCAAACTTCAACTTAGTGAGGAACGGTATCGTCATATTGTTGATACCGCTTATGAAGGTATCTGGTTATTGAATGCACAGTTGCGAACTCAATACGTTAACCAGCGACTAGCTGAAATGTTGGGTTATGGTATGGAGGATATGAGCGATCGCTCTTTTAATGAGTTGATGGTTGAAACGGTTGGCTATGAATTTGAAGCAATCTTGGCAAAATGGCAGCAAGGCTCAAGACAGCGATTTGATTGTCGTTTTCGCACTCAAGATGGTTCTGACTTGTGGGTAATTGCTTCGACTACGCCAATTTTTACTGATCAAGGTGATTTTAACGGCGTTTTATTAATGTTATCTGATATCACCGAGCGTAAGCTAGCAGAAATAAACCAGTTATTAGAGCAAGCGCAGTCGGCACGAGCAGAAGCAGAAACTGCAAATCGTAGTAAAGATGAATTTCTGGCCATCCTTTCTCATGAATTGCGATCGCCCCTCAACCCCATTCTAGGTTGGGCAGAGATACTGCAAAGCAAAAAATTAGATCAAGAGACTACTAATTACGCTCTTCAAACTATTGAACGTAACGCCAAATTGCAAACTAAATTAATTGAAGACCTACTCGATGTATCTCGGATTATTCAAGATAAAATAATTCTAGATTTGTATCCAATCAATTTAGCATCTACTATTGAGTCAGCAATAGAAATGGTGAGATTACTAGCTGAAGAAAAAGCAATATTTGTATCATTTTCAATTATAGATTTAGAAAACAGAAATGAATTACTCAGTTCTCATACTTGTTTATCATTAAATAATTTCAAAACTTCCTCTAGAAAATATTACGTTTTAGGTGACTCCAAACGTTTACACCAAATCATGTGTAATTTGCTGTCTAATGCGATCAAATTTACACTACAAGGAGGGCGCGTAGATATTGAGTTATCTATAATTAGTCTTTTGGAGAATTATGAATTAGCAGACTCAACACAAAAATTCGCTCAAATTCAGGTGAAAGATACAGGTATAGGTATCAAGCCTGAGTTTTTACCCCATGTTTTTGAATCTTTTCGTCAAGCAGATAACGCTACAACTAGGAATTTTGGTGGGCTAGGTTTGGGACTGGCAATTGTTCGCCATTTAGTAAAACTTCACAGTGGTACTGTTGAAGCTCAAAGCATAGGAGAAGGACAAGGAGCAACTTTCATTGTCAAACTACCACTTCTACAAGATAGAGACGAGATAGAGAAAAATCATAAACCCCATCTAAGATGAAAACCGTAGTTTTTCTTCATCGGGGTCAAGGTGATTTTTCACCCATAACCGATCAGCCAGAGAAATAGGCTCAAGATTAATGTGCTGCTGAAAAAGAGAAACAGCCTGAATTAAATCAACTTGAGAGGGATAGCAAGTATGATAAGTAACATCCTCACGTAACCACTGCCAAAGATGTTCAACAGGCATAAAATCAGGACTATAGGCGGAAAGGGGCTGTAAATTAATTTCCAGTTCCTTGGCGGCATCTTGAACAATTTGGGAACGATGATATGGAGCGCCATCCCAAACCAGGTTGATGGGTTGGTGAGGAAATTCGGTTTTGAGGCTGTTAAGAACCTCAATAGTATTAATCCCATTAGCTGTTTGATATGGGAAAATTCTAACTTCGCCTAAGTTATAAACTGGAGTTTAGACTAAGGCACGACAAAATGACCCAGAAGGACTGAGTTTACAA
>NZ_JAYGGY010000070.1:0-6461 GCF_034931625.1 Anabaena cylindrica UHCC 0172 | reverse complement strand
ACCAATGACCAATGACCAATGACCAATGACCAATGACCAATGACCAATGACTAATTTATTATTTTTGAGGAAATCAAATGAATACGGCGGAATTATTAGTCCAGTGCTTAGAAAACGAAGGAGTGCAATATGTTTTTGGACTTCCAGGTGAAGAAAATCTCCATGTTTTAGAAGCCTTAAAAAATTCATCCATTAAATTTATTACCACTCGTCATGAACAAGGTGCAGCATTCATGGCTGATGTTTATGGACGTTTAACAGGAAAAGCCGGAGTTTGTCTTTCCACTCTTGGCCCTGGGGCAACTAATTTAATGACTGGTGTAGCAGATGCTAACCTAGATGGTGCGCCTCTAGTAGCAATCACAGGACAGGTGGGAACAGATAGAATGCACATCGAATCCCATCAATACTTAGATTTGGTGGCGATGTTTGCACCAGTCACCAAATGGAACAAGCAGATTGTGAGGCCAAGTATCACACCAGAAGTTGTGAGAAAGGCATTCAAGCGATCGCAAACCGAAAAACCCGGCGCAGTTCATATTGACTTACCAGAAAATATTGCTGCTATGCCCGTTGAAGGCAAACCTTTAAATAAAGATAATAGCGAAAAAAGCTATGCTTCCTTTGCGAGTATTCGTGCCGCTGCTGCCGCAATTTCCCAAGCAGTTAACCCCATCGTCTTAGTAGGAAATGGAGCAATTCGCGCCCAAGCTAGTGATGCAGTCACTCAATTTGCCACTCAGATGAATCTTCCCGTTGTCAATACTTTTATGGGCAAAGGCGTAATTCCTTACACCCATCCCTTAGCATTGTGGTCAGTGGGATTACAACAACGAGATTTTATTACCTGCGGCTTTGATAATACAGATTTAGTCATCGCCATTGGCTACGACTTAATCGAATTTTCTCCCAAAAAATGGAATCCTGAAGACAAAATTCCCATTATCCATATAGCCGCAACTTCCGCAGAAATTGATAGTAGTTATATTCCCAAAGTAGAAATTGTCGGTGATATTTCTGATTCCCTCAATGAAATCTTAAAATTAGCAGACAGACAAGGTAAACCTAACCCCTACGCCATTAGCTTACGTTCTAATATTCGCGCTGATTACGAAGAGTATGCCAATGATGAAGGCTTCCCGATGAAACCGCAAAAACTAATTTATGATTTGCGACAAGTAATGGGGCCAGATGATATTGTTATTTCTGATGTTGGCGCACATAAAATGTGGATTGCGAGACATTATCATTGCCATAGTCCTAATACTTGCATTATTTCTAATGGATTTGCCGCAATGGGCATCGCAATTCCTGGAGCTTTAGCCGCAAAACTTGTAAATCCTCACCGCAAAGTTGTCGCTGTAACCGGTGATGGTGGATTTATGATGAATTGCCAAGAATTAGAAACAGCTTTGCGTGTAGGTACACCCTTTGTCACTTTAATTTTCAATGATGGTGGCTATGGTTTAATTGAGTGGAAACAGGAAAATCAATTTGGTAAAGGTAACTCGGCTTTTGTGCATTTTGGCAATCCTGATTTTGTCAAATTTGCAGAAAGTATGGGATTAAAAGGTTATCGAGTTGAATCTGCGACTGATTTAATTCCTGTGCTTAAAGAAGCTCTAATTCAAGATGTACCTGCTGTGATCGATTGTCGCGTGGATTATCGAGAAAACCGTCGCTTTACTCAAAAAGCTGATGACTTACATTGTGATATTTAGGATGCAACACGGTCGAATTGATAGTGATGAAACCCTATACTTACAGGGTAGGTAATGACAAACCGCACCTCATTAATATGAACCTGCTACAAAAAAATACTTAAACGTCCTATCCTTAACAGGGGTGGGATTTTTTCTAGGGGATTTCACTACAAAAAAATAATTGAAAATAGCGGGCTATTTTCCTAAAATTTCTGTAAAATCAAAATCTAATATCACAAAAATCGTAATTATTCAAACAATGTGTCTTGAATTTGCAGGAAACCGCTTGAACCATTGAGTAAAATTTGAATTACTTATGTTACGTCGTCTCCGTTTGTTTCCTATCTTGATGAGTGTTTTACTGATAGGTTGTTCTCCAGCAACCACAGCTAAACCTCCCACTCCCACTGTTACACCAGATTCCCAAATCCAAACATCAATACCTAAAGGTCAAAATTTGCCAATTTCTGCTGAAGCGACCCTTCCCAAGGGGACAAAAATAAAGTTAGAAGTAGCACAAACACCCGAACAGCAGATGATGGGGTTGATGTATCGACCAGCTTTACCAGATGACCAAGGTATGTTGTTTGTTTTTCCTTCAGCACAACCAGTCAAATTCTGGATGATGAATGTACCTGTATCTTTGGATATGGTCTTTCTTCACAAAGGGGTAATCAAGTATATTCAAACTGCTGCACCTCCTTGTAATAGTCAGCCTTGTCCCACCTATGGCCCTAATGAACCAATAGACCAAGTAATTGAACTAAGGACAAGACGAGCTACCGAATTAGGTTTACAGGTAAACGATCAGGTCAAAATTGAATTCTTAAAGTCTGGTGCTTCTGAGTAATTAGTTATCTATTATCCTCATAATCTATTTACTTTATGAAGAATTTGTCAAGTTTTGATGAAGATTTTTTGTAAAAAAACTATTCCGTAGAATAGTAACAATAATAGTTAAGAAGTTAATATTTAGCTGTAGTGCTAATAACATTAACTTTGCCTAGTTTTTGACTAAAATCCCAGATTCAGAGTTTATTTAGAAAAATCCTCCCTTTGACATAAGTGTAAATAGTCATCAATAGAGGAGTATAGGTCATGGAATCTTTTTTACTCGATGTGTAATTAAATCAAGCACAATGAAGTAACCGGGATGAAGCAAATTTAACTATGAGTTAGTGCTACTTCAGATTTAGGTAAACAAGCCGGACAAAAGTGACTTTTTTGCAAAAACTCTCAGAGCAATTAATTTGATTTGCTCCTAGAGAAATAATCAACAAGCTGTGCTGAATTATTTATTAAGTCACAGCATAGTGACACATAAAATACTGGCTTTAGATCACTAAGAAAAGAGGAAACGATATATGATAATACACTCTACCCAAGGAGGTGAGATAAAAATGGCACCATCAAAATATTCTCGTTTGATTAATTTTCTCCAAGAGGATTTGGCGATTTCCGCTGCTTCCCTAGCTGTAGCGCTGCGTCACCGTGAACAAGACCCAGGTTCTTTAACTATGATTCTTTGGCAATATGGGTTGATTACTCTAGAGCAATTAGACCAAATTTATGATTGGCTGGAGACGGCATAGTTTAAGCAATTCCAAATTTAAAAATCCATTGTTAGTAATACCAAGAAAGAAGAATGATGGCGACAGATGGATCTATAGAATTCAGATACAGAAAGGAATTCCAATCTAAAATCCAAAATCTAAAATCCAAAATCTAAAATGGTATGACTGTATGCAAATTAAATGTGGAACGGTTAAGCTACTTCAGGAGAATTGAGGTATGTCAAATCGACTCTGCCTTGTGCAAAGTTTGATAGATGAAAAAATTTACTTTGAGCATTTTTACTTATTGACATCCAAAATAAAAGGGCGAGTTAATCAAATAACTTGCCCTTTTAATATTTAGGAGTCAGGAGTTAGGAATCAGGAATCAGGAATCAGGAATCAGGAATCAGGAATCAGGAGTCAGGAGAAAGAAAAATATTCCCTGTTCCTCGTTACCTTCCTAATTACTATTTTCCAAGAATTTTTGCTGCTGCGGCGATACCTGCACCAGAATTGAAGTTTTCATGACCGAGTTCTAAGAGAACTACTTCTAGTGATGCTATACAGCTGAGAATATCGCGATCGCACACAAAACCCAAGTGACCAATCCGAAAAATCTTATTACTCAGATGATCTTGACCACCAGCTAAGGCAATATCAAAGCGTTTTTTCATCAATGATCGAATTTTATCCGCTTCTATTCCTGGGGTTGCAACAGCCGTAATTGCTGGACTCGCACATTCATCAGCTGCAAACAGTGATAAATTTAAAGCTTTGATAGCAGCGCGGGTAGCATTTTTCTGACGTTCGTGACGAGTAAAGATTGATTCCAACCCTTCTTTTTTCATCATCCCCAAAGTGGTGTGCAGCGCCACCATTAAGTTAACTGGGGGAGTAAAAGGAGTTGTATTTTTAGCAGTAGCTTTGCGATATTTACCTAAATCTAAATAGTATTTTGGCAATTTCGCAGTTTTGTAAGCTTCCCAAGCTTTAGGACTGACAGAAACAAATCCTAAACCGGGAGGAATCATGTAGCCTTTTTGGGAACCAGACGCGACTACATCCAAACCTAAAGCATCAACAGGTACATTGTAAGCACCTAAACTAGTGACAGCATCAACGATAATTAAAGCTTGTCCATGTTCTTTAACGTGGTTGTTGATAGCGACTAAATCATTAATTACACCTGTGGAAGTTTCGCTGTGGGTGATAATTACAGCTTTGATTTCCTTTTTTGTGTCCGCTTGCAACTTTTCGGCAAACTTAGCAGGGTCTAAGGGTTGTCCCCATTCTGCGGTGATAGCTTCGACATTCAAACCAAAAGCTTGGCCAACTTCTACCCAACGTTCGCCAAATTTACCATTAGAACCAACTAAAATGCGATCGCCTGGAGAAAGAAAATTAATCATTCCCGCTTCCACCGCACCAGTACCACTAACATTCAGCATTAGCACATCACTTTCTGTTTGATGCAGCCATTTGAGGTTTTCTGTCACCTCACCCATCATGTTGCTGAATTCACTGGTGCGGTGTCCAATGGGATGCTTGGCTAATGCCAGTAAAGCCGCTTCTGGAACCGGGGTAGGTCCAGGAATCATCAACATCAATTTGTCGTCCATTATCTCTATCCTAAAAGTCAAATAAAAGTCAAAATTGTGTGAGAATGTTTAAATCTGATGGCAAATTATTAGATATTCATCTACTCACATCTTGCTTCCAGCGATTATAAATCAAGACTACACAGGCAAGACGCTACACGTCTTACTGAAGAAGCAACGGCCACCTGAATGGGTTTGCAACCAAAACAGTCATCAATTTATGGTAGCTGAGAGAGTGACATATTCAGTAGGTATTAATCTGGAGTGATGACTTTTCCGCCATGATGATTAAGTGACCAACGGTGGTCAACCGTAACAGCAGAAGCTTGACAATTTTCTTCCAGTCGCTTTTGTTGTGACGCAGCTTTCCGCAGGGTAACAATTAGCTCACTGACCTGATGCCGTAAATCTGAGTTCTGACTTACTGCATTCATGCTTTGCTTTTCTAAAAGTTGAAGTATAAGTTCGTAATGGATAGGTGCAGGTAAAGGAAGTTGCTCCATGAAGTTAATTTAAAATCGTCGATTTTAGATTTTGTCTAATTTAGAGTTTATCTCTTTTAAATAAATTGTTACACAGGAAACAAATTTTGGTGATTGGGCATTGGGTAGTTGTTATTCTCCTCTTGTTCCCAGTCCCCAGCCTCCAGTCCCCAGCCTATTTACCAAAAAGATTAATAATCGCTAATTTTGGATCTGGTTGTTTTACCAAAGATTCACCAATGAGTACAGCTGATGCGCCGGCGGTTTCTACTACACTTAAATCCTCTGAAGTATGAAGTCCTGATTCGCTGACTACGAGAATATTTTTTTCTTGCAATTGACTACTTCTATCTTTTAGTAGTTGACAGGTAGTTTGTAAATCAACAGAAAAATCTTCTAGATTGCGATTATTGATACCAACCAAAGAAACACCATCTAAGGCCAAAACTCGATCAAGTTCTTCTAAACTATGAACTTCTATCAAAGCTGCCATCTTTAGCTTGTTAGCAATTTTAACAAAGTATTGTAAATCTTGATCGCTGAGAATTGCTGCAATTAATAAAACTGCATCTGCACCATTAATTCGCGCCAAATACATTTGATAAGGATAGATAATAAATTCCTTACATAGCAAAGGCAAATCTACGGCAGCACGAACTAAGGATAGGTTATCAAAACTACCTTGAAAAAACTTAGTATCTGTAAGGACAGAAAGACAACTAGCACCACCTGCTTGATAGGATTGAGCTATTTCTACGGGGTCAAAATCTGCACGTAAAACCCCTTTACTAGGAGAAGCTTTTTTAACTTCAGCAATCAATGCGGGTTTAGTCTTACCTTGACGGAGTGCAGCGATAAAATCACGGGTTGGAGGTGCAGAAACTAGCTTTTTTTGCAATTCTGCTAAAGGCTGCCTTTCGCGCATTTGCTCAACTTCTATTTCTTTTTGCCAAACAATTTCTTCTAAAATATTATTTGGTGTGGAATCTGGTAGAGCTATCTGATAGCGCAAAATAGAAATATCAATAGCCTGACTAGGTGAACGACGACGGATTTGCATTTTTGGGAATAGGTAATGGGTAATGGGTAATGGGTAATGGGTAATGGGTAATGGGTAATGGG
>NZ_JAYGGY010000069.1:0-9108 GCF_034931625.1 Anabaena cylindrica UHCC 0172 | reverse complement strand
ACTACGTTACGCTCAGTATGACATAAGTCCAAATTTCACCCGTTTGCAGTATAACGACTTTGCATCATTCCCTGCTCTTCTACAAGCCAGGGATGTAAGCTAGTCAAGAACGATATACCCTGGAGAAGTAACTGATACGCTCTTTTACAGGCAATATTATTTTTATCGAGGAGAATTGGGCTTTTTTCAGAACCGGACTTTGTACAACTCGAACAATTCTCCTAATTGTCGCTTAACGACTTTAGCACCCGCAGCTTTAATTGTTTTTTCCCATTCAGCTACGGTTTCTAGAAATACTTCTGCACCTAAATAAGTTTCTAAAACTGCCCAATCTTCTGCTAAAGGCTGTTCTGAATTCAGGATGTCAAATACAAAATGTCCATCTGGTTTCAATACCCGTTTGACTTCTAGTAATACAAGATGCCAATATTCTAGGGGAAAATAACAACTAAATCCCGTCGCAATGACTAAATCAAACTGATCTGAAGCATAGTTTAAATGATGAGATGCACCTAATTCCACACCTTTAAAAAGTTTTGAGTTCAATTGGGAACCACGGGAATTGAGAGTATCTCTGGCGATGTTACTGATTTCTTGTCCATGAAAAAATGCTTGCCAATCTCGCCAAGGATAGATTAAAAAACTGACACCGCAACCAATATCTAAGCAGTGTTGATTTTTTTGAGGTTGAGCAATTTCCCAAAAAGGCGATACTATCCTATTACCTAATAAGCCAGTATTCCATTCCCGAAATATTGGCATTGCTTGTACTTCTTCCGGTACTTCAAAGGGTTGATTTTGATATTGTCGATTGAAGCGATATGCTATTTGTGCTATTCTCTCTTGCCATTTATCTGATGGATTAGTATTAGTTGTGTAAGGTTTTGAAGATGAATTTTTAGACATTAATTATTTTGGTAATGGGTAATTGGTAATTGGTAATGGGTAATTGGTAATTGGTAATGGGTAATTGGTAATGGGTAATTGGTAATTGGTAATTGGTAATTGGTAATGGGTAATTGGTAATTGGTAATTGGTAATTGGTAATTGGTAATTGGTAATTGGTAATTGGTAGTTGGTAATTTTCTTCCTTCTGATTCCTCATTTAAGCTTTCGCTAATAGGGGTGCAGCTGCTAGGAGGGTTTTGGTGTAGGGGTGTTGGGGATTGGAGAAAATTTCTTTGGTGATGCCCAGTTCAACTATTTTACCGCTATTCATGACGGCGATGCGATCGCACAAAAATCTGGCTAACCACAAATCATGGGTGATGAATAGGTAAGTTAGCTCAAATTCGTCTTTCAGTTGCAACATCAAATCTAGAACTTGTGTCTGCACACTAGCGTCTAACATACTTACGGGTTCGTCGCATATGATTAATTTAGGACGAGTAATTAAAGCTCGTGCGATCGCTACCCGTTGTTGTTGTCCTCCTGATAAATCAGCGGGATAACGCTGATAATAAATTTCTGCTGGGGATAATCCTACTTTATCTAACATCCATAACACCTGTTCTTTGGCTGCTCCAGTACTAGCTAGATTGTGAATTAATAAAGGATCAGCAATACTTTGTCCTACCGTCATGGCTGGATTTAAACAAGCATGAGGATCTTGAAACATCATTTGTATTTCTCTCCGGGAAGAACGAATTTCTTGGCGTGACAAATTAGTTAATTCTTTGCCTAAAAATTCAACTTTCCCCGATGTAGGCGGAATTAATTGTAAAATGGTTCTAGAAAGTGTACTTTTACCACAACCAGATTCACCAACTAATCCTAATATCTCCCCTGGATATAGTTCTAAATTAATCCCATCTACAGCTTTAATTGTTTGACCTTCTCCTTTAAATAGGCGTTCAATAAAGTTAGGTTCAATGGTATAATATTGTTTGAGTTCTGTGATTTTTAAAATCGGTGATAATATAGGTTTTTCCTGGTTTGCTGTTCCCTGTTCTGCCTGAATATGTAAAGCTGCTTCGAGGAGAGATTGGGTATATTCGTGTTGGGGTTGTTTAAATACAGTTTCTGTTTTCCCCATTTCTACCATTTTACCTTGATACATAACACCGATGCGATCGCAATATTCACCCACCATTGCTAAATCATGGGAAATCAGCAATAATCCCATATTCTCTTCACCACACAATCGGGTTAATTCTTGTAAAATTTGGGCGGAAACAGTAACATCTAGGCTAGTTGTAGGTTCATCAGCCACAATTAGTTTAGGATTGAGAAGCAGCGCCAGTGCGATCGCAACCCGTTGACGCATTCCCCCGCTAAACTCATGGGGATACTGACTCCAGCGACTAGCAGGAATTTTCACTTTCTCTAAAGTTGCCAGTGCTTTTTCCTTGGCTTGCTGTTTTGATAACTCTGGTAAATGAGCCTGGAGTGTTTCAATACAATGATTACCAATGGTCATCAACGGATCAAGTCGCGTCATTGGATCTTGAAAAATCAGTGCGATAGACTCTCCGCGAAACTTTCGCATCTGGTTTAGTGTTAAATCTAATACTGATTGTCCCTGAAAATTTACTCCTCCCTCAATACGACTAGAAGAGGGTAGCAAACGCATAACCGCCCTGCCAATGGTGGATTTACCACAACCAGACTCTCCCACCAAACCCATTGTTTCACCAGGTTGGAGGATAAAAGATACATCATCAACCGCCCAACTTGCTTCTTCCCCACTACGTTGCGGATAAGCTACACGCAGATTTTCAATACTAAATAAGACTTCATTCATAAATTAATTATTAGCCTGGCGCTATCAGCTTTTATTAAATCGTAAATTTAAGATAGTTTATCAGATTTGGTAAAAGTACAAAATATGTGAAGGCGTATTGCAATACGCTCTTACTGACCTACTTTTTAGACTATCTGTTTGATAGGAAGTTGAATGATAAACTCTGTTCCTTTTCCACGTTGAGAAATACAATTTATTTTACCACCATGTTTTTCTGTAATTATTTGATAGCTGATAGACATTCCTAACCCTGTCCCTTTACCAACATTTTTTGTTGTAAAGAATGGATTAAAAATCTTATTTTTTACCTCTTCAGAAATACCAGTACCATTATCAGCAATAGTAATTTGTATTAATCGTGAATCAACTAACGAAGTGCTGATAGTAATTTGGCTAGGATTTGCTTGTATTTGCTCATAATTTCGCGTAGTATCGACTTCATCTAGAGCATCAATCGCGTTAGAAAGAATATTCATAAATACCTGATTAAGTTGTCCAGGATAGCATTCTAACAGAGGCAAATCACCATATTGTTTGATGACTTGAATTGCTGGATGGTCATATTTTTCTTTCAGAGAATGTTGTAGAATTAACAATGTGCTATCAATACCTTCATGAATATCTACTACTTTGAAATCTGCTTCATCTATCCTTGAAAAGTTGCGAAGAGATAAGACAATATTGCGAATACGTTCAGCACCCATTTTCAGAGAAGCAAGTATTTTCGGTAAATCTTCCTGGATAAACTCTATATCAATTTCTTTAGCCTTAATTTCAATTTCATCAATTGGATCAGGATAGTTCTGCTGGTAAAGTTGTACAAATTCCAGCATATTTTTAGCATATTCATCAACATGAATGAGATTACCAAAGATAAAATTAACTGGATTATTGATTTCGTGGGCGATACCTGCAACCATTTGTCCCAATGCGGACATTTTTGCACTTTGCACCATTTGGACTTGAGTGTGTTGTAGTTCCTCTAAAAGCTGTTGCAAGTCAGTATTTTTTGCACTCAGTTCTTGGGTTCTTTCCTCAATCTTTTGTTCAAGTGTTTCTTTATCAGCTACAAGTGCAGTATGAGCGATCTGTTGCTGCTGTAATAGTTCCTTAACAGAATTAATAAGTTGATTAAAAGAGTTAGCTAAAACACCTATTTCATCATGACGCTCAATGGTAGCTTGTAAATCGAAATTAGATTCTTCAGTGGATCTGCGGGCTATATTTGTCAGAGATTGAATAGGTTTTGCGATCGCACGACTGGTAAAAATTGCCAATATAATCGAGATAGCCATAGATAATCCAATACTGCTAATCACGATTCCCTGAGCAATATTGTTTGACTGCACTAACATCTCTTCTGCTTGATGGGATATCTCGTATGATTTCTTAATTATTTCTACCAGATTATCTGATATACCATCATATTTGAGTGCTAAATCGCCATTTGTAAATTGTAGTAATATTGTTTGAGCTTGAGCAAATTCTGTGGGTGACTCCAGATTTAACAAGCTAATTTGCCGCATTCGGCTATCTAGTTCTTTTAAGTAAAGTTCTGGAACACCAGCATGAGTTTTCAATAATTTCAGTATTTCTGCTGTTGAATGTAAGTCATGATCTAACCGAGACTCATTCTCTATAAACTTCTTTAGTTCATCCCAAGATTGCTGGATTTCAGTTTGATGATGAATTAGATGAGCATATTCTTTCTGAGACTGTTTCGGGTTTGACAACAAAGGGATCAATTGTTGTTGTTGGGTACGTACTTGGAGAATACTAGCTTGCAAACGATGGAGCAATTCAACTTCGTTACGGGTGTGTTTTTCTTGCAGAAAAGCTTTTTTGTAATAATAACTACCAATACTAAAACCAGTAACTGTTCCAAAAACAGCAATACTCAGAATTAGGGCATATCCTAAACTAATCCGCTGACCTATTCCTAAAGATAGCAATCGGTATCTGAATCTGAATTTCGGCATACAATTTTCTGGTTTTGGAACGAATGACTGTTAAGTCTAGAGTTCCCATTCTGTCTATCGATCTAACACCAAATATCAGCTACATGAAATCACAAAACGTCAGAATTCAGGATATAGAATATTTGATATCCCAGGGAACAGAAGAGAAAAATATTCTTCTTTCTTCTTTCTCTTGACTCCTGACTCCTAAATTCTGCCATTATCTAATCTTCTGGTGCTTCTGGTTGCAGTATGGCATGGCAATATTGAATTAGAGTAGTAATGCGATCGCAGATAGTTTTCATTCTCGCCTGTGCTGTTGATGATTGCCTAGCACCTTGGAAAAACATCACATCTATTTCCAAAAGACGCAGTTGCTTACTCATCTCCGTTTGATAAGACTGTTCCCGCGAGTCTACATCAGACAAAGGCACAATTTGTTCAACAAACCATTGCTGCAAAACGGCCAGACGCTGCCTTAGTGTGGGGGCATCTAGTTGAGTTTTTGTAACATCAGAGGATAATTGCTCTAGGAATGTTGCGAATTCCTGATATTTCTTAAAATTCAAAGACATCCAGTGCTAGTTAAGATAGTATTAGTGTCAAGAAAATTTTCTTCTACAATAAACTTTTTTAAGGACTTAATCAAATCAACAGCCTCAATTCATGCTTTGAGGCTTTGTTTGCCATTAATCAATGTTTACCTTTATGCGTTTAAACACCCGCAATGGATGATGATCATAGGCAATTAGAGCATCATCCTCACATTGATTTTCCTACCCGTCTGTATGGTAACAGCATCTTCGTTATGGCGATGCTGTCATTTTCGTCTATATCTCACTTATCCACCAAAAACCTAATAATTTCTCTTGTATGAGCAGTTTACTTCTTGATTCCTCAGTAGATGTCAGTCTTCCTGAATGGCTTAAAAAATGTTTACGAGAAACATTTGTCAAAAGCAGCACAGCAGAAGATGACCGAGCGCGTAGTGATATTGATTTGATTTGTCAAGCCTTTAAATATGCCTATCAACTGCATGAAGGACAATACCGCAAATCTGGAGAAGCATACATTGCCCATCCAGTAGCTGTAGCTGGCCTGCTGCGAGATTTGGGAGGCAGTCCTGCTATGATAGCAGCTGGATTTCTTCATGATGTAGTTGAAGATACGGAAGTTACAATTGAACAAATAGAAGAACTTTTTGGGGCAGAAGTACGGCTATTAGTGGAAGGTGTCACCAAGCTTTCTAAAATCAATTTCACCAGCAAAACCGAAAGCCAAGCAGAAAACTTCCGGCGAATGTTTTTAGCCATGGCGCAGGATATTCGGGTAATTGTGGTGAAGTTGGCAGATCGTTTGCATAATATGCGAACCTTGCAATATATGTCAGAAGCAAGTCGTCGTCGTAGCGCCCAGGAA
Source organism: Anabaena cylindrica UHCC 0172 (assembly GCF_034931625.1). Taxonomy (GTDB): domain Bacteria; phylum Cyanobacteriota; class Cyanobacteriia; order Cyanobacteriales; family Nostocaceae; genus Anabaena; species Anabaena cylindrica_A. The sequence goes on along the minus strand of NZ_JAYGGY010000069.1, from coordinate 2,988 downwards.
ACGCGAGACATATTTGCACCTTTAGCCAATCGCTTGGGAATTTGGCGGATTAAATGGGAATTGGAGGATTTGGCGTTTAAATATTTGGAACCTGATGCTTTCCGGGAAATTCAGCAGCACGTTTCTGAAAAACGGACGGCGCGAGAAGAAAAATTGACTAAAACTACGAACGTCTTGCTAGAACGTTTGCAGCAAGCGGGAATTCAGTGTTTGGATATTAGTGGCCGCCCCAAACATCTTTATAGCATTTATCAAAAAATGCATCGGCAACAAAAAGAATTTCATGAAATTTACGATTTGGCTGCACTGCGAATAATTGTGCAAACCAATGAGGAATGTTATCGCGCTTTAGCTGTTGTTCATGATGCTTTTCGCCCCATTCCTGGCAGATTTAAGGATTACATCGGCTTGCCAAAACCCAACCGTTACCAGTCGTTGCATACTGGGGTAATTGGTTTAACTGGCCGTCCCTTGGAGGTACAAATTCGGACTGTGGATATGCATCATATTGCGGAATATGGGATTGCCGCACATTGGAAGTATAAAGAAACAGGCAGTTCTACTAATAACCAAGTGACGAATTCAGATGAGAAGTTTACTTGGTTGCGGCAATTATTAGAATGGCAAAGTGATTTAAAAGATGCTCAAGAATACTTAGATAGTGTTAAAGACAATTTATTTGAAGATGATGTTTATGTCTTCACTCCTAAGGGGGATGTCGTACCTCTAAGTCCTGGTTCTACGAGTATAGATTTTGCTTATCGAATTCATACAGAGGTGGGGAATCATTGTGCAGGTACGCGGGTGAATGGGCGCATGGTACCATTATCAACGCGACTACATAATGGGGATATTGTAGATGTGATTACGCAAAAAAATAGCCATCCCAGTTTAGATTGGTTAAATTTTGTCAGGACTTCGGCGGCGAAATATAGAATTAAACAATGGTACAAGCGATCGCGCCGGGAAGAAAATGTGGCGAGGGGAAGAGATTTATTAGAAAAGGAATTGGGTAAAACTGGTTTTGATAACTTGTTGAAATCTAACGCAATGCAAACTGTGGCTGAAAAGTGTAATTATCACAGCGTGGAGGATTTATTAGCGGGTTTAGGTTACGGTGAAATTACCTTGAACCTAGTGCTAAATCGCTGGCGAGAAGTGGTGAAAGCAGATCAACCAGTTGCTGATGTGATCCCATTTTTACCCAAGGAGTCATCATCAAAAACCGCACGAGAAACACAACCAACTACATCTCGTGCTAGTGATTCACCAATTCTTGGGGTGGAAGGCTTGGTTTATCATGTAGCTGGGTGTTGTACGCCGATTCCAGGTGAAGGGATTATTGGTGTGGTAACAAGAGGTCGGGGTATATCTATCCATCGCCAAGGCTGTCATAATGTGGAGAGTGTGGAGTGTGAACGCCTAGTACCAGTGAGATGGAACTCAGCGGTAGAAAATAGCGGTCGTCCTCACACTTACCCGATTGATATTCAAATTGAAACCCTTGACAGAGTGGGGATATTAAAAGATATTTTATCGCGGTTGAGTGACCAAGGCATAAATGTCCGTCATGCTAACGTGAAGACGGCTTTGGGACAACCAGCATTGATAGATTTAGGGATTGATATCCGCGATCGCTCCCAATTAGAACACCTGTTTGTGCAAATTAAAAAAATGAGTGATATTCTTAACATCCGCCGTGTTGGTCAAGTTGAAGAGTTACAGGGATAAGACGCGGAAAAGTCAGCAGGGGGGAGAAAAGAAAATGAATAATCTCCCTTTCCAGTGTACTGGAAGAAACCCCAGCAGTAGCTGATACTGGCTTTTTTGTAGCATTGTTGAATCGTTTGGATACATAGTGAGTAGCGCTTACGCATTCCCATATTAAATTTGTAAGGATTCAGCATACAGAATATTTGATATGGCAGGGAACAGAAGATAAAAATATTCTTCTTCCTTCTTCTTCTTCCTCCTCACTCCTGACTCCTGACTCCTGAATTCTTACTTAAATTTTTATTTTATAACAACCAATTTTCTAATTTAAGTTTTTCAATCCTTAATAAATCAGAATCATTAGAAACGAGAATTAAATCACGAACCATTGCTGTAGCTGCTATTAAAATGTCAGCATCTTGGATAGGAGTACCTTTGGCTTTTAATTTGGCATGAATTTCACAAGATTTTTCAATAATCTCCAAATCATCTAAAAATAATGTTTGATATTTTTGAAAAAAGATATGAAATTCGGACAATTGCTTGACAGCATTAATATATAAAAGTCCTCTTTTGATTTCATAATAGGTAATACAGCTAATAAATACCATTCCTCCTTGAATATTGACTTCTCGGAGTTTATTATCTACAGTTGCATTCTTTTTCAAAATGTAACTAACGATATTTGAGTCTAGTAAATAATTCACGATTTTATTTTCCTGATACTGATGCATCAAAAATCGCTATTTCTTCTGGTGTTAAATCGTTTAATGTCCCAGCAACAGCTTCTAATACAAGAATTTTATCAATTCTTCTTGTCAAATCATGTTCTTTAATTGCTCTCATTTCTTCTGGTGAAAATCTGCTGAATAATCCTATCAACATTTCAGTCATTTCATATTGATCTAATTTCACCATGTAGAAACTACTACCTTGAAATAGTTTATCTACTACATGGGAAATGCGTTCTGTTAGTTCTTGTTGATAATCAGTTAATTGTTCTTGCATAATGTTTACTCTCTTCGGATGTTGGAAAAATCTAATTATTATTTTATTATACCGTTCAATAAATTTACATTATGATTATGCCACAAGTTACGGATTATGCAGGTGATTACTAGGTCGCGCTGTACGCGATCGCATTCCCAACACCCCGAATAGCGATCACTACCTCAATCGCTGAAACAAGATCGGTGGATAAACGGGAAGTTGTTGGATTGATTAGACATCTCCGAAAACTGTCAAACTCCTACTATGAATACTTTTTGGAAAGCG
>NZ_JAYGGY010000068.1:0-9411 GCF_034931625.1 Anabaena cylindrica UHCC 0172 | reverse complement strand
ATCATATCATATGTTATTTGTCAATATTTAGAGGGCTGCTGCTAAAGCAGCTAATAATCTGATGATTATTCTTTTAATGGGTGTTTCTGGATCTGGTAAAACCACTATTGGTGAACTTTTAGCAAAATCACTAAACTGGGAATTTCATGACAGTGATACTTTCCACCCACCAGAAAACATCGAAAAAATGATGCTTGGTATTCCCCTCAATGATGCCGATAGAATGCCTTGGTTACAAGATATACAAGCCCATATCAAAATTTGGTTGCAAGAAAATAAAAATGTAGTTTTGGCTTGTTCTGCCCTTAAAGATAGTTATCGCCAAATTCTCTTATGTGATAGCCGCAGTGTACTAGTTTATCTCCAAGGATCATTCAATGTCATTCAAGAACGACTAAGAAAGCGGCAGCATCACTTTATGAGTAAAAAACTCCTCAAAAGCCAGTTTGATGACTTGGAGGAGCCAGATAACGCTATCTATGTAGATATTTGCCAGCCGAATGAAGTGAGTGTAGATAAGATTAGAAAGGCTTTAGGGATTGAGGCGAGTTAATGGGAAGCTAGAAAAGCATCAACTTCAGCAGGAGTAGGTTGGGATGCGATCGCACCTGGTTTAAGAGTAGTCAGCGCCCCCACAGCACTGGCATAGGTGACAACTCGTTTTGCGGTTTCTCCATCTCTCAAACTTTGAATACCAGATATATGTAATTGATGGATAAACCCAGCCAAAAAGCTATCTCCCGCACCCGTAGTATCAACAACAGGTATAGAAAATGCAGGTATTTTGCCCTCATTTTCACCTAAACAATAAGCACAACCGTTTTCACCGTCTGTCACTAAAACCCCTTCCAGTGAATTCAATCGGTAAGTAATAGCTCCTGGATCTGTAGTATCAAATAACCATTGAGCTTCTTCTTTAGTCAATTTGAGAAAATCAAATCTCTTCAATAATGCCTGAATTTTTGACTTGGCTGTATTTTCATCTTGCCAAAATACTGGTCGCCAATTTACATCCAGAATAATTTTCAAGTCATATTGTTCTGCTAACTCTAAGGCTCGCAAAACAGCTTGCTCACTTTCAGGATAGGCCAGTTCTAAAGTTCCTACTACCAAAAAGTCTGCTTCATCAAACAGCGAATGTGGCAGTTGTTTAGCTTGAAGACGGGTATCGGCAAATTCGGAAGTATCATATTGACCAAATCCAGCAAAAGTGCGATCGCCTGCCAAATCCCTAGTAACATAGACTTGTCGTGTTGGTGCTATGGGATGACGTTGTACACCCTTTGTATCTACACCGATATCCTGTAATAGCTTCACCAAATCATTACCAGTCTCATCCTCTCCTACAGCACCAATAAATCCTGCTGCCGTTCCCAACTTCACCAAAGCACAGGCTACATTAGCAGGCGCTCCCCCTGGGTAAGGAGTCCAAGACTGCACTTCTTCCAGCTTTAGCCCCAATTGATCAGCTAAACAATCAAACAAAACTTCGCCAAGGCACAAAACACGCGGATTACTCATCTCATTTTTGATTTACGACTTGGGATTAAGAATATGTATAAAACCTACAACAATCTTTATTCATTTGTCTCCAGTTATTCATAGAATACAATAGCAATTTTTATGACTAAATAGGGTATATATGCTTCTAAATTCCCAAATTTATTACCTCAGTAGCCAAGGAAATTGTTATGCCAAGCTGTACTATTTAATACAAAGTATTTAATTGGCTAGATTAATTTCCAGATCAAATCCAAAGAAAATATGGACTTTGGTATTAGTGGGAACATTTGTAATGCCTACCTCTGAGAGAATCTTTTAGAATTAGAAAGAGCGATTGAGTACATATACCAAGGGAGAAATAAATAAGTCATGGCTGCTAATGAGTCTCAGACCACTGTTAGTCTGTCAGACAGAGAACTGCAAATAATCGACTTAGTGGCCACAGGCTTAACTAACCAAGAAATTGCAGGAAAACTGGAGATCAGCAAACGTACAGTTGATAACCATATCAGCAACATCCTCACCAAAACCAAAACAGACAACCGAGTCGCTTTGGTTCGCTGGGCTTTACGGTGGGGGAAAGTTTGCCTAAACGATGTCAATTGCTGCACTCTTCCTACCTATAACGAAGAAACCATTGGTTAGTCGATTGCTATTACTCCCATCTGGTATGCTGAAAAGTCAATTTTGAGGTTTACTGATTGTTCTCCTCCTCACTCCTATTTTTCAGTGTGAACCTCTACCACAAGTTCCACAACTTTCACTTAAGCGGGAGTTGACGCTAAGGAATCAACTTTCTTTTCACTATTGGAACTTGTATATCAGAATTCCTCTTAGAATTCAGCAAAACAGATAACTGAGGAAAGGCTCAAGGAATCAATAGACTTTCTTCAGAAGTCAGAGAAGGCTTAAGGGGAAAAGAGTATAGTTTTTATTTACTCTTTTCCCCACACCTTCATTTTTTCAAAAAATTAGTAATAAGACAGCGACGCAAGCGCTACATTGGAAAGAAATCTATGTTGCTTTATCAGCTTGGGGAAAATGAATACTCCTACTTATTTTCCAGATGACTCATCTCCCTTTAATTTTTTGGACTTTACAGCACCACATTCCCAACAAGATGCTGAATTACTCAAACAGCTATCTTTTCTGCCTGGGTTACAAGAAATTCTGATGCTGCGTCAGGTTCACGCCTTAGAACACGCTACTGTTTGGATTCTCAGTGAAACTAAAAGCGCTTATTCCCCTCCAGGAAAGCCCACTAATGTGCAATTGGATAACGAACTATTGGGCGGTTTGTCCACAGAACAGGGATTTTATCTATATGGTGATGTGAATATAAGTCATTTGCGACGTGCGGTAACACTAGCCCAACATCGTCTCACCAGCGGAGAATGGGATTTAGCCGTGCATCCCCGTTGTGGTACAAATTTATCTGTAGCAATGCTTTTAACTGCTGGATTCGCTATAGGTGTGCATTTATTGTTACCATTTCGACCACTTGAACAATTGATAGGCTTAGGTTTAGCAGCGACAACAGCATCTGAACTTGCACCCGATTTAGGTTTGATAGCCCAACGTTATCTAACAACAGCTATACCATTTAACCTAGAGACTGAAAATATTGTCCGTACCCGCGATTCCTGGGGACGTGAAGCGCATTTTATTAAAGTAAAATGGTGTGAATAAATACTATTAATTTTATGATGAGAAAACTTTATTTTTTAGTACCAGGAACAGATGGAAAATTTGCCTGTGGTGGTCTTTGGGCAGAGTTGAAAACAGTTAATTTAGCTCAACAGATTTGTCATGCTGATGTTGTTACTTATCGACAGAGAGAAAAAGATCAACTATTTCTTGATGATCTACTCAAAGAAAACAACTTAAATGATGTGATATTTATCATTAGTTGGGGATTTGATATCGCTAAACTAGCGCCCAAACTGCAAAAATATAATGTTGTTTATCATGCTCACACTGCTGGGTATAAGTTCAATCTACCCTCAGATATTCCCATCATGACAGTCAGCCGCAATACGATGGGATATTGGGGACAAAAATCACCTAATTCTTTAATTTATTATTTACCTAATCAAATTGCTGATGAATTTACAAATTTGCATCTTAATCGAGATATTGATATTTTAGTTCAAACTCGAAAATCTTCTGAATATTTAATCAAAGAATTAATTCCCTCGTTACAACAAAAATGTAATGTCTTTGTCGTTGATTCTTATATTGAAGATTTACCAGGATTATTTAACCGAGCAAAAGTTTATCTTTACGATTCTGCTGAATATTGGGCGCAACAAGGCGTTAGTGAAGGATTTGGCTTACAACCAATGGAAGCTCTTGCTTGTGGGTGTCAGGTTTTTTCTAGTATTAATGGTGGACTTTCTGATTACTTAGATCCTGGATTTAATTGTTATAAAATTGCTGGTTATTCTCTAGAGTATGATGTGCAACGTATTCTTAAATCTCTAGCATCTCCAGTTTCTTTAACTTTATCAACAGAACTGTTATCAGAGTATCGGAGTGAGAATATCATTAAAAGATTTACATTAATTTTGGCAGAGATAAATGAGTTTTTTGATTACCAAATTCATCCCTCTTCAAAGATTCAAGATTTAACAAAATTGCGTTTAACAAAACTATTTATACAAAGAGTATATGGTAAAATAAAGCAAAAATATTTTTCGTAATTCAAAATAATCAGATTTACAGCGGTTTCCGCTCTTATGAGGTACATCTTAGCCCCCTCATCGCTTGCGGGGAGGGGGTTGGGGGTGGGGTTCTTGTACTTCATAACACCGGGAAGTGCTGTATATCGTTCGCCTTTTACTACTGAGCAAATAATTTGCTGATTTTGACTAGAAGTGGGGCATTTATACCTATACTAAAAACGGGTTAAAAGTGTCATTCTGAACGAAGTGAAGAATCTCCGAGATACTTCGCTGCACTACGTTACGCTCAGTATGACATAAGTCCAAATTTCACCCGTTTGCAGTATACATATAGGCAAAATTATAGCAGTAGTTGTCAATAAAACCCTTTCGTTGCAAGGCTTTGCAATTAAATTTTGTCTGATTAACTAGATCCCCGATTCCTCAAATTAGTCGGGGATTTGAGCTTGTAAATATCAATGTTATGGAATTTTGACATAAATCCCCCCAGAAACTATCTATGTCACAGTTTCCTGACATAATGATCCCCAAAGGGCTGATAAATACGTCAAATAGACGAAAAACCGTCTTCAGACCCCTTGCTCACTAGGCATGATTACCGGTTAATATCTATTTAACGAAAGCACGCCGCTGATCCCGAAGAAATGCTAATGATAGCAAGACTAGGAATTAAGCAAGTTGTGTATCTCCATTTAAAAACAAACTAAAACACTTATAAACTGGGCAAAACCAGGAGTCAGGAATAAGAAATTCATCTGGGATAGATGACATTTTATAAACCATTCTATAACCCGGGGATATCATTTACCTTTACCACTACTGGAGGCCAAATTAATGGCAAAAGAACGCCCCCCGCTAGAAGAGATGACATTACGGCAACTTCGTAAAGTTGCTAGTGAATATAGCATTTCTCGCTATAGCCGAATGCGTAAATCTCAACTGCTGGCATCAATTCAAGAAGTCCAGCGCAATAAAGTTTCGCTTAGTCCATCTCGTTCACTGGAGGCACAGGAGACCGTGGAAGCAGCAAAGTTTGAATTAGGTCAGGAAGATCGTACTGGTGGTTCTCTCGCTGATGTGGATGAGGCACTTGCCGATTTACCAGCGGGTTACGGTGATAGCCGTATTGTTTTGTTACCTCGTGATCCCCAATGGGCTTATACATACTGGGATATTCCCAATGATCACAAAGAAGAACTACGCCGTCAAGGTGGACAGACCCTAGCGTTGCGGATTTATGATGTTACTGATATTAACATCGAACATCAAAGTCCCCACAGTATCCAGGAATATCCTGCTGATGAATTAGCAAGAGAATGGTATTTACCAATTCCGGTAAGCGATCGCGATTATGTTATTGATATCGGTTATCGTACCGCAGATGGTCGTTGGTTAGTACTAGCTCGTTCGGCAAGAGTCCACATTCCTCCTGTCTATCCTTCCGACTGGATTGAAGATGTCTTCATCACCGTAGACTTTGAAGAAGAATTGCGCGGTACGACTAAGTACGAACTAGTTCCCCCAGAGAAGAAAATCGCCACCACAGCAGCAGCTGCTACTGGAACTACAAATGGCAACCCCATTTATGACCAAATCTTTGGTTTAGCAGAATCTGTTGAAGCTCAACGAGTCGCAGGTTCTCTCTTCGGTTCCATGCAACAAGTACCCGGATCTGCACTTCCAGAACAAGCTATCAGTTCCTACGTCTTCCCATCTGGTGTGGGTATGTGGGCAGTTCCTAGCGTATCTGGTTTAACCATGTCCGGTGTCGGTATGTCTGGTGTTGGCTTCTCCGCTTCCGCAGTACCTGTACGTCCTCGTCAGTTCTGGTTAATTGCTGACGCTGAATTGATTGTATACGGTGCAACTGAACCAGATGCAACTGTAACAATTGGTGGCCGTCCCATCAAACTCAATTCAGATGGTACATTCCGTTTCCAAATGTCCTTCCAAGATGGTGTAATTGATTACCCAATTTTGGCTGTTGCTGCTGATGGTGAACAAAGCCGTTCTATTCACATGAAGTTTGAGCGGGAAACACCATCTCGCAATACCAACACCAAAGAAGAAGCCGTTCTGGAATGGCGTTAGTAAATTTTGAATTTACCCATTGAATTTTACATTACGCCATAACTGCAATTTTTAATCATCCCCGCTATAGTCATCCTGTAGCGGATTTTTTTTATGATATGTGCTTAAAAACCTGCGTTGCGAGCCGCAACATCTGTTGATACCAATATTTATGAGGGGATTAGTAAGCGATCGCTGACAGATACTTGTCTGATTGGCTTATCTGTTGTTATATTATCTATAGCTTCTGAAGTTATCTATAAATTCTAATAGCTTCTAAAATATTTGGTTTTTGACTGAGCGAGAATGTAACCTTAAGTTATCTATAGTTTCTGAAGTTATGGGTCAAACTAAAAAGGCAAAAATTACATTTACTTGCTCACATGAACTGCGGGAAGAATTAGAAAGTATTGCAAATGCTGAAGATCGTACATTATCCAATCTTGTAGAACGGATGATTACACGAGCAATTCAGAGCTACAAACCTCAAGACCAGAAAGCAAGTTAGCCACACGCACAGCCAGCAAAAATCGGCATGACCAACCCACAGCCAGTAGACACCGACACCCGTCTAACCAACATCGACTCACACCTACAGCAGTTAGATGATGAGTTTGAGACTGTCAAACAGCTTTTGATATCAGCCGCTTCCTATGCTGAATCAGCCAATAATCGCATTGACAGGCTATCAGAAAGACAAGATATCACCCAAAGACAGCTTGACGGGTTATCCGTAACAGTTCAAGTCATGGGTGAAACAGTTCAAGTCATGGGCGAAAAAGTTGACAACTTTATTGTCAAAGTAGATGAGCAGTTTGACCGCTTAAGCCACAAAATTGACGATTTTGTGGATACAACCAAAGCGCGTAATGCTGTAGTAAATAATGTAGTTCTCGAATTACGAGATGGCCAACAATCAACAAATGCTGCTATAGAGAGACTAGAGAGGATTTTAGAGCAATTGCTGAGGCAAAAAGACTAAAGAAGACGGTGAATTCATTTACTGTCATTTTTTTTGTATCGGACAGTTAGCAAGTAAAATACAGCAGATTGCAGATTAATGAAGTACAGAATCAAAATTGAAACCTAGACACCAAGCTATTTTTACTTCTGACTTCTGACTCCTGAATTCTGCTGTATTACAGAGGATGATAAGGCAATAAATTAAATGATTGATTTGTTATGTGATCATAAACGCAGATAAACACCGATGAACACAAATAAATTATTTTTGATATCTATTCCCATAATTAGCGTCGGTTTATTATTAGGTTGTCAGGATATGGTAGCTAATTCAGCACCAAAACCATCCACTAATTGTCCTAGTAATAATTCTAAGTTTAGTATTGAATTTTTCAAGGCTAATAATAAAGGTGAAAGATATTCTAGAGGTATCAATCATGTGATTATTTTTAATCCTAAATCCCCAGCTTTAGATTTTAAAGTTAATGTTGGTTTGGCTCATAAAATATATGCTAAAGATGGCAAAGGAAACTTTCGTAGAGAATATATACCCAAACAATTTAGTCAATTAATATCAGATGAAAATTCTAAATTAAATGGTAAATCACCAATTGCAGCTATTAATGCTGACTATATAGATACTGTGAATAAACCCCAAGGTTTAAATATTTCTCGTGGGATAGAGTATTCTGGTGCATTTAAAAATAAACGTTCTTCCTTTGGGATATCAGGAGGAAAACCAAGGGAACGTAGAGCTACTATTGATACTGGCAGAAGAGGAGCGAATATTCTTAATTACAATTTAGTGGGAGGTAATGGCAGATTTTATCGTCAGGGTCGGTTTAAAGATATTTGTAAAGCCTTGGGAGAATTTGCTTGTAAAGGTGCAACTAATCGCTCTATGGCAGCAGTTACTAGTAAAGGTTATGTGATTTTGTTAGTTAATGATGTGAAAGCTAATTCTAGTATTCAAACTTCTGCAATTAATAAAGAGTTACTACCAAGTCAGTTTGATGATGTCTTAGAAGGAATTGCTAAAAACAATTGTTTAGGAAGAATTCAAGAGGGGATGTTATTTGATGGAGGTATGTCTCCGGGATTGTTTTATAACAATAAAATTTATTTGGAAAACTTTGGTCCGATTGGTTCGGTGTTTTTGATTTATAAGAAGTGAAAGGGATAAGAGGGAGAATTAAAGTTTTCCAATACTCCTTTTTTGCGTTTAACGACAGAAGGAAAGGTAGATTTAAACCAGGTTGTTTTCAAATATCTTGCACGTCCAAGTGAAATCAGGTTTACTGATACTTTACCAAAAACCATTTCCGGTAAGATTATGCGGCGTTTATTGCGAAATCTGGCAGCAGGGCGGAGGTGTCGGGGGATACTTCAACTTTGGAGGATCGCAGTATTTTGGATAAGTTGCGCGAAGGTGTATAGTTTGAAATAGTCTCACGCAAAGGCGCAAAGTAATCTGGGATGGGCAAAATTGCCTACCCTATATTTATGATTGGGTTTAAAAATTAAGCACCTTAGTGATAGATGCAGATAAAAATAACACATACGCTGCTACAATAACCTCAAGCAATATTTACAATTTTAATGAGTAAGCCTACGCAGAAACGATAAGAAAGCTTAAAAGCAGACGATGAAAAACTGGAATTTTTGAAATATTAAGTAAGGATTAGTTTTACAATGCTGCAAAGTATTCGTATTCAAAGACTCAAAAAATTTAAAGATGTAGAAGTATATTTAAGCCCTTTTACTGTGCTAATGGGTGAAAATAGCTCTGGTAAAACTACCGTACTACAGTCAATCAATTTAGCTTTAACTAGTTTAGCTAATGAGAGATTTATAGAAAATGATGGTCAAAATGTAAAAATAAAAAACAAAGGATTTGGTTCGTCAACTCTACCAGGCTTGAGTATTTCAGATTATAAAGAAGCCTTCTATGCAAAAGTGCCAAGAGGAGGAAAAGCTGGAGGAGCCGGTGGTATTAATCTTGAGTTAAAAGATATTAAAAATAATAATTATAAACTTCAAATACGATCTCTTTTCGGTAGCTTTAACATCAAGTGTATTTCAGAACCAATTGACTTGTCAAATAATCCTGAATTACATTTACATCTCCCATTATATAGGGAGCAACGCGATTTTGTGAAGTCGGGGAAAAAATGTGCTTTTAGCTACTCGC
>NZ_JAYGGY010000067.1:0-9487 GCF_034931625.1 Anabaena cylindrica UHCC 0172 | reverse complement strand
CGTTACGGTCAGTATGACATAAGTCCAAGTTTGACCCGTTTGCAGTATAACTAAATCATCTATTTGAAATATAGCGAATTCAAAAATAGTCCGGACATAATCTCTATAAACCCGTAAACACTAGTAATAGTGTGGCAATTTTTGGCCGATTATGTCGATTATTATGATTAATTATCCTCAAAATAAATGTTGAGTTTATAAATCTGTAAACCTACTCCATTCAAATTTGTTAGCCAATTTACCAACATCCATCAACTAGCCGGGTATTCTTAGGTATTGTTGGATTATATGCCCATTTCCATACTTCCAATTTACCTCAGGAATTATGGTGCATTTGCTGTAGCTATTGAGATTAAGACCTGCTTTTGCCTTGAGAATAAAAGTATATTTAGAGACTTTTATTCTTGATTTTCTGCATCAGTTTAATTATATACATCAAACATTAAGGAACATAAATAAATATGGCTAATCTCAACCCATCTCATGCTACTAAACAACTTTTAGCTGGTTACTGTGGTATTATTTTTGGCGGTTTTGGACTACATAAGTTTATTCTTGGTTACGCACCAGAAGGTTTTATTATGTTAGTCATTTCTATAGTTGGTGGTTCTCTGACTTATGGATTTACATTGCTAATTATGCAATTGGTAGGTTTAGTTGAAGGTATGATCTATTTAAATAAGAACCATGAAGATTTTGTTAATACTTACTTTGTAAATAAGCAAGGCTGGTTCTAGAATTTATCAATTACCTAATGATATGCCAATTCTCAAATCTAAACAGGTTAGTTGTCTCATATTATTGCTGGCAAGTACGGCTTATTTCAGCACTACATCTGGTTGGGAAATGAACTATTTTTGCAAAAGCCTGATTTTCATGATTCCGGTGCAAGTTGCATCTGTGATATATATTACTTATTACCGCTGGAATCGCACCCTATCTGTAAAGCAGTTACGATCAGATAGATAATTTAGAATTCTGGGGGAGACTCCAAAGCATGAGTGAAACTGCCGAAAAACTTAAACTCGAACTTTCTCAGCTTTCTGTTTTCTGAGTGCAGTAAAAATGGAACGCAGATAGACGCAGATAAACGCAGATGATTTTGTACCTCATGAGACTAGAAAACGCTATAGGTACAATGAAATCAGGAATTACTGTAAATATTATAATTTTGGTCAAAGTTCCAGATTTCGCCTACGCTCGAAGTAGATACGCCTTTTGTCAGAATTTTTTGTAGCGAATCTAAAAATTTACCATGCAACTTCTCAGAGAAACTCAGCCTTCACCAGAATCTACCCCAGTTACAGAAAAAATTATTTTAGATGTTGGCGGTATGAAGTGTGCTGGGTGCGTGATAGCAGTAGAAAAACAGTTAAATCAACACCCAGAAGTTAAAAATGTTAGTGTCAACCTAGCCACAGAGGTAGCTGTTGTCGAGACAGAAGTTGGTACAGTAGATCCTGATGCGCTGGCGGAGGCATTGACAGAAAATGGATTTCCTACCCAAACTCGTAAAGCCAGCACCACATTAGCCAGCCAGAAATCAGCTTTAGAGGCATCAGCAGCTAAACAACGAGAGGAAATGCAAGCTGCATTTAGACAGTTGGTGATTGCTGGGGTGTTGTTGCTATTTTCAGGAATTGGTCATTTCGGTAATACGATTTTCCCGATTTTAAATAATATCTGGTTCCATTGTGGACTGGCAACGGTGGCGATACTCATTCCCGGTCGTCCCATTGTAATTGATGGCTGGCGCGGTTGGCGACGGGGTGCGCCAAATATGAATACTTTGGTCAGTTTGGGAACTTTGACGGCCTATACTGCCAGTTTGGTGGCGCTGTTGTTCCCCCAAATGGGTTGGGAATGCTTTTTTGATGAACCGGTGATGATGCTGGGGTTTATCCTCTTAGGAAGAACATTAGAACAACAAGCTAGAGGTAAGGCTGCGGCGGCATTTAGGCAGTTGTTAGCACTCCAACCTCAGATAGCGAGATTGATTACTAACCCAGATTCACCCAACTTATTTACAGGGGAAAATATTGTCGAGATACCTGCTGAACAAGTGCGGGTTAGTGAATGGTTGCAGGTGTTACCAGGAGATAAAATTCCTGTTGATGGTGAGGTGCGCTTTGGACAAACTACTGTAGATGAGTCGATGTTAACTGGGGAAGCTGTTCCAGTTATTAAGCAGTTAGGAGATGCAGTTGCTGCGGGAACTATTAATCAATCTGGTGCGATCGCAATTCAAGCTACTAGAACCGGCAATGATACTACTTTGGCGCAAATTGTCGCTTTGGTGGAAACTGCCCAAACTCGCAAAGCACCTGTCCAAAAATTAGCCGATACTGTTTCTGGTTATTTTACCTATGGGGTTTTAACTGCGTCTTTGCTGACATTTGTGTTTTGGTACTTTTTCGGAACTCACATTTGGCCAGAAGTTAGCGTTGCTGGTGGTATGGAAATGATGAGTCACATGACGCATCACCCAGCCAGTACACATTATTCTTCCCTGTTAATTAGTTTAAAACTAGCGATCGCAGTTATGGTTGTCGCTTGTCCCTGTGCTTTAGGTTTAGCAACCCCTACAGCTATTCTCGTCGGTACAGGTATGGGTGCAGAACGGGGTTTATTAATTAAAGGTGGTGACGTTTTAGAACGAGTCCACCAGCTAGATACGGTAGTTTTTGATAAAACCGGCACTCTAACTACAGGTAAACCAACAGTTACAGATTGTGTGCAGTTTACAGAAAAGGAAAGTTTCTCCTTAATTCAATTAGCAGCAGCCGTAGAAAGCGGTACACACCACCCCCTAGCTAAAGCAATTCACCAAGAGGCAAAACAACAAAATTTATCAATTCCCCATGCTGTAGACTTCCACACTGAGCCAGGGATGGGAGTTTCCGCAATAGTAGAAGGCAAAACTGTACTCTTAGGTAATTCAGATTGGTTAAACTATCATGGAATTGCTACCAGTGAAACAGCACAACAGCAAACCCAGAAGTTAGCAACAGCAGGGAAAACAGTAATTAGCGTTGTTGTTGATGGAACTTTAACCGGATTAATCGCTGTTAGTGATACCCTCAGACCAGATGCAAAAGCCGCAGTTGAGAAGTTACAGCAGATGGGTTTACGAGTAATTATTCTCAGCGGTGATAGATTAGAAGCCGTGAGTGCGATCGCACAGCAACTAGGAATACCCAACACCAATGTCATGGCAGGTATCCTCCCAGCGAAAAAAGCTAGTGCTATTCAATCTCTTCAAACGGTCAAAAATTCTAGCCAATCTAAATCAATTGTTGCTATGGTAGGAGACGGTATCAATGATGCTCCCGCACTCTCCCAAGCAGATGTCGGCATCGCCTTACACTCCGGCACAGATGTGGCTATGGAAACAGCAGAAATCATCCTCATGCGCGATCGTGTCAGTGATGTCGTTGAATCAATTCAACTCAGTCGTGCCACTTTCAACAAAATCCGCCAAAACTTATTCTGGGCTTTTGCATATAATACATTTGGTATCCCTTTAGCAGCAGGTGTTTTATTGCCCAGTTTCGGTTTTGTTCTCAGCCCTTCCAGTGCAGCAGCACTCATGGCTTTTAGCTCAGTCAGTGTTGTCACCAACTCAGTTCTATTACGAAGCTTTGCTCATCGACCTTGAAATCCCAGGGAAATCAGTTAAAAAACTTATCAAACTTCCCTTCTAGCCTAAAAACCTCCAGATGAGCATTAGTATTTCTGTCCTCAAATTCTGTCACCAAGGAGTCTGTGTTTAATCAGACTACTTACTTTTTCTTTTGAGATCAACCATTTAGTCTCATCTCCAGCAGATAGTATAGAGGTTTTAAAGGCATATCCTAGGAATACGCAAGTGTTATGAGCCTTAGTTTCTCCACATCTGCTATCATAATTTGAGCAGGTATGGCATTCAACCACTTAACCTATATCCTCAAACACATTTTTTCTGTAACAATACATAAACAAATATTAAAGTGTCAGTTTTTTTATACAAAAAATTAGTAATTTGAAAAATTATACTTTAATAATATGTAGTTTTAATACTTATTAAATTCAATATTACAATTACATCCCTTGTCTGAAAAAATGTTAAAAGAAGATACTCAACCAACACTTGCAAATCAAAATTCAACTAATCTTAGTAACCATCTGTCAATGGCAGCAGAACCCAATGAAAACCATCTACTGATTATAGAAGACGATCAAGGACGCAAAGAGTTTCCTTTAGAAAATTCTGTCTATTCAATCGGTAGAGACCGTAGCTGTAATATTCGTTTAATGTCACAATTTGTATCCCGTCATCATGCAACATTAGTCAGATTACCACGCAAAAATAATAGTCAGAGTTATTATTACCGGATTGTGGATGGTGATCCCAAAGGCAAGCCTAGTTCCAACGGTTTAATGATTAATGGACGCAAACTACCAGCCCATGATCTAAAAAATGAAGACGAAATTGTTTTTGGTCCTCAAGTACGAGCAATTTATTATCTCCTAAAAAATACTTACCGTCCAGGACAAACCGATGCTGTTGAGTATGATATTACATTAATAAACCCCGGAATGACAGAGGATATGGAAGATTGATTCAGTAACTTTAACTTACAAATTCAAAAAGCACTTGAAAGCATTTACAACAGACAACTAGAGACGCAAGCTAACATCATAATTCCCCTATTTGCTACAAATGGGGGAATACAAATTACTAAAAACCTACCTATTCATATCGCAAGGATTCAGGATACAGAATATTTGATACAGCGCTGTAGGCGGGTTTCCCACCGTAGGCGACTGGTGTGCCACAACGCGAAAGCTTTGCTAACGCGTAGCGTGCCGGAGGCATTCACCCGAAGGGGGAGGGGTTCTTGTGCCTCATAATATCAGTAAGTGCTGTAGTAGCAAGGAACAGGGAACAGAAGAGACAAATATTCTCCCTCCTTCTTCTTCCTTCTTCCTTCTTCCTTCTTCCTTCTTCCTTCTTCCTTCTTCCTTCTCCTGACTCCTGACTCCTGACTCCTGAATTCTTACTTCATATCTTAGAGGCTGTTTGAAAAGTCTATACTTGTATCGAGATCCCCCCTAATCCCCTTTTTTAAGGGAAAATAACCTGCTCATTTTAAGGAGGATTTAGGAGGATCTAAAGTTTTTGAGAACTCCACAAAAAGAAATGCCCAATGTCATTCTGAACGGAACGAAGTGTAGTGAAGAATCCTCCGAGATGCTAGAGCCTCCGGTACGCTAACGCGAACGTTTCACTTCGCTACACTCAGCATGACAAAACAGGATCATTTATTTTGTGGCTTACTCTTTAAAACATCCTCTTAGACATATACTCATCTTCATAACCTAAACAATCTAGAAGATAGTTGGATTGTGAGCAATTATAGCTTTTGGATTTAGCAGAATTTTTATTTACAACCTCAGTCATTAAACTGAAATTTAAGTGTATATTTTTTTACTATAAAATAGAATATTTACCACTTATACATTAGACCTCTTGCTTTTTAAAAATTGTTTTTATAAATCATATTTAAGCTCTCAAATGCTTACTGCATCTGAATCAATAGCGAACAGGACATGATCAGTGTGACTTGAATCATAAAGTGAGCTTTTAGCTCAAGATATACTTCACACAGTGGATGTCCATTTTATGCTTCAGATTAGTAAGATAGCAAACACAGCAACATTTTTTATACAAGCATTAATGATAAAATTGGCATGACATCAAATTACACTGATTGGGATAATGATTTACCACCAGAACCGGAAGAAGTTTATCAAGACTTACTTCGCGCATTGGAATGGAAATCAGGATTTGGGTTATATTTTGTCCAATGTACTCCTGTGGAATCAGACCGGTTTATTGCGAAGATCCCTAATGATATTCCCCAAAAAAGGATTGCTGTATTACGCCTACTGGAACCAGTTGATAAGTTATATGAACAAGTAGCTGATTGTATTAAAGATCAACAAATTGATATTTTATTAATTAAAGGTCTAGAGTATTCTCTATATAAATATGAAAAAAGGAACTTTGGTGAAATCACTGAAGGGCAATTTATAAATTTAACCAAGGTACCACCAATCCTCAATCATTTCAACCAACAACGAGAAAGATTTAGGGATGATTTTCCATTTCGGTTTGTTTTTTTATTACGCTCATTTTCTCTTAACTATTTAATTCATCGCGCTCCTGATTTTTTTGATTGGCGTTCTGGAGTATATGAATTACCGACCACACCAGAATTAGTTGAAGAAGAATCACGTCGTTTATTGCTAGAAGGAGATTATGAAAAATATCTGCGACTGACTCCTGAGGAAAAAATTGAAAAAGTTCTAGAAATTCAAGAACTGCTCACAGAAAAACATCAAACAGATAGTAATAAAGCCAGTTTATTATTTGAATTAGGAAATTTACTTTATTCTGCAAACGAATACGAAACCGCAATTACATTCTATGAACAAGAACTAAAATTTAAACCTAATGACCACTATGCTTGGTATAATCGGGGCAATGCGCTCAGAAATTTAGAAGAACATGAAGCAGCAATTTTATCTTATGACCAAGCTCTGCAATTTAAACCTGATGACCACTATGCTTGGTATAACCGGGGTAATGCTTTACGTAATTTAGATCAGAACGAAGAAGCAATTTTATCCTATGAAAATGCATTGAGATTTAAACCTGATGATCATTATTGTTGGTACAACCGGGCTAATGCGCTCAGGAATTTAAAACGTAATCAAGAAGCAATTTTATCCTACGACCAGGCTCTGAAACTTAAACCTAATGACCATTATACTTGGAACAATCGTGGCATTGCATTTCGGAATTTAGGACAAAATGAAGAAGCAATTTTTTCCTACGACCAAGCACTAAAAATTCAACCTGATGACCATTATGCTTGGTACAATAGGGGTATTGCGCTGCGGAATTTAGGCCGTAATGAAGAAGCAGTTTTATCTTATGACCAAGCACTTAAATTTAGACCTGATGACCACTATGCTTGGAACAATAGAGGCAATGCCCTCGATGATTTAGGGCGCACTGAAGAAGCAATATTTTCCTATAATCAAGCACTTAAATTGAAACCTGATGATAACTTTGCTTGGTACAATAAAGCTTGCTGTTATGCTCTTCATGGTAGTGTTGTACAGGCGGTAGAAAACTTGCAACAAGCGATTCATCTCAACCCTGAAGAGTTTAGAAGAATGGCAAGTTCTGATCATGATTTTGATTTGATTCGAGAAGATATTCGCTTCCAAGCTTTAATACAAGAGCCAGATTTATTAACCCCTTCTATACCAGCCATAAGTTGGGACTAATTTTAATCAAATAAATAGAACTTACTAGACATATTCTAATATTTTTGTTTTATTGAATAAATTATTTTAATATCTGACATTTGGAGTTTTTGCGATTAAAATTATATTGCCTGTTTTTACTAATTTTTCAGCATACCTAATAACATAAATACCAAACAGTTTACCAATGACCAACAATTCTGAATTACTAAAAAATCTCTACAATGCTTTCAACCCATTTCAGCCATTACCCGCAGGAGATCCTAACTATGTAGACTGTCAAGATGTGCGGGGAGATGCAGATATTCTGGAAGAATTGGGAAACCGGATTCAGTTGGCAAATCAATACACTTGCCAATTATATTCCGGCCATAGAGGTGCAGGTAAATCGACAGAATTGCTGAAGTTAAAGAAATATTTAGAAGAAAGACAATTTTATGTAGTCTATTTTGCCGCTGACGAAGAAGATATTGATTCAGAAGATGCTCAATATACAGATATTCTTCTTGCTTGTACTCGACGACTACTCAAAGATTTGCGAACAATTGGCAATCCTCAACCTGTTTTAAATTGGCTCAAAGACCGTTGGCAAGATTTAAAAGATTTGGCACTGACTGATATTCAAATCGAGAATATGAATGTAGAAATGCAAATTAGTCAGTTTGCTAAATTGACTGCAAATTTAAGGGCTGTTCCCGAATTACGCCAACAAATCCGGGAAAAAGTCAATCCTCATACTGTTACTTTGATTAAGGTCTTAAATGAGTTTCTCGCTGATGTGAGAAAACATCTACCTAAAGATAGAAATAAACTAGCGGTTATAGTGGATAACCTAGACCGAATGGTCTTAGTAAAAGATGGGGAACGTACCAATTATGAAGAAGTTTTTTTAGACCGGTGTGAGCAACTCAAAGCCTTGGAGTGCCATTTGATTTACACGGTTCCCATTGCCATGGTTTATTCTACCAGGGCTACGGATCTCCGTGATGTATATGGTGATCCTCAAATATTGCCAATGGTGATGGTACGAACTCCACAAGGTGAAAATTATCAACCGGGAATAAATAAAGTTAAAGAAGTGATTTACCGACGAATTAGGCAGTTTGCCCCAGATAAACCCCTGGAAACAGCCATATTCGATAACCGCGAAACTCTAGAAAGGCTTTGCTTGATGAGTGGAGGTCACGTCAGAAATTTGCTATTGTTAACACAGGATGCTATTGGTCGCACTCAAGATTTACCAATTTCTGAAAGAGCAGTTCGACGAGCCATCACTCAAGCTAGAGATACCTACCGCCGCGCAGTAGAAAACCATCAATGGATATTGTTGGCAGAAGTCTCTCGGTCTAAGCGAATCATCAATGATGATCAGTATCGCAACTTGATGTTTAATCGCTGCCTTTTAGAGTACCGCTATTTGGATGAAGAAGGAGAGATGCAACGCTGGTATGATATTCATCCACTGATTCAGGGCATTCAGGAATTCAAAGAAGCTATAGAAAAACTCCCATGAATTTAGAGCTTAGTGACTGGGATCAAGATTTACCTGCCGAGGAATACGAGGAGTATGAAAACCTAATCACTGCTCTGAAGCGCAAAGAGGGATTTGGCTTATTTTTTGTGCAATGTTCAAATCAAGAAGCAGAGCAATTAATTAATAAAATTTCCCACTTCCTACCTGAGAAAAACATTCAAGTTTTACGCTTAACTGAGCCAATTGATACTCTATATGACCAGTTACTAGATATTTATACTAACAAGCGATTTGATATTTTATTGATTGCAGGTCTAGAATATTCGCTTTACAAGTATGAAAAACAGCAGTTTGGTGAAATAACGGAAACACATTATAGCGATTTAAGCAGTGTTCCGCCAATTTTAGACCACTTAAACCAAAAGAGAGAACTAATTAGGGATAAAATTCCGGTTATTTTTGTTTTTTTGGGACATCCATTTGTCATAGATTATTTCATTCATCGCTCCCAGGACTTTTTTGATTGGAAATCATCAAGTGTATTGAAATTAACGACAATACCAGAATTAGTCCAGGAACAATCATCTAGCATCAGCAGTAGCGAGGCTTTTAGCTCGTGCTGAGTGCTGAACAAATTAGTATACTGCAAACGGGTCAAACTTGGACTTATGTCATACTGACCGTAACGTAGTG
>NZ_JAYGGY010000066.1:0-10315 GCF_034931625.1 Anabaena cylindrica UHCC 0172 | reverse complement strand
TGGGTTTCGCTGTCGCTCAACCCAACCTACATTTCCTTAACCGACAAGTATTGAGAATCATCTAGACTAGAACCCAAAAAATACTGAATTCCGCTGTATATAAAAAACCTTCAAGATTCTTGTTCACAAGCACCAATACTTACCCAGGAACTAAAACCATCTTGCCAATGCTCTTTTTTCCAAATAGGTGCATTATGTTTAAGTGTATCAATTGCATACTGACAAGCTGCAAACGCCTCACCTCGATGAGGACACCCTACCGCTACTAAAACACTGATTTCGCCGATTTTTAACCGCCCAATGCGATGATATATGACAATGCGATTTACATCAGACCATTGGCAGCGAATATCAGCCGCAATTTGATAAAATACCTGCAAAGCCATCGGTTCATAAGCCTGATACTCTAAAGCCACCACAGATTTACCATCAGTTTGATTACGAACCATACCACTCATCAGCACCACTGCACCATTAGCCGGGTTGTTAGCTTGATTGTATATTTCCTCAAGAGATAATGGAGCAAAGAAAATACCAAAGCTATCTTCGACTTTAGGTTTTATGGGAAATTTCGTTTTCATGGTTAAGTTCTGCAACAGTGGATAGCTTGATAGTAAATGCTGAGTCTTGTAAAACTCTATGGGCATAACTGCGATTATATGCATAGAGGGACATCTAGCCAGTATAAAAACAGTTATTTACAGGCTTTGAGAATCAATAACATCCTCACCCATACGACTACAGCTATACATAAAAAATACTCATTACATTTTACATATTTCAATGTAATAAAATAAACTATATACTACGCTGTAGTTATTTTGTTACATACATTATATAATGTCTACTAGACGGATACATATTTAATTTGTATGTCTCTGAGTTTTAAGAACAAGCAGGATTTTAGAGAAGTTACACCCCTTACCGATAATTTTCATAAAATAAGAAGAGTAAAGTCATATCACCGCTCATTAAATTTTTACATAATTTTATTTATTGAAGGAGTGATTTAATTGCATAAAAATATTCCCAATGTATTAGTAAATATCCTGAACTTCAATTCAAATTACCATAAAAACTCCATTTTGCTGTCATCCTCCCTTAGAAAGATTAATATATAATTAGCAAACGACATCTTTACAATAGTAAATTTATGACCTAATCAAGTACAGTAATAATTTAATTACCAAAGAAGAAAATTGACTATCAAGACTACCAATAGGAGAAGCATATCATACTTTAAAATTCAAAATTTAAGCAGGCCTTACTTGCCCCTTCCCTGTTTATGAAAAGTTGAAGACAGAGATTCATACGAGGATACTTAGTCATTTTATAAAAATTATAGTAGGAAAAACTTAATGAGATTACCAGTGTTTAACAATGAAGCCGCAAGACTTGAGATTCTTCACCAGTATAAAATTCTGGATACCTCACCAGAAGAACCTTTCGACGATTTAGCATTGTTAGCCGCGCAGATTTGTAATACACCTATTGCTGTGATTAATCTGATTGATGCCCATCGTCAGTGGTTTAAGGCTAAGGTAGGGTTAGATGTGCAGGAAATGCCTAGAGATGCAGGTTTTTGTCCAATTTGCGTACTACAAGGTACGGTTTTGATTATTCCTGACACATTGGCAGATGAAAACTTTGCTACAGCAGATATCGTGACATCAGAACCATATGTAAGGTTTTATGCTGGCATACCTTTAATTGTACCAGGAGGTGAGGTAATAGGAACTTTGTGCGTAGTGGATAAAATACCACGCCAAATTACTCCTCAACAGTTAACAGCATTAGAATCTATTAGTCGTCTTGTAGTTAGACAATTAGAAATCAGGCGCAATTTAGCCGAACTGTCCTATATAAATGAAGAGTATAAAAATGCACAATTAGCACTGCGTCAAAGTGAATCTACCTTACACAGCTTCTTCGAGAGTGCGCCAATGATGATGGGAATTGTGGAATTAGTCGATAACGACATCCTACATATTTCTGATAATCCCAATACGGCGAAATTTTTGGGACTCACCCCAGAAGCAATGCAAAATCGTCTAGCGAGAGAAATGTGTGCAGATAATAGCAATTTAAACCAATGGATTAATTACTATCGTCAAGCAGAACTTACCCAATCACCCGTTAGGTTTGAATATTCTTACGAAACTTCCCAAGGACAAACTTGGTTATCAGCGACAGTTTCTGCGATCGCTAAAAATCATGGTAGTAGTCAGCAATTCGCCTATATAGTAGAAGATATTACCGAACGCAAACAGGCGGAAGATGAATTGCGTTGGCAAGAAGCACTTTTGCGATCCATGAATAGTGTTTCACCATTAGCATTTTATGTTGTTGATAATCGTACTGATAACATCCTTTATTTTAATGATCGCTTCTGTGAAATTTGGAAAATTGAACATCTTAAAAAATGCATGGAAGCACAAGAATTAAAAAATCAAGATATTGTTCCTGATTGTTTTAAATTAATAGCAGATATCCCTAGTTTCACAGCATCATATCAACCTCTACAAGATGAAACTAACCACTCCGTAATTGAAGATGAAATTAGCTTTAATGATGGGCGCATCATCCGGCGCTTTTCTACTCAAATCCGAAATACATCTGCTCAATATTTTGGTCGTTTGTACATCTTTGAAGATATTACAGCCCGTAAACAAGTAGAACAAAAACTCCGTGAACAAGCAGCATTACTTGATATTACCACCGATGCCATTGTCGTGAGAGATTTAGAAAATAAGATATTGCTATGGAATAAAAGTGCTGAAAAATTATATGGTTGGCAAGCTGAAGAAGTTATAGACAAGAATGCTAGCAAAATCTGGGTTGATGAACCTGTAGAAGAACAACAGAAAATTCATCAAACCGTCTTAACACATGGTTTATGGCAAGGAGAATTAAATAAAAAGACAAAATTTGGTACAGAAATCATAGTCGAAAGTTGTTGGACTTTAGTACATGATGAGTATAATAAAGCTAATTCTATCCTGATTATTGACACTGATATTACCCAGAAAAAACAGTTAGAACACCAATTTTTACGCGCTCAACGAATGGAGAGTATTGGTACTCTAGCAAGTGGAATTGCTCATGATTTAAATAATGTACTATCTCCCATTTTAATGTCAGCACATTTATTGAAAAATAAACATTATAATCAAGAGAATCAGCAGATATTATCAATTATAGAAAATAATGCCAAACGAGGTGCTAATTTAGTTAAACAAGTTCTTTCTTTCGCTAGAGGAATTCAAGGTAATACCTATGGTGGAATCAATCAACGTGCAGTAATTCAAGTTAAGTATTTGATTTCAGAAATGCAGCAGATTGTTGAACAAACATTTCCTAAATCAATCATAATTCATGCAGAAATTCAGCCAAATTTATCGCCAGTTTG
Organism: Anabaena cylindrica UHCC 0172; assembly: GCF_034931625.1. Lineage (GTDB taxonomy): Bacteria > Cyanobacteriota > Cyanobacteriia > Cyanobacteriales > Nostocaceae > Anabaena > Anabaena cylindrica_A. Next base: position 6,906 of record NZ_JAYGGY010000066.1, on the reverse strand, counting down.
TGGTGATATTACCCAACTCGATCAAGTATTAATGAATTTATGCTTAAATGCTCGTGATGCCATGCCCAATGGTGGTGTGTTAACAATAACCGCTGAGAATATTTGGATTGATGAAACCTATGTAAAAATGCATATAGATGCGCGAGTTGGTTCTTATCTTGTGATCAAGATTAGTGATACAGGAACTGGTATTCCCAGTAGCATCTTAGATAGAATATTTGAACCTTTTTTTACAACTAAAGAATTTGGCAAAGGTACAGGACTAGGTTTATCAACAGTTATAGGCATTATTAAAGGGCATGGTGGTTTTATTACTGTGTCTAGTTCTGTTGGCAAAGGTACAGCCTTTCAGTTATATTTACCAGCGATTTATACAGAAGTTGTCGAGTCTTTCATGGAAATGGAAATGCCTATTGGTAATGGGGAGTGGATTTTACTGGTAGATGACGAAGTTTCTATTCAGGAAATCACCAAAACTTCATTAGAAAACTATAATTACAAGGTAATTACTGCTAGTGATGGAGAGAAAGCCGTAACTTTATACAAACAAAATCAAGATAAAATTAATACGGCAATTATTGATATGATGATGCCAAATATGGATGGAGCTACCACTATTGATAAATTACAAAGCATTAATCCACAACTAAGAATAATTATTATTAGTGGGCTAGGAATAAATGAAAATATCTTATTAGAAAATGCGTACCAAAATATAGATTTTTTATCCAAACCATTCACAGTACAAGAACTATTAAAAACCCTAGCTCAATTTAAGATTAAGTAACAGCCATATAAATTTAAAATGACTGATAAATTGCCAGAAAAAACTTAAGAAGGACATCAGTACAAAACACAAATTAGGGCTTGCTGATAGCCTAGCGTCAGCCATAAAAGTCTTTTCGTTAGGACTAGGAGTCAAGAGTCAGAATTAGAAGAAGGTAAGAATAGTCTTGAATCTGGTCAAGTGATGACAAATTTTACAATACCAATTACCCATTACTAATTAACTCCACTGCATCACGTCCATCTGCATCTTGTAAATAAACTTTCACAATTTCTTCTTGAGCAGTCGGTAGTTTTTTACCCACAAAATCTGGGTGAATTGGTAACTCCCGATGTCCCCTATCTACTAATACAGCTAAACGAATCACCTCTGGTCTACCATACTCATTGACAGCATTTAAAGCAGCACGAATTGTCCGTCCTTTGAAAATGACATCATCCACCAAAACAACTGTTTTTCCTGTTAAGTCAAAAGGGATATCGGTTTTGGCTGGAGTTCTTAGGCCAATTTGGTCTAAATCATCACGATAGAATGTAATATCTAATGCTCCAACATAGATACTGATACCTTCGAGAATCTCTATTTGACGTGCCAACAAGTTGGCTAATGGCACACCTCTAGTATGAATGCCCAGAAGTATCAATTGTGATAAATCTCGTGTCCTTTCCACAATTTGAGAAGCCAGACGAGTCAAAGTACGACGCAGTTCTTCTGATGAGAGAATTTCAACTACTTTAGTAGACATATGAGGACTAGGGATTGGGGACTGCGGAGGTTGGGAGGTTGGAACAAAATTTCTCTTTTTCTTAGCTTTTGCCTGTTTCCTATCTCCAGTTAAGAATTACGAATAAAAAATATTGCCAAACCCAACCACAATAAAAACGAATATCGAGTCAATTGCAAAGCTTTGTGAATCGAAGTTGGGGTGATGGGATAAATAGCATCTCCTAAAAGTGGCTTATGTTTAGCCACTCCACGATACCAATTTATTCCTCCCATCTGCACACCTAAAATAGCAGCATAGGCACACTCGCTCCAACCAGAATTAGGACTAGGATCTTGAATAGCATCCCGGTGGCAAATCCGCCAAACATCTACGGGTTTAAGTGATAAAAGTGCTAAAGTCATTACTGTTAACCGACAAGGAAGCCACGTTAAACCATCTTCTAACCTCGCGCTAAACCAGCCAATATAAGTATACGGTGATTCCCGATAACCCACCATTGAATCTAAGGTACTACTAGCTTTATATGCTAAAGCCAAAGGAACCACACCAATCAATGGCACAAACGCACCCAAAATTGCATAAAATAACGGAGCCATCACTCCATCAGTCGCATTTTCTGTGACTGTTTCCAAAACTGCTCGCAAAACTTCTGCTGCTGAGAGGTTTGTTGTATCCCTACCGACATAATTACTTAAAACCTGTCTTGCTTCCTCTAACTTTCCTGTCGTTAAAGGTTGGATTACATCTATCGCAGCAGTTCGCAAACTATGAAGAGCAAAACAACTGGCTAGAAGAATGCTCTCTAAAATAATTCCTAACAATGGATTTAGCCATCTGGCAATTTGAATTATTAACCAGCCAGATAAACCACTACCGATGATGAGAATAATAGCGAGTACAATTCCGGCTAGACGTTGTGTTAGAGAACTCTGACAATGTTGTAGAAAAAATTTACTCAACCAAGAAATTATCCATCCCATCACTCGCACTGGATGAGGCCAACCCCAAGGATCACCAATTAAGTAATCTAACAAGGCAGCAATAATTAAAATATAGAGATTATTGGTCATTGGGGAAAATATTTATCTTCTTCTTACCTCTTACATGAGTGCCTCTTGCCTATTCCCTGATAACTGACTAAACAACAAAACTAGCTTCTTCGCCTAAAGATGCTTGCCAACTACGGGCATCATAATAAAGGTCTGCCAGAGTAATGCTGTACAAAGCTTCTTTCAGCTTTTGGTTCAGTCTTTGCCACAAGGTAAATGTTACCCAATCTTCTGCTTGTGCTGGTGGTGAACTATTCAGAGGTAAGTGAGTTATGTTTTCTCCCACTGCCTCTAAAATTTGTCCTATAGAGATTTGTGCAGGCTCTCTGGATAATTGATAGCCACCGACGCTACCACGAATTGATTTGACTAACCCAGCGCGACGCATTTCTATGAGCAACTTTTCTAGATAGGGAGCCGGAATATCTTGACGCTTGGCAATTGTTCTTACAGATACGGGTCCATATTCTGGTTGTAAAGTCAAATCTAGTAATGCCTTAACACTATAGTGTCCTTTAGTCGTTAGTTTCATTTATCAGTTATCAGGTAGGCATATGTAACGGCAGGCTGCGCCAGTATCGCACACTCTTAATCCTTGGGAGTAATGTGATCGACTTTCAACGAAGGCTACATCATTTATTCAAATTGGTGTAGCCTGTGGTTAGCCATAAGCTGAATGCTTACGTTATCAGTTATCAGTTGTTTTGTCACTGACTAATGATTCATGACTTATGACTAAAGATCAGTTTTGCTTATCATTTTGTCTGCTCAGGTTCGTTGTCGGTGGGCAGACGACTATTTCACATAGCTTTAAAAAACTTAAACAAATACAGCTTGGCAGTAATTCACAAACCATATATATAGGAATCATCTTTGATTTTTTGAAAAAACGACCTCATCATCTACCTCCCCTCTTTCCTGTTCTCAATTCCTAACTCCCTTTTAAGCGCCTCTACTTTCGCGTAGCGTCTGGTAGAGAGTAAGTTTATAAATAAAATCTGATTGCTAGAGATAAGAGATATGAGCAGGAACAGAATTATTTTTAGAAAATGTCTGGAAAAGATTGGTAATTGTGCAACAATTTTGCCTGTGCGTGTAATATACTTGGCTATGCTGAGATAAAAATAAAGGATTCCGTTCCTATTAGCTCAGTATCAGTTAAAATAAAATCGATTCAACCACTTCAAACATTCATTTTCGACCTAAGTTGATGCCTAAACTGAAAAAAATTGACCCCCTTGTTGGTGATGAACTCCTCAAAAAAGTTAAGGAGCTAGAGAACGAGAGCAAAGAAGATAAAGCTAAACAGTGTGGCTATTATACCGTTACCAAAAATGGTATAGAGCGCGTCAACATGATGAAGTTCCTAAATGCTCTAATTGATGCTGAGGGCATTCAGTTGGATAGTACACCTAGTGCCAATGGCCGTGGTGGACGCAGTGCAAGCTATAGAATTAGTGTGCAGTCCAACAACAATTTATTGATAGGTTCAGCTTATACAAAACAGATGAATCTCAAGCCTGGGGATGAATTTATCATCACTTTAGGGAAAAAACACATTCGACTACGGCAAGTGGACCCGGAAGATCGGGAAGATGATGCTGAAGTAGAAGCTACAGCTTAAATGAATAGTCATTAGTCATTAGTCAGTTGTTTATCTTTAATCAATGACCAATGACCAATGACCAATAGTTAATGACCAATGACTATATCTGTTGTTGGTAGTACTTGTAAATAGTGCTGTAATGCTTTGCGTGTTGCTGCTAAATTACAAGTTAAAGCAATTTGTTCTTTTTCTAGTAAACCTAAAATGCAATCGGGTTTGTCTCTTGCTACCACTGGTAACTGATGCAAACCACGCAGAGCCATACGATCTAAAGCTTCGGATAATGGCTCATCTTGCCAAGCATAGAGGATGTCGGTTGTACAAATATCTATGAGTGTTTGACTAGAAAAATTAGCCTGTATTTCCGGAGGGGAATTCTGGTAATTTTCCCAAAAGGAAAGGGCGCGGTTAATGTCGTCTAGAGAAAGAATACCGACTAATTTTTCAGCGGCATCAATTACTAAAGCACTGCGTGTGCGATCGCGAATCATTTCCATAGATGCTTCTAAAATCCCCAGAGTTACAGGCAGTTTTTTGGGAGAGGAGTTCATTGCATCTGCCACTGAAATTTGCTGTACAATTTCCACCTGTTCATCTTTCAATTCCGCAAGACCAATCTGTTGAAGATTAGAATTAGAATTAAAAGTTGGCTTGATACGCTCAACTAACCATACACTTAAACCCACCGCCGCCATCAAAGGTAAAACAATGCGGTAATCGCGGGTTAATTCAAACAACATTAAAATAGCTGTTAAAGGCGCTCTGACACTACCTGCTAAAACAGCAGCCATACCCACCATTGCATAAGCTGGAGGAGCCGCCATATATTCAACAATTGTCGGCACTATCAAAGCTAAAAATTTGGCATAAGCAGACCCAAAAGAAGCACCTAAAAACATTGCTGGCGCAAACAAACCACCCACAAAACCACTAGCTGAACAAACTGCCGTCATCAGCAGTTTTAAAACCATCAATATCAGTAACAGATTTAAAGAAAATTCCTGATCTTGCAACATGGGTTGCACAGTACCATAACCGATACCCAGAATTTGTGGGTAGTAAAAAGCTACTGTACCAATGATTGCACCACCAATGATGGGGTGAATTGGTTTAGGAATCTTTAAAAAAAATTCAAACCCCGGAACCCGTCCTGCAAAAAACGCTTTAGCCAAACGGATTGCTTCTGTGTAAGTTACAGAAACCAAACTTGCACCCAAACCCAAGCCAAGATAAAGGGGTAATTCTAAAGAACTGCGGACTTGGTAAGCAGGTAAGGCAAAAGCAGGTTGGGACCCCAAACCAATTTGAGCAATTAAGGCTGCTACTACTGCTGCTAGTAAGACCACACTCACCGCAGAAGTGGCAAAGGATGTAGTACCCATAACCACCTCTAGAGCAAAAAATACTCCAGCAATGGGAGCATTAAATCCAGCTGCTAAACCAGCCGCTGCTCCTGCACCCAAAAGTAAACGCTGTCTCTCTTGAGAAACTTGCAGCACATCTGATAGCAACACCCCAAAATTAGTACCGATTTCTACACTTGGCCCCTCTGGCCCTAAAGAGGCTCCACTACCCAAAGAAACAGCCGCAGCTATCATCTTGGTTACAGGACGCAGTTGTCGCTTCACCTCTCTACCTTGAGAGACGGCTATCAGAGAGGAAAGTCCAGGGCCAAAGTCTTGAGTGCGCCAGCGCATTAAGCCCACAATAAGTCCGCCTAATGTGGGAACACAAGCTAAAGTCCACGCACCCCAGACTCCAATCAATCCCATAAAATTTTCCAGCATCAAGTTGTGAACCAGCTGGATTAGATAGTGAAAGGTGACTACACCCATACCAGTACTACCACCAATCAGCATGGCTAAAAATAGCACGACTGTTTCCGGTGATGGTTGAAAACGATTAATTAGCTGAGTTAAATGGGCAGAAGGTGTGGGAAAGGCAGGTAGTGACCTTACCTTCCTCAGTTGAGTAGGAGGCAAGAGAGTCATGGAGAAACGGGGTAAATGTAAGAAAAAATTTAATTTTTTAGCTGTTAATTCTCATTGTGAGCCATGATTTAGTAAGCAGACAAGTATGCTTGATTTACTAAATCTGGCTATACTCGTGTTACGACCATATAGCCCCAATTAGTAGCAAAAAAAATGTATGTGTGGTGCATTACTAATGTTCAGACAATATTGCCGAAGCTACTTGTTGGTGATCAAAGTTCAATATAGCTATTGTTATAGAGCGAGTAAATGGACTATGCGGACGAGCTAGATGAATATACACACTTTTGATAATCATTATGTTACTTGCCCTATTTGTCAAAGAAATAACAGGACACAGCCTGTCAAAACTTATAGAGGCTTATTTACTTGTCCATATTGTCAGGAAAGGCTTGTAGTTTGTAAAAGTGGTCACTACGTCCGTGATCCGTTTACTTGGAAACAAATTATGATTTCTTCGGCATTGCGTCGTCAAAGCCGACCTTTAGCCAGGATGATCAGAGATTTAGTTCTTCTCAAACGTCCTTTAGTCGCTTTAGCTATGGGAGGTGTTATTTTATTAACTACAATTGCGATTACTCAGGAAAAAACAAGCGACAATATCCCATTGATTCCAGAAACTGAGAAGGTAAATGAGCGATGAGTAACGAGTGATGAGTACTGAGTGATGAGTGATGAGTGAAAATCCGAGTCAATACTTGTCGGTTAAGGCTCAAAAGTCATTATATGGTAGGTTGGGTTGAGGC
>NZ_JAYGGY010000065.1:0-10395 GCF_034931625.1 Anabaena cylindrica UHCC 0172 | reverse complement strand
ACCAATTACCAATTACCAATTACCAATTACCAATTACCAATTACCAATCACCAATCACCTAATTTAAATAGCTAAATAACGGCACAAAAAATTTTCCAAAGTTTCCAATTGACAGTTAAAAATCCTTTCTAAATTGGCAGTTTCTTCTGTTGTGCAGAAAAATTCATTAGCCAGTAAAGTGCGAAAGGTTCCTAAAGCCGTTTGTGCTTGGGAATTTAATAAACCCAATGCACCTCTTAACCCGTCAATAGCAAACAAAGGAACGTTAATTACTATCGGTTCTTTGTTAAAGATGCGACTAAAAATTTTAGGGATATCCTCTCGCAATAGAATTTCCGCGCCTCCTATTGGTAAAATTTGGTTACGAGCATCTGCAACAGTCAAAGAATCTACAATTATTCTGGCTAAATCATCAGTGCTAACAATAGATGTCCGGTTTTTAGGATCACCGATAAGTAAATACAAACCAGTTTCTCGAAAGCGTTCTGCCAGTGGTAGCAAGTTTGATGCTAGTCCAGCCGGGCGTAAAATAGTGTAATCTAAGCCACTACTTTGCAGATATGTCTCTACGGCTCGTTTTGCTTTGAACACGGGTGCATCTTCATATCCTCTATCAGCGCCTAAAACGGATATGAAAACAAAATGTTCAACACCTTGGATTTTAGCCTGGTCAATGAGTTCAATATTAGCGCGGTAATCCAAAGAGAGTGCGTCATTACCCGAACCGTGAGTGCTGATTATATATTTAATGCCTCGACAAGCTTTTTTAATGTCCTGTTCTCGTTGCAAATCCCCAATGAAGATATCAGAACCTCGATGTTCTAACTCGCTGTAATGGGATGTGAGACGGACAAACGATCGCACAGGCTGCTGTTGTTGGCGCAATAGTCGCACGACGCGACGACCAATTCCTCCAGTTGCTCCAGTGACTAGAATCATAGCGTTTGGATTTGAGTATGGGGCTATTCCTCTAGTTCAGTTTAATCACTATTTCCCGATGAGAAAATTCTAAAAATCAGCAGTTATACAATTATGGTGCGATCGCCTTGATTTATCCATGCTTTCAATCCAAAATCTAAAATTGGATGATGTTGCACCGTTACACCCTTTAAAGATTTACTTATAAATGGTCTGTTTGATATTGAGGAAAATTAGATGACACTATTAAAAGATCAAGTGGCGATTGTCACGGGAGCATCACGAGGAATTGGGAGAGCGATCGCTCTGGAACTAGCATCCCAAGGCGCTAAAGTGGTTGTCAACTATGCCAGTTCTAGCGCAGCCGCAGACCAAGTAGTTACAGATATTGTGACTAATGGGGGAGAAGCCATAGCCCTCAAAGCCGACGTTTCTCAAGCCGACCAAGTAGACACACTAATTAACACCACCATAGAAAAGTTTAAGCGTGTTGATATTTTAGTCAACAATGCCGGCATTACCCGCGATACTTTACTCTTACGAATGAAATTAGAAGAATGGCAAGCAGTTATAGACCTAAATTTAACTGGTGTATTTTTATGTACAAAACTTGTCAGCAAAATTATGCTCAAACAGCGTTCCGGGCGAATTATTAATATCGCCTCCGTTGCTGGACAAATGGGCAACCCTGGACAAGCCAACTACAGCGCTGCCAAAGCAGGTGTGATCGGTTTTACCAAAACAGTTGCCAAAGAACTAGCCTCCCGTGGTATCACCGTCAACGCCGTTGCTCCTGGCTTTATCACCACCGACATGACCAGCGATGTCAAAGCCGAAAATATCCTCCAATATATCCCCCTTGGTCGCTACGGTCAACCAGAAGAAATTGCCGGTATGGTGCGCTTTCTTGCAGCCGATCCCGCAGCAGCTTACATCACAGGTCAAGTCTTTAATGTAGACGGAGGCATGGTCATGTAAATTGAGTACCGAGTACCGAGTACTGAGTATTGAGTATTGAGTACTGAGTGCTGAGTACTGAGTGCTGAGTAATCCCCCTGCTCCCTGCTCCCTGCCCCCTGCCCTCTGCCTCCTGCCCCCTGCCCTCTGCCTCCTGCCCTCTGCCTCCTGCCCCCTGCCTCCTGCCCCCTGCCCCCTGCCCCCTGCCTCCTAACTACGAATTACTCTTGATTTTTTGCCAGATAGTAAAACCCAAAAGCAAAATAATACTGGCAGCAGATGTGAGCATAACTGCCAAATTCATGCCTTGTACTCTCATAGCCAGCAAATTAAAGAACAAAGTAATTGACCACAAAGTCAAAGCTGCATGGCGTTGGGATAACCCCCAAGCCAACAAACGGTGATGTAAATGGTCTTTACCGGGAGTACTCAGGGGGTTTTTTCCTGCTAGAAGTCGCCGTACAAAAACCTGAGTGGTATCTAATACTGGCAACATCAGAAATAAAACCGTGGGTACAAGAGCATAAACGGTGTTTTGTTGGAGTTTTCCTAAAATACTTGTAGCTGCTAATACGTAGCCAAAAAAATATGCCCCCGCATCACCCATAATGATCCGTGAGGGATAAAAGTTGTGCCTCAAAAATCCTAGTGCCGCACCTGCTAAAGCAGCTAAAACTAAGGTTGCTGCGGCTCGATTATTAAACTGAGCAGAAACTCCTAACAAACTCATGGCGGTAATAAAGCTAATTCCTCCCGCCAAACCATCCATACCGTCCATCAAGTTGATGGCATTGGTGATACCTACTACCCACAACACTGTCAACGCCATTGACAATAGTGAATCAATGGGTGTGCCAAAAGTAACTTTGATACTAATGCCATTTGCAACCAGCAAGAGTGCCGTGATCATCTGCGCCCACAAACGCACAGAAGGAGGTAAGCCAAATTGATCATCAATAAAGCCAACAAGGACTAAGATAGATCCTCCTAAAAGGATTGTTAGTACCTGAGCTAACACCCCTTGGAGTTCAATGGGTCGTAAGAGACTAGCCAGCACCAAAGCGGCAATAACACCCGCATAGATAGCTAAACCTCCGGCATTAGGTAACGGTTCTTGGTTAAGTCGTCGGGCATTGGGTTGGTCTGCCCAACCTACCCGCAAGGCAAATTGACGTATTGCCGGAATTAAACGCCAAGTCACAAACCAAGCCAAAATAAAAGTAAATACTACCGCTAACCAGCCGGTGCCGCTAGGGTTAGCAATACCAAGAGACTTAAGGGAGTTGTCTAGGTTCATCTCCCACTTTAACCATTACTGCTAGTATTCAAAATCAGCATCAATTGTAATATTAATCAATTTTTTATTAGAATTTCTTAATTTGAGAGAGTAAGGGACTTAGCACTCTTTGCCTGTGAGTGCTAAATTGTCTAATGGAAGCGCTAGAGAAATTAAACATGGCGAAAATTATTGCATTTGATGAAGAATCACGGCGGGCATTAGAAAAGGGTATTAACGCTCTGGCTGACGCGGTGAAAATCACCTTGGGGCCAAAAGGTCGCAACGTCCTTTTAGAAAAAAAATTTGGTATCCCTCAAATTGTCAACGATGGTATCACTGTTGCCAAGGAAATTGAATTAGAAGATCCTCTGGAAAATACTGGAGCTAGATTAATCCAAGAAGTGGCATCCAAAACCAAGGATGTGGCTGGGGATGGAACTACTACTGCTACGGTTCTAGCACAAGCTTTAGTTCGAGAAGGACTCAAGAACGTCGCCGCAGGTACTAATCCTATTAGCCTGAAGCGGGGAATTGATAAAACTGTTGAGGCACTCGTGCAAGAAATTGCTAAAATTGCCAAACCAGTAGAAGGAAGTGCGTTGACTACGCCCGCCGCAGGTATCGCTCAAGTAGCTACCGTTTCGGCTGGTAATGACGAAGAAATCGGCAACATGATTGCTGAAGCTATGGAAAAAGTCACCAAAGATGGTGTAATCACCGTAGAAGAATCTAAATCCCTCACCACCGAACTAGAAGTAGTGGAAGGGATGCAAATTGACCGGGGTTACGTTTCTCCCTACTTCATCACCAACAACGAACGGATGACGGTGGAATTTGAAAACGCCCGCATCTTGATTACCGACAAAAAAATCAGCAACATTCAGGATTTAGTACCTGTATTAGAAAAAGTTGCTCGGTTAGGTCAACCTTTGTTGATAATTGCCGAAGATGTAGATGGAGATGCTTTAGCGACTCTAGTTATCAATAAAGCACGGGGTGTATTGGCAGTTGCTGCCATCAAAGCTCCTGGATTTGGTGAACGCCGCAAAGCTTTGTTACAAGATATCGCCATCCTCACCGATGGACAGATGATTTCTGAAGAAATCGGTTTGAGCTTAGATACCGCCACTTTAGAAATGCTGGGAACCGCCCGCCAAATCACCATTGATAAAGAAAGCACCACAATTGTATCTGGCAACGACTTGAAGCCAGAGGTGGAGAAGCGGATTGCACAAATTCGGAAACAGTTGGAAGAAACTGATTCTGACTACGATAGTGAAAAATTACAAGAACGCATTGCTAAATTAGCTGGTGGTGTGGCAGTCATTAAAGTTGGTGCTGCCACAGAAACTGAACTCAAAGACCGTAAACTGCGGATTGAAGATGCACTCAACGCCACCAAAGCCGCAGTCGAAGAAGGCATTGTCCCCGGTGGTGGTACAACTTTGATTTACCTGTCTTTGAAAGTAGATGCAATTAAGAACACCCTTGACCCTGAAGAAAGAATTGGGGCGGAAATTGTTCAAAGAGCTTTGGAAGCTCCTCTAAGACAAATTGCAGATAATGCCGGTGTTGAAGGGACTGTAATTGTCTCTAAAGTCAAGGAAACTGATCTGAATATTGGTTACAACGCTGCTACAGGCGTGTTTGAAGATCTAATTGCCGCAGGCATCATTGATCCTGCCAAAGTTGTCCGTTCAGCTTTACAAAACGCCGCTTCTATTGCTGGGATGGTCTTAACAACTGAAGCCATCATTGTTGAGAAGCCTGAGCCTGCTGCTGCTGCTGCCCCTGATATGGGTGGCATGGGTGGCATGGGTGGCATGGGTGGTATGGGCGGCATGGGTGGCATGGGCGGCATGGGCGGTATGGGTATGTTCTAAGTACCCAGTAGGGGCGTATTGCAATACGCCCCTACGTTTGATAATTTTGATAAATTTTAATTTTTTTATACAGTTTGTCTTCAACACAGAGGCAAACTGTTTTTTTGTGTCTTGAGGAAATTATGATTTTTTATTGATTACGGTCGTAATTTCCATGCAGATAAACACATAATAGAAGTGTGAGTGATATGTTAACCCCTTTACAATCCCTACAACAAGGTTACTGGTTCAAGTTGATTTGTGGAGCCAGTTTCCAACATTTGCCTGCGGTCAGAAGTTTAACATTAGCCTACACTTTGGCGGGTGCTGACTGCATAGATGTGGCAGCTGATCCGGCGGTGATTGCCGCAGCCCAAGCAGGTTTACAAGCAGCTAAGGATCTGGCGAGGGATGCCCAGGGGAGGGGCTTTGGCTGGGAAGGGAATTTACCTTTGTTAATGGTCAGCCTCAATGATGGAGAAGACCCCCATTTTAGAAAAGCAGAGTTTAATTCTAGTAATTGTCCGATAGATTGCTCTAGACCCTGTGAAAAAATTTGTCCTGCACAGGCGATTGTTTTTAATAATCCCCAAGATAGCTATTCAGGAATAGTGGCTCAAAAATGTTATGGCTGTGGTCGTTGCATTCCAGCCTGTCCTTATGAGATGATTGATACAGCATCATATGTGTCAACGCCGGGAGCGATCGCACCATTGATCATGTCAACAGGAATAGATGCCATTGAAATTCATACAAAAATAGGGCGTTTGGCAGAATTCCAGCGTTTGTGGGCAGCAATGGTCAAACCTGGGACAGAGAAATTAAAGGTAATAGCCATCAGTTGTAACGATGGAGAAGGACTAATTGATTACCTCCAAGCAATTTATAATCTTATGTCCCCCCGTCCCCAAGTTGTAATTTGGCAAACAGACGGGCGCTCTATGAGTGGTGATATTGGAGATGGAACCACCATAGCCGCAGTAAAATTAGGGCAAAAAGTTTTGGCAGCAAACCTACCGGGATATGTGCAGTTAGCAGGAGGCACAAACAGCTACACCGTTCCTAAGTTAAAGGAACTGGGACTTTTGAGGAGTGCCGAGTGCCGAGTGCTGAGTAACGAGTACCGAGTACCGAGTTCCGAGTACCGAGTAGCGAGTACCGAGTTCCGAGTACCAAGTTCCGAGGGGGACTTTACCACTCAGCACTCAGCACTCCAGACTCAGGACTCAGGACTCAGGACTCAGGACTCAGGACTCAGCACTCCAGACTACATTTCTGGGGTTGCTTATGGTAGCTACGCTCGTGCATTGCTGTCACCCATTCTTGAACAGTTAGAAAATAAGGAGGTGAGTAACACTAGCATTAAGACCTCTATCCGGCTAGAAGAAGAACCGGAATTACTCTGGCAGGCTGTAGAGCTTGCCCATAGTCTCGTTTCTCAACTCAAGTCACAGCGATCGCCTTAATCGCTCATTCCGGTCACTTTCCCCAACTGTGGGAACCCCCGCAAAAAAGTGTCCTAATTATCTCTCAAAACGTCAGTCACCATAGAAAGCATGACGATTACAGAAGATCTCCAAAAATTATTAGACATTTTGCCCCAGGACTTGCGACAAGTACTAGAGAATCATCCCAAACGAGATAGTTTAGTTGAAGTGGTCTTGGATCTAGGTCGTCGTCCAGAAGCTCGGTTTCCCCATGAAGCTGAGTACCTGAGCGAAACAACCGTTACTCAAGCACAGATAGATGATTGCATTCAAAGAGTAGGAACCTTTGGCGGAGATAATCGGGCAGGAATTGAGCAAACTTTACATCGGATCAGTGCCATCCGTAATCGCACTGGTAAGATTATTGGCTTGACTTGTCGTGTCGGTCGGGCAGTATTCGGCACAATTGGCATGATCCGCGATTTGGTAGAAACTGGTAAATCAATTCTCATGCTGGGTCGTCCAGGTGTGGGAAAAACTACCGCTTTACGGGAAATTGCCCGTGTGTTGGCAGATGATTTACATAAACGAGTGGTGATTATTGACACTTCCAACGAAATCGCTGGAGATGGTGATATTGCTCACCCGGCCATCGGTCGTGCTAGACGAATGCAAGTGGCGAAACCAGAATTACAACATCAGGTGATGATTGAGGCGGTGGAAAACCATATGCCAGAAGTCATTGTCATTGATGAAATTGGCACGGAATTGGAAGCTTTAGCAGCTCGTACCATTGCCGAAAGGGGGGTGCAATTGGTAGGAACTGCTCACGGAAACCAAATCGAAAACCTGATCAAAAACCCCACCCTTTGTGATTTGGTTGGGGGTATTCAAGCGGTAACGCTAGGAGATGACGAAGCCAGAAGAAGGGGTTCTCAAAAGACGGTTTTGGAACGTAAAGCTCCTCCTACTTTTGAGATTGCTGTGGAAATGTTGGAGAGACAGCGCTGGGTAGTCCACGAAAGTGTCGCTGATACTGTAGATACTTTGTTAAGGGGTCGTCAACCTAACCCGCAAACGCGAACTGTGGACGAAAAGGGTAAAGTGGCGATTAGCAGACAGTTATCTGTGGTTAATGGTCGTGGGGGCATTTTACCTAGTGATGAAGAATCTTTCCCAGCGGTGAAGCAGGCTAATGGCTGGCGTTCTTCTGGTCAAATGGTAGCTCTACCGCCTTTGTCTCTGGAACGTGAACGGGTGACAGGACGCAGTGAATTTGACCGCTTGTTGGATGAATCTTTCAATTATTCTGAAAGTATTGATTTTAGTAGTCATAGTAAGCAAGCGGGGCCAAATGGGGAAGATTTGCCATTACATATTTACCCCTATGGTGTGAGTCGTCACCAATTGGAACAGGTGATTAGTGTTTTAACCTTGCCTGTGATTTTGACAAAAGACATAGATAATGCTGATGCTATTTTGGCCTTGCGATCGCACGTCAAAAATCACGCGAAGCTCAGACAAATGGCTAAGGCTCGTCATGTCCCAATTCATGTCATCAAATCCAGCACCATTCCTCAAATTACTCGCGGTTTACGTCGATTGCTGAACATTGATGATCCAGAAATGGGCGATGACCGAGAATTACAACTGTTACTGCATAGGGGTGGTGATGATGAGATGGACGCTTTGGAAGAAGCAAGACTTGCCGTGGAGCAAATTGTGATCCCCAAAGGTCAGCCAGTCGAGTTATTACCCCGTTCTTCTCAAGTTAGGAAAATGCAACATGAGTTGGTAGAACATTATCGGCTCAAGTCAGACAGTTTTGGGGAAGAACCAAATCGGCGGTTAAGAATTTATCCGGCTTAACCCCATGCAAAACCCCTCTTTTTGAGTAAGAGGGGTTAATTTGTGGGTTCAATTAATTTAAAACCCCAAGGTTTCATCGCTGCGATCGCAATTTCTTGATCTACACCGACATAAGCTTCCCATTCAGACTCCTTATCTTTAGGATGCCCCTCACCTACATGACCGGCAACTTTGATCACTGGCACACCTACCAAAGAATCGCGTTCCAAGCCTTTTGGGAGGGCTAATCGTAGTTTGTGACCGACAAACTTTGATGCACTGGAATTAGCTACAGATTCACGAACTAAACAAATATCACCAGCAGTCCCCCAAGTAGTTGGATAGATGTGGAGAAAACATATATAAGTTTCTGGTTTAATCGATCTTTTTAGAACTTGCATTATCTGTAATCCTTAATCAACAATTTTATCTTAACCTCCCAGGAGACCCTCACCATAACCGTTCGCGGAGTGTTCCGTAAAGTCCTACGGGCATCGTTCCGAAAGAAAGGAAATGGCTGCTGGTGGGAGGAATAGGAGGTTAAGGTGAAACCAGCCTATCTTGCAATTTTGCCACCATTTCCGCCCGCGCTGACACCCCAAGTTTACGAAACATTCTTTTCAAAGCTTGCTTAACAGAATTTTGGGTAATCCAGAGTTTAGCCGCAATTTCACCATTGGTTAAACCTTGCGCTACTAATTCCGCAATTTCTAACTCTCTGGCCGTCAAGGGACAACTGACAGCAGACAATAATGGTTTTGGTTTAGCACGTAGGGTAGCCAGTTTAGTTGATAAATGAATACATACAGCACTTAAATCAGCTAAATCACTACCATTAAAAGGCGGACTTCCTTGATCACGGGCAAAATTTAGAGTCCCTACCAAACGACCATCACAAACTATTGGCCCAGTCATCACATGATCATGACGTGAGCAAAAATGCTTCCAATCCCCAGGAGATAAGATTAATTGCTCATGGGCTGGGGCGTGACGTTCTACCACATAACGCCCCACTGGATTGCTTTCTAAACAGGCTGCTGGCATTTCTGGCAGGTCTATGTCGGTTGTAGAATAGTCATCTAAGAAATAAATACCCCAATGTTGCACGCCAAAATGGTCGCCAATAGCATCCATGAGAGCTAATTTTAATTCTTGCTCATTCTGGATATTAGCGATCGCTTGAAAAATGGCATGGAGAGTTTTAGCCATAAGAGTACCCACTTGGGGACTATGCGAACCTCGATAATTACCTCTATGCTAATACCAACAGCCATAAAACTCTATTAATCACCAATAAACACATGACAGTTACTCAAATTTCAGCCCAAGAACTTTTCCAAGCTGCTTATGAAAACCGCTACACTTGGGATCAAAATTTCCCTGGTTACACCGCAGATATTACTTATAAGTATGACGGAAAAGTATTAACTGGAAAAGTTAAAATTGACGCTAATCTCAAAGCAGAAGTTTTAGAAGTAGAAGACGAAGCAGCAAAAAAAGCAATTCACGGACAAGCGTGGGAAATCGCCGTTCACCGTGTTCGTCGTGCCTTTGCAGATACCCACGGCGCAAATACCTTTAGCTATGGAAAAACTGACGAAACCGGTGCAATAGAAATTTTAATGGGTGGTAAAGCCGAAGGTGACAAATACAAAATCCGTAATAACGAAGTTTGTCACGTTCACCGTTTAATTCATGGTACTTACGTCACTATTGACACCTTTAGCAGTCATGATACAGGTGCAGGTTATCTGTCTCACACCTATGACTCTGTATATCATGACCCCCAAACCGGCGCACAAAAAGGCGGGAAAAGTTTCTTCACTGACGAATATGAAAAAGTTGGTGAATATTCCATTTTAAATCGCCGGGAAATTCGCACAGAAACAGAAGGTAATCTTTCAGTTCAAGAATTTATCTTTTCTAACATAGAGTTGTTAGGCTAGATTTGGAAATAGCAACTAATCTAAATCAATAGAATCTATTTCCAATTTATTTAGATCAGCCGAAACATCTGTAGGGGCGGGGAGACCCCGCCCTCTCAAATATATTAGACATCTCCGAAAACTGTCAAACTCCTACTATGAATACTTTTTGGAAAGCG
>NZ_JAYGGY010000064.1:0-10505 GCF_034931625.1 Anabaena cylindrica UHCC 0172 | reverse complement strand
ATCTTTTCTCAGTAGTTGTAACTTATATCTCTGTTTTTAGTCTAAACTCCAGTAGTACAGGCAGCATGGACTTAGTATCTGCACGTATTCCAGTAGGTACAGTAGGGATCAATGATTTGCGTGGACCACGAGAGTCAGCAGCGACTAGTGATGCCGGAAAAGCTTATGTCATCTTAGACCGGGGAGAGGTGGCACTTATTGATTTAATAGCCTTGCGTCAGGTTGATACTGATACCACAGAACTTGGTATTAACCCAATTAAATTACCAGATGGTGTGACTCCTTATTCAATTGTCATCGAGCCAACCGACCGTTATGCTTACATTGCCAATGGGTTGAGTGGTAATATTTATGTTTTAGATATCAATCCTTATTCCCCCACATACAACCGCATCATCCAAAATATTCCAGTTGATGCTGCCAACGGATTGCAGAAACTCACTATTAGCAGCGATGGTCGCAGACTTTATGCAACAGCACCAGGTTCTTCTTCCTTGAATAAAGGCAAAATTATAGTTGTCAACATTGACCCTAAAGACAGACCCAAAGAAGAAAATGCTCCAAACACCCGTAAATGGCATCAGCAGATTAAAATAATCAATACAGAAGGCATAAACCTAGAAGGAATTGAAGCAACTAGTAATTCACAGCAAATCATCTTTACCCATCGCCGAGATGAAACCAAAGGGTTTGGAATACTTAATATTACCAATGATGACCCACTGAATTTTAGTGCCGATACTCAATATGTTCCCTTGCATCTCTCTTCCCAATTGTTTGGACTTGAAGATTTTGAATTGAATGATAGTAGAGCCGCAACTATTACCAAAGATGGCAAATATGCTTTTGTTCTGGGATATAATAGCTATCAGAAAAACCGTGGTTTTGAATTAATTCCCACAGCACCTTTTGGTACTAGTGTTGGGATTATTGAAAATCCTTTAGATCCAGATCAAGCTAAACTGATTGCAGCTACTCGTCCGATTCCAATGGGACTTGGGGTGGATTTAGAACTTTCTAGTGATGACAAATTTCTCAGTGCTACTTATCCTGGAGTGGATGGAGTTTTTGTCTTCGATGTCAATGAAATTCGACGTACCATTGATAGTTTAAGGGCTGGTAATCAGGTAGAAGAATTCACAATTGATAGTACCAGTAATAGCGGTCCAAATTATGGGGATTTAGAACATCCATCAATTAGGTATACAGAAGAAAATCCATTCAGAATTCGACCTGCAACATTTAACGACTTACTTGTTGTTCCCATTGATGACATCAATACCAATATTGATATTGCTGCCAGGTTTGAAGTTGTTGAAGCATATAAACGCAATAATCAAGAGTATATTAAGTACGGTACACCCGAAATTGATGGTACACCAAGCCATAATGCGCCTATTGGCACAGGCAGTAACCCAAGGGGTGTAGATATTGTATCGAAACGAGATTGGGTTAAGTTAAATGTTCCTAATACTAATGATGTAATTGAAGATGAGAATTCTAACCCATTAATTAACACCCTTACTCCTGAATTTAGTTGGCAGATAGACCCGAATATCAACCCGGATGATATTAGCGAAGTAGAACTATTTATTAGTGTTTTTGACGATTGGAAGGGGGGATTATTGCCAATTTGGAAACCACAAGGAGAAAATATACCTTCTAGAAATGATTACAATCCTAATCGAATCCTTACCGCAGTCTGGGAAAATGGTGCGTGGCAGTTAGTAAATCTTGAAACTGGGGAATTGTTTAGTACTAATCAAACAGATTATCGTCATTTTCAACTTCCTAATGACCGCATCTTAACAGCAAATCAACAGTACCATTTTGCTGTTAACGTCTACGCTGAACGACGATACGCAGATATAGGAGATTTCAAAACTTCGCTGCCAGCACCAATAACTGATCAATCTACAACTTTCCATAGCGTTACTGTGTTAAGTCGTGGTGTAGAACCAGGAAATGAAATTAGTCTCGAAGCAGATAAACAACTTAATTTAATAGCTGGACAAATTGAAAGTGCTGGTGGTGTGGTGATGAATTACAATCACACTACCGGTAAGTGGCAAACTGTTTCATATCAGGCAAATACTAGAAACTGGATTCCTGATAATACTAAATCTCCTCAATATGGTAAACCATTAGTATTGTTAGCCAATTGGATGAAAGGAACTCCACAGTCAGCATTTACTAATGGCGGTTTTTCTGAAGCTGCTGCTGATGCTTTGTTTGCTGCTTTGGTGCAGTTTGACCAAGAAAATAATGGCACGGTGGGTGGTTATGATCAAGATGGTAATCTTATTCGCACTCAAGGAAGTCTGTTTAATTCACCTCTACATTTTGTTGGTTTTGGTCAAGGGGCTGTTGTTAATAGTGAGATTATTCAGCGGTTGGGAACCTATTTCCCCGCAGCGGGTGGGTTTGCAAAAGCGGATGGTTCTCCAGGGGAAAATCGCGATTTGCAAATGACGACTATTGACCCTCATGATTATGATTCAAGTTCTCCAGAAGGAAATTACAGAAATATCCTTGACCCAGACATTCGAGTTTGGAAGAATGTTACCTATGCTGATAATTACTTCCAAACAATAGGTACTGGCAATACATTAAAAGGGAAGTATCTCTTAGAGAGCGGTAAATGGACGGCTGATTATAATGTGCCTCTAGATAGTCGTGCTGGGTTTGATGAGGAGTTGGCTACAGGTGGTCCTCATACAACTGCTTTGAATTGGTACACTGGAACGGCTAATTTGAGTGAAAGTACGGATATTTATCGTCGGCTCGGCGATTATGATGTCAAAGGTCTAAATCCTATCGAGAATAAGAATTTAACATGGTATACACCAAATCATACTGATGCTACGTTTGGACAGCTTGGTGCATCAAATGCTCCTTGGGAAGGTATTGGTACTGGTTGGTTTAATTCTGTTCTTGGTGGTGGTTATGATGTGCGTCCTTATCAAACTTCCACTACCAATGGAAAGAAAAATAAGACACAACTTGGTGATTTTGAGGATTATCTCAAAAATAACAGGGCTTCTGTGGAAGAAGATAATACTGCTCAAAACCGCATGAGAGGTGACTTTGCTGTTCCCACATTGTTTAATGGGAATTTTGATACGATTTCTTATAAAAATCCCATTCAAAGTATTCCTGGTTGGTACAGTGGTTCCAAAACGAATAACCAACTCAAACAAAGCGTTTTAGAGGATGTCTCAACTATTTCTGGTACTATTCCCAACTATGCTCTACAGCTAAACGCAAATACCACAACAGCTATCCATGATTGGTTTGTTGTACCAGAATCGGGAGTATTACGTTTCAACTTAAATGTACCTCAAACACCTCAAGGAGGAAAACTCAAAGTTTCGATGAAGGGAATTGATGATAATCAATGGCAACCCTTGACTACTCTTTGGGGATATCGTAGTGGTTCATACGATACTATTGTTAATACTGAGCGACTAGAAGGTGTTGAATTAAGTGCTGGTGATTATTCTTACCAGTTTACTGACAGTCCAGGCAATTATCAACTTGTTCAAGATAGCGATAAAAGTAGAAGTAATTTATTGGGATATGCGACTCAAGGTTTTGAGACATTTACCTTTGATGGTGAAGTTCTTGAACAGTTACGAGGTAAACCAGCATTACTCCAATTCCAACTTGAAGGAAACACTGAGGTCTTGATAGACGATGTTTTCTTCCAGAGTCAACATTTATATTTAGGAAATCCAACTGAAGCTAGGTATAGTCAGACGAATCCTAACTCAAAAGATTTTCTTATTGAGCGTCCTCAATATGCGTTGTCTTACAACAGTGAAACTAAAACTCCTAATTGGGTTAGTTGGCAATTAAATTCTGATTGGTATAAGTCAGAAGAGGGTTTTGATAGACCTGACCTAATAAAAGATGGAATAGAAAAACCTGAAGGTATGCCAGCTAGTGAATATGGAAATTTTAACTACCTATATCCTTTTGAGGTAGATTATGCCCTTCCTAATGTATGGAGAGCTAAGGCTAACAGTTATTCAGGGGAAAATGTATATGACCGAGGTCATTTAGTTGCATCTGATGATCGGGATAGAGACAGAAAAGACCAATTTGCAACTTTCTTAATGTCCAATATGTTGCCCATACACAGAATAACTAATAGAGATGGTGCTTGGAGAGGACTTGAAAAACACGAACGACGACTCCTAGAAGATGGCAAAAATCTTTATATTATTGCTGGTGGATATGGTACTAAAACAGATAATAGTACTCCTGTAAAAATTAATGGAGAAATTACAGTACCTGAGAGAATATGGAAAGTAATCTTGGTTCTGGAACCTGGCCAGAGCATATACGATATTAATCAAAACACTAATGTTATCGCTGTTGATTTGCCAAACGACGGTAGTCAAGGCAAGAACGAAAGAGCGTGGTCAGCAAACATAACAAATATCCAAGATATCCAAACAAAAGTAAGGACAGAAAATAATCTTCCTAACTTTAGTCTTTTATCAAATGTTCCAAGTGAAATATTGAACAAGTACAGCCTAAAGACAAAGAGATATGAAAATCCTTATTTGAGTAGCTCCCTATTGGCTGATAGAGGAACCAACAATTTTTCATCCATGAATAATCTCAGGTCCGACGATAATCCTACCATCACCCACAATAGTATTTTGGAACAACGCATTGTTAATGTGACCGAAATCACTGAGGTAAGACCCTTTGAGGTTGGCATTTTCAAATCTGGCACCAACTATGTCAGCATCAGTCACGTTAACACCCTCCAAATTAGTACCAATGAACCTAGCCAGAGTCAATTTGGCATAGCTGAGATTAGCCCCACTCAAATTAGCCCCACTCAAATTAGCAGCCAACAGATTAGCTCCACTCAGGTTAGCCCCACTCAGGTTAGCCCCACTCAGGTCGGCCTCTTCCAAATTAATCCCACTAAAGTCTCTCTCTCCAGCAGCATAACGCTGCAACAACTCTTCAGCATCCATAACTCAACTCCCACATTAACTAACACATATAAAGATAACCCACTCAACCCCTGGTCTACCCTCTTCGACCCCACCTTCAACTTAACCCTCCAAATCACCGACCTCCCCGTCGGACAACTAGCCGAAGCCCAAATCACCACCTACGACACCCTCGGTCGCCCCAACAGCGGCACAATCCTCATCGACGACAACGCCAACGGAATCGGCTGGTTCATCGACCCCACCCCCAACGACAACAGCGAATACACCACCACCCTCACAGACACAGCCTACCGCGCCACCACAGGCGAAGCCGCAAGCAAATACGACCTGCTCACCAGCATCTTACACGAAATGGGACACCTAGCAGGCATCATCAACGGCTACAGCGAATTTGACCGCCACATCCAAACCATCAACGGTACCAAACACTTCATCACCAACAACATCAACGCCACCCTCACAAAAGACAGTAGCCACCTAGACCCCAAAGCACACCCCTACGACCTAATGAACACCACCCTCACCC
The DNA here is from genome assembly GCF_034931625.1 of Anabaena cylindrica UHCC 0172. Taxonomy (GTDB): domain Bacteria; phylum Cyanobacteriota; class Cyanobacteriia; order Cyanobacteriales; family Nostocaceae; genus Anabaena; species Anabaena cylindrica_A. The sequence goes on along the minus strand of NZ_JAYGGY010000064.1, from coordinate 5,000 downwards.
CTGGTGTCCGTAAACTCCCCTCATACATCGACCTCCAAATCCTCAACACAGTCCGCAACAACACCACACCGAGCAACATCACCACCCTCACCGCACCCCTCAACTCCGACCCCCTAATCGGCATCCTCAACGGCGACTTCGACACCCAAACCGACTGGACAACCCGTGGTGCAACCACCATCCTCAACTCCCACGCAGTCCTCACCGAAGACTCCCCCCTCCTCAGCAACCTCACCCAAACCTTCATCATCCCCGAACACGCCAAATACCTCCAATTCACCATCCTAGACACCCAACTAGGAACCAACCAACTCGCCCCCAACGATGTCTTTGAAGTCGCCCTCCTCGATGCCCGCACCCTCACCCCCCTAGTCGGAACAGCCACCGGACTCACCCAAACCGACTCCCTCCTCAACCTCCAACAAACCGGCAACGCCTACTTCAGTAATAACGTCAAAATAGCAGGCGCAAACACCTCCGGCGACAAAATAGCCCTGAACACACCCCGCACCGTCAACATCGACATCAGCAACATCGCCCCCGGAACCGCCGCCACCCTCTACTTCGACCTCCTGGGCTTTGGTGCCAAAGATGCTAAAATCATCATTGATAACGTCATCCTCCTCAACGACGACCTCATCACCCCCATAGCCAACAACGACACCGCCACCACCGACCAAGGACAACCCCTACTCATCAACGTCCTAGCTAACGACAGCACCACTAACGGCACAGTCCAACTGGGTACAGCAGCAAACGGCAACATCATCATCAACCCCGACAGCACACTCACCTACACACCCAACAACAACTTCGTTGGTACAGACACCTTCACCTACATCATCCTAGACAACAACGCCATTTCCAACGAAGCCACAGTCACCGTCACCGTTAACAACATCGCCCCCACGATCAACAACGTTACGGTAGAATCAACTATTCAAGAAGGAACAACCAGCACCTTCAGCGCCACAGCCACCGACCCCGGTAACGACCTCACCTACAGTTGGAACTTTGGCGATGGCACAGATGCAGTAATTGGACAAAATGTCAATCATATCTTTGCTGATAACGGCATCTACACCGTCACCCTCACCGTCAACGATACCAATGGTGCAAACACATCCCAAACAATAACTGCTAACGTCAACAATATTGCCCCAGTTGTGCAAGCAGGCGCAGACATCACCACAGATGAAGGCACAGCCATTACCTTCAACGGCAACTTTAACGACCCCGGCATATTAGATACCCATACAATTACTTGGGATTTTGGCGACAACAGCACAGCCACAGGCATCCTTAACCCCACTCACACCTACACCAAAGATGGTATATACACAGCAACCCTAACAGTACAAGATAACGACGGCGGTACTAGCAGCAACAGCTTGACAGTAACCGTTAACAACACCGACCCAATTATCAACAGTATCTCTGGTGACACCAATGTAAATGAAGGTGCAGTTGCCAACTTCAGCGCCACAGCCACCAACCCCGGTAACGACCTCACCTACACTTGGAACTTTGGCGATGGCACAGATGCAGTAATTGGACAAAATATCAACCACATCTTTACTGAAGATGGCAGTTATATCGTCACCCTCACAGTTAGCGATACAAATGGCGGTGCAACCAGCGAAACCCTCAGCGTCCAAGTCAACAATGCTGCACCCATAATCACCAACATCTCTTCTGACACCAATGTAAATGAAGGTGCAATTGCCAACTTCAGCGCCACAGCCACTGACCCAGGAAATGATACCATTACCTACACTTGGAACTTTGGCGACGGAACAGATGCAATAATTGGAGAAAACGTCAATCACATCTTTGCTGACAACGGCATCTACACCGTCACCCTCACCGTCAGCGATTCAGAAGGTGCTAACACATTCCAAACAATAACCACCAATGTAAGTAACGTTGCACCTATTGTAGAAGCAGGTGTAAATCAAACCATCTACATTAGTGAAACAGTCAACTTCAACGGACAATTTACCGACCCTGGTATATTAGATACCCACACAATTACATGGGACTTCGGAGATGGCAATACTACCACAGACATCCTTAATCCCAGCCACATTTACACCACTGATGGAACATACACAGCCACTCTCACCATTACCGACAATGATCATGCAGTTTCTAACGATATAATGACCGTCACGGTGAAAAAGCCACCCAGCATATCGGTTAGCGATGTCAGTATCATTGAAGGTGACAATGGTGAGAAACTAGCTATCTTCACTGCTAACTTATCAGAAGTCAGTACCCGCAATATCAGCGTCAACTACACAACCGCCGACGGCACAGCCACAGCAGGTAGTGACTATACTGCAACCAATGGAATAATTACCTTTACCGCAGGTGAAACCACCAAGACAATTGCCGTCGAAGTCATTGCTGATACCATTGATGAATTTGATGAAACCTTCTTCCTGAATTTGAGTAACGCCACAAATGCCACAATTGTCAATACCCAAGCTATCGGCACAATAGTTGATAACGACGCACCACCAACAATCGCTATCAGTGATAAAACCATTACTGAAGGAGATAGCGGTACGACAATCGCTACCTTCACAGTTAACTTATCCACGGACAGTGCTAAACCGATAACTGTTCAATATACAACCGCAGATAGTACAGCCACAGCAGGTAGCGACTATACTGTAACCAATGGAACACTCACCTTTGCACCAGGAGAAACTAGCAAATCTATCTCCATAGAAGTAACAGGCGATACTATTGATGAATTTGATGAAACTTTCTTCCTCAACCTTAGCGATGCCACCAACGCCACAATAGTTGACAATCAAGGTGTAGGTACAATCGTTGACAATGACGCACTACCCGTACTCACCATCAATGATAGAACCATCACCGAAGGAGATAACGGTACTGCCGCTGTTACCTTCACAGTTAGCCTATCAACAGCCAGTGCTAAACCAATCGCGGTAAATTATGCCACCCTTGACGATACAGCAGTTGCCGGCAGCGACTATACTGCAACTAATGGTACACTCACCTTTGCACCAGGGGAAACTACCAAAACTATCTCAGTGCAAGTAGCTGGAGACACTGTAGATGAATTTGATGAAACCTTCTTCCTGAATTTGAGTAACGCTACTAACGCTACTATTGCCGATGATCAAGGTGTAGGTACAATCGTTGATAACGATGCACCGCCAACACTGACGATTAATGACAAAACCGTTACTGAAGGTGATAATGGCACGCAGACAATGACATTTACTGTCAGTCTCTCTAATCAGAGCCAGAAAACAATTTCTGTCAACTATGCCACAGCTAACGGTACAGCCACAGCAGGTAGTGACTACACCGCAACCAATGGGACACTCACCTTCGCTCCTGGTGAGATAACTAAGACAGTTTCAGTGCAAATTATCGGCGATGCCCTGATAGAATCAGACGAAACCTTCAACATCAACCTGAGTAACGCCACCAATGCCACTATTGCTGATGCCACTGGAGTTGGTACAATTCTCAATAATGACCTCCCTCTTGCCTTTGCTATCAAAGCCGAAGGCACTGTCACCATTAACGGTGGTGGAGATTTTGATGGTAATCCCTTAGATGTGAGTGATGATGCTCTAATCTATGCAGGTAAAGGGTTTACAATTAATGGTAATCCAGTCTTACCTGTTCAAAGAGATGCTCAGGGAAATGCGATTCTTAATAGCGCCGGAAAGCTAATTTTGGTTGATAGAGCGGTGACTGTGGCTCCAGGCTACACTGTTACTAACGGGCCGAGCAATCAATATGCTAATTTACTTCCCCCACAAGTGGTAGATCAGCAGACTATCAATATCCCTGTCTATACGGATGTTAAACAGCTGGAACTGAATCGTCGAATTCCTGCTAACACCCCAACTGTGACATTCAATGTTTCCCAAAATCCGATGAATAATGCTAATGATTGGGCAGCCAAGTTTCCACCTCCAGGTACGGTGACTAATCCTACTGTAGTGCAGGTTACTGGTGGGGGATTGAATGTTCCTAGTGGGATTACGATTAGCAATTATGTGATTATTGTTGAACAGGGGGATATTAATTTTAATGGCAATGGACACAATTTTAATAATGTGGTGCTAGTTAGTAACAGTGGTAATATCAATCTATCCAATTTACAGGCACAAGATTTGTCTGTGTTTGCTTCTGGCTCGATTAATATGAATGGTGGTGCGAGGTTTGCTGGCTCAACGTTGATGGCGAATAACAGTGGTAATATTATTTTCAATGGGGCGACAACTACGACGGATGCTAATAGTAATTTGCAGGTGATTTCTAATGGAGATATTACTTATAATGCGGCAGCGAATACGCGGGGGACTTTCCAGGCTGTGAAGAATTTTAATTACAACAGTAGTTCGACTTTATTTGGCTCTATTGAGGTCAAGGGTAATATTACTTTTAATAGTGCTGCTACTGTGATTGCTGTTGGTGTTTAGCCCTACCTCCTTACTGTATGCCAAAGCCGTTAGACCCTAAGTGTCAGTTATGTGCTAAGTTACCAACTGTGAAAGCTAAGGTACTACATGGTGCAGAAGGAGATGGATGTTGGAATCCTCAAGTTTGTCACAATCGTCGTTCGTTCTATCGTCGCCGAACTGAGGATAATTCCACAGAAATTGATGCGATTACAGTTGCGCCACCTGCAACATATTTTGCGGTGCTGTATCTATATAAGGAATCGGGAGATAAGCCATTACACGCTTTGGGTGCAGAACTGTGGCTGGGACAAAAACCAATTTGTCGCTTGGAACCCATTCACTGTTTTGGATTAACATCTGGCAAGATCCGCACCTATACTGACCAGGTATTACAGGCTTTTGCTCAACAATACAGTATCTCACTGTATCAATATAAGGATATGTTTGAGATTAGCCCAAACAATTGTCCAGTGCGCCCCTGTCCGTTACATCCAGAGTCATAAAGATGGCCATATACCGCCAATTAACAATCTGGGATAT
>NZ_JAYGGY010000063.1:0-11139 GCF_034931625.1 Anabaena cylindrica UHCC 0172 | reverse complement strand
GTTGGGTTTCGCTGTCGCTCAACCCAACCTACATTTCCTTAACCGAGCAGTATTGCCCTCTATCTCACGACAAAGGGGGTTATAAAATGCTATTAAGCCGAGAAATACTTCGCTACAGGGTGATAAGTAATAATTGCCGTCGTAGACTGTTCAGGATATAATTGCTCACTTTCATCCATGTGCATTTTCATCCTATCAACTCCCAACAACTCCAACTGCTTAAACTGATCCTGAATATTCGGACAAGCAGGATAGCCGAAACTATACCGAGAACCTTGATAACGCTGCGCTAAAATATCCCGAATGTTATCAGGTTCAGAATCACCAAAACCCAACTCCCGGCGGATTCTGGCGTGTGTCCATTCCGCTAAAGCTTCTGCCACCTGTACCGCCATACCATGAAAATACAGATAATCAGTGTATTGATTATTGGCAAATAATTTTTGTCCAAACTCCGTTGCAACTTCCCCCACAGTCACCGCTTGCATGGGGAAAACATCAATTAGCCCCGACTCTTTTGGTGCAAAGAAATCTGCAATACATAACCTATTGAAAGACTTCTGACGGGGGAAATCAAAACTTGTCACCTGTCGTGATTGATTTTCTACATCATATATATGTAGAGAATTACCCTCAGACTGACAAGGAAAATACCCATAAATCACTTGAGGATGTAATAAATTCTCCTCAATAATTCGCTGTTTCCACTCTTCTAAAACTGGGTAAACCTTCTCGGCTAGAAATGCCTGATATTCTTCCTTTGATTGTTCTTTTGGCTTGCGGAATTGCCATTGTCCAGCCACCAAAGCTTGCAAATCTAAATACCAGAATAATTCCTCCAGGGAAATATCATCAGGTTGTAAAAACTGCGTTCCCCAAAAAGGTGGTTGAGGACGTTCAATATTTATTGCTACAGCTTCCGAACGTCTTGTATCTATTTCCTTTGGTTCAGCAGATGCTTTTTCTTCAGAGGTGATTGTTATTGCTTCTTTATGGCTATTGGTTGATTCTTCCGATTTGCTTAATTCATCTAAAAAACCCTGCGAATCATCCCAATTTCCCCCTACCTTTGCAGGCATTAATTTATCCATAAAATGCAAATCAGAAAATGCATCTTTGCCATAAACTACTTTACCTTTGTAGGCATTTTGGCAGTCTTGATACACAAACTTAGGAGTTAACGCTGCACCACCTAAAATTACTGGTACTGTAATACCATTTTCGTTGAAAGTTTGCAAATTCTCTTTCATAAAAGCAGTGGATTTCACCAGCAAACCACTCATGGCAATACAATCAGGTTTATGCTGTTGATAAGCCTGAATAATATTTTCCACTGATTGCTTAATTCCTAAATTAATTACCTTGTAACCATTGTTAGATAAGATGATATCTACAAGGTTTTTGCCAATGTCATGAACATCACCTTTCACGGTTGCAATGACAAAAGTCCCCTTGGAATTATTTCCAGATTCTGACTTTTCCATGAACGGTTCTAAATACGCAACTGCCGATTTCATCGTTTCCGCAGATTGCAAAACAAAAGGCAATTGCATTTGTCCTGAACCGAACAACTCACCCACAACTTTCATACCATCTAATAAAAATGTATTGATGATTTCTAAGGGAGGAAATTGTTCTAAAGCCTTTGTTAATTGCGCTTCTAAACCAATACGTTCACCGTCAATAATATGACGTTTTAAACGTTCTTGAATGGGGAGATTTTCATCAATTCCCGTATTACGTTTTGCTTTAACCCCTGCAAAAATTGTTGTTAGTTCTCCCAAAGGATCATAAATGCAGACATCACCATCAAATTTCCGTTCATCGTAAATTAACTGACGACAAACTTCTTGATGCTGAGGTTCAATTTTAGCAAGTGGTAAAATTTTACTCGCGCTGACAATTGCTGCATCCATTCCCGCGTTCATTGCTTCATGCAAAAACATTGAGTTCAGAACCATCCGTGATGCGGGGTTTAAACCGAAGGAAATATTAGAAACACCCAAAATTACATGACTTCCAGGCAATTCTCGGCGAATGCGGCGAATTGACTCAATGGTGGCTTTACCGTTTTCTCGATCTTCTTCAATTCCCGTAGAAATAGGTAAAGCTAGTGTATCAAAGAATATTTCTGTGGGGGCAAGTCCATATTCTACAGCTTGACGGTAAGCACGTTGGGCAATTTGAAACTTTTTCTCTGCTGTCCGTGCCATGCCATCTTCGTCAATTGTCCCAATGACAACACCTGCACCGTACTTTTTGGCTAACTCCAACACTTTCAAAAATCGCGGTTCGCCGTCTTCATAGTTGGTGGAATTGAGCAAACACTTACCACCAGCTACCTTTAGCCCTGCTTCCATTTTTTCCCATTCGGTGGAATCGAGCATTAAGGGTAAAGTAACATTATTAACAATGCGGGAAACTAGCTCGTGCATATCACGCACGCCGTCACGTCCCACATAGTCAACGTTAACATCAAGGATGTGTGCGCCTTCTTTAACTTGACTCCTCGCCATTGATACCAAACCATCCCAGTCTTCTGCATTCAGTAAGTCACGGCATTTTTTAGAACCGCTGGCGTTAAGGCGTTCACCCACAATCAAGAAAGAGTTATCTTGCTCATAAGGCTGAGTAGAATAAATTGAGGCTGCTGCTGGTTCTAAACTCGGTTTTCTGACTTTCGGTTTTAACTCCTTGGCAATTTCCGCTAATTGTTGAATGTGTTCTGGACGTGTCCCACAGCAACCCCCAATCACTTGGACACCCAAATCTTCGATAAAGTGCATTAAAGACATCCGTAGTTCAACAGGCGTTAGTTTGTAATGCGCTTGACCACCAACGTTTTCTGGTAAACCCGCATTGGGAATACAGGAAACTACGAATGGAGAATGTTCTGATAAATACTTGATGTGTGGTTTCATCAAGTCGGGACCGGTGGCGCAGTTTAAACCGAGAATATCTATGGGGTAAGGTTCTAAAATAGTCAGTACGGCGCTGATTTCTGTACCTACCAGCATTGTCCCCATGCTTTCCATTGTCACAGACACCATTAAGGGTCTTCTTTCACCTTTTTTGGCAAAAACTTCCTCAATCCCATTTAACGCCGCTTTAATTTGCAGCACATCTTGGCAAGTTTCTACAAGAAATAAATCGACACCACCATCAAACAAAGCTTCTGCTTGTTCAGCGAAGGAGGCTTTCATGGTGTCAAAATCAATATGTCCCAAGGTGGGAAGTTTGGTGGTTGGACCAATGGAACCGGCGACAAAACGGGGTTTTTCGGGGGTGGAAAATTCCGCAGTGACGCTTTTGGCAAGTTCGGCGGCTTTTTTTGTTAGGTAGTAAGCTTGGTCTGCTAAGTCATATTCGGCTAGAACTATGGACATAGCGCCGAAGGTGTCGGTTTCAATAACATCAGCACCAGCAGCGAGAAAGTCACGGTGAACTTTGGCGACAGCTTCGGGTTTGGTGTGGACTAAGTATTCATTACAACCTTCATACTGTGCGCCTCCGAAGTCTTCAGCAGTGAGGTTTTGGGTTTGCAGGTTGGTTCCCATTGCACCGTCAAAGACGATAACGGGACGTTTTGGACTATGCAGGTGTTCTAGAAAAGGATGTTTCATATTTTCTGAAATCAAGTTTGGTTAGTTTTGTGATTCTAGACTTAGTTTATTATTTTCCAAAATTTAGACGTATTTGATAGACAACAAGTATTTTAAATCTGTATAGTGCATATGATCCTTATGATATATTCACGTTTAAACAAGATATAAATCTTTTGTAATGGACAAATAATGTATAAACTTGTCCAGTGCAGTCTCTATAATGATTTTGAAAGATGCATATTGAAATTCTGTCGATGTTATTAATGTCAAAATATTATGAAAATAAGTAGGTAGGCACAATTAAACATAAATATGTGAATAAAATTAATGAGGCTCAAACCCTTTTCCCTTTTGCCTTTCACTTTCTGCCTTATCCTAAAAATAAATATTCACGCCCACATACTCAGTAAAGTTAGACTACAGATAGATGAATGGGTAAAAAAATTTATTTACCTTATACTTTAGTATAGTAGTCAATTTTATTTTGCGAAATCAAAGTATTAATATTAACGTTAGCAATATTACCAGTATTAGATATATGAGATTTAGAGACTGGGCAACTAGAGTAATGCTAATCTTTTTTATGTTCGCTGCTCTGGTTTTGGCATTGTTTGTGGGTGGTTCCAGACAGACGCAAAGTAATAACACTACTTCAATTCCAGAAACTACAGCTTGGAGTCAATATCCACAGGCACAATTGCAGTCGGTAATAACGACAGAGAATAAAGAGAATAAAAAGCTCAATTTACTTAAATCTCCGGTAAATACGCATACTATTCCTAAACTTAGTAAAGTTAATACAATATACGCAACTACGGCAACTTTTTTTAAGTATAGACCTAATTTTGCTAAGGCTGATGTGCATCCTAGTAATTATGGAGAACGCTTTAGCAGAGATGTTAACGGTGTACCATTAAATAATCAGGCGGTTATTGTAATTCATGAAACTAGTAATTCTGCTTCTAGTGCGATTAATTTTTTTCAAACACCTCATGATGATGAAAATGTACAAGCGAGTTATCACGCTTTAGTTACTTTAGATGGAACAGTAGTTTATCTTGTTCCACCGGAAAAACGCGCTTTTGGTGCGGGTAATTCTGTGTTTGAGGGTGTTAATGGCCTGGAAACTGTGCAAACTAATCAAACTTTACCTCCATCTATAAATAATTTTGCTTATCATGTGTCTTTAGAAACGCCTTCAGATGCTTGGGGTAAGAATGATATACAGGGTCATAGCGGTTATACAGATGCTCAGTATAATTCCTTGGCTTGGTTAATTGCTCAAAGTCAAGTTCCAGATGATAGAATTACCACTCATCGGGCTGTAGACCGTTCTGGACAAAGAGCAGATCCTAAAAGTTTTGATTTTGAGAAGTTTTTTAATGTGCTTCATAGCTATCGGCAGTTAAGAACGGTTAATACTGCTAATAAGTAATATATGCACTTAATATGCACTTATCATAAGTAGGTGGGCATAAATATTTATCGTTGAGACAAGGCAGGAGGCAGAAGGCAGAAGGCAGGAGGGAAGAGGTTTTGAGGCAACTTTACGTTTCGTTACATACTTCTGTTTTTTTGCGCCTACCTACTTATCTGTTTTGGCTGTTAATGGGTTATAGGGAAGAGCAATTATCAAATTCATAATCATTTCAGGCAATGTGAGTGTCAGCAAAATAAGCTTTCACTCCAATAGTTTGCTGATTAAGGCAGTAAAAATAAGGTAGTAGAAATACTGAGATTAAATTAATTTGAACAGTAAATATTTTACAGAAAATTTATAGTGTCTTTTTCCGTTTTTAATTGAATAAACAGTAAATTGGTATTGTAGCTATCTAAAATCAATAATTATAATCATAATGGTTAAAACATTTAAAACGACATTTGCATTAATTCCTCTATCCTTGGGAGCAGTTGCTATCACAGGTGCGATACAACCAGCTATGGCTGTTAATTTAGGAATCGCGCAAGACTATAATGTCTTTGTCTTTGGAGATATGAATCAAAGTTCAGATTCCGAAGGTCGTGTAGCTGTTGGTGGTAATGCAACATTTACAAATTTTGGGATTGGTGACCGTCTCAGTAATTCTAATGGTACAGACACTCGACTAGTAGTAGGTGGCAATTTAACCTACAATAATGGTCAGGTTTTTGGTGGTAATGCTGTTGTTGGTGGTACTGTTAACACCCCTGTATATTTCAACTGCTCTCCTAATTGTGGTGTTAGCTCAGGTCAGCCGATTGATTTTAATGCTGCGCGCTCAGAGTTAACAAATCTTTCTGATTACTTGGGTGGATTAGCTTCCACAAATACGACAGAGTATAAATGGGGCGGAATTTACCTTCAAGGAAGCAATAGTGATTTGAATGTTTTTACAATTGATGGTTCCAAATTTTCTAGCAGCAGTTACTTCAATTTGCAAGGAGTGGGTAGTAATTCTACTGTAGTGTTTAATATTTTAGGAAATAGCGTTAATATCAGTAATTTTGGCGGGTTTAATGGTGTTAATAGCCAAAATGTTTTGTTTAACTTTGTGGACGCAACTCAAGTAACAACTACTGGGTTCTCATTCCAAGGCAGTGTACTTGCTACCAAAGCTAACTTTAATTTTTCTAATGGTAATGTGCAAGGTACTTTAGTTGCTTCTTCATTATCTGGTACTGGAGAATTTCACAATGTACCATTGACAGGAATTCTTCCTAATTTACCAGAGCCAGAACCTCCTCACTATTGGAATCCTCCTGCTGAAGAACCTGTTGTCAACAAAGTACCAGAACCAGGTAACACTTTAGGGTTATTTATTGTAGGAACTCTATTTATATTTTTGCGCCGTTCTCAAATTTTCTCAAAGTTGGCAAGTATGGTTAATTATTAGTCGGCTGAAATACAATGGAGGGCGGGGTCTCCCCGCCCCTACGGGCTTTATAATTGTGCAGAAAGTCAGGAAAGCCTATTTACTAAAGCTGTAAATTTTCTGTGTCTCCAAGCGATCGCTCAATGATGATGGCGGTGTATCATGGGAGAAATGCTGTCGGTCTAGTTGTACTTGCAAATTACTCAAGGGATCACTACCGGCAGAAATGAGAAACTCTAGCTTGTGGATGTAGGGTAAATTTACTAGTTCATCGAGAATTTGGCAGATTGCTTGCAGGTAAGGATGACCAGTTTGTTGATACCAGTTTGATTCAGCAACGTTGGCTTGGTCAAAACCTAAGTGTACAGTTAAAGATGGTTTATCAAATAGTGCGATCGCTAATGGACGAGCTTCTTCCTGTAACAATAAATCATGAGTTTTCGCTAAATATCTCAGTTTTTCTAACCTTTCATAGCGTTTTGTTGCCGATTGTGGGTTATCTTCCCAATGCAAAGCTACTGTCACCAGATAACTTTGTAGCAACATATGTCCCAATTTTTTGGCTTTAGTCGCTAGATAATAGGAATTGTAATCATTAGCCTCAATTAACAAGGGTAAACGATCCACCACTTCCAAACCATAACCCTTGACACCAGCAATTTTACGGGGATTATTGGTAATCAGGCGAATTTTTTTCACGCCTAAATCCATCAGTATTTGCGCTCCCATACCGTAGTCTCGCAAGTCAGCAGGAAAGCCCAAACGCTCATTTGCTTCGACTGTATCTAGTCCCATATCTTGTAAAGAGTAGGCTTTGAGTTTATTAACTAAACCAATACCCCGCCCTTCTTGTCGCAGGTAAACAACAACACCTTGCCCAGCGGCTTCAATCATTTTTAAAGCGGCTTGCAACTGCATTCGACAATCGCAACGCAGAGAACCCAAAGCGTCACCTGTTAGACATTCTGAGTGCATTCGCACCATGACTGCATCATCTTGGAAAGTGGCGGGATCTCCTTTGACAATAGCGACGTGTTCTGTATTATCTAAGGTATGACGATAACCGTAAATATCAAATTGACCAAATTGACTGGGTAGCTTGGTAACTATTTCTCGATATACCAAGCGATCGTTTTGGAGACGATAACTGATTAAATCAGCAATGCTAATAATTTTTAGCTGATGATTTTTGGCATATTGTACTAACTGCGTTAATCGCGCCATTGAACCATCACGGTTTTGAATTTCACAAATGACCCCGGCGGGATACAATCCAGCTAATCGAGCTAAATCTACTGCTGCTTCCGTATGTCCTGCCCGTTTTAGTACACCTCCTGCCCTAGCTCGCAGTGGGAAAATATGACCAGGACGGCGCAACTCTTCGGGTTTTGTGGCTGGGTTAAGAGTCACTTGGATAGTACGGGCGCGGTCTTCTGCGGAAATGCCAGTGGAAACACCTAAATGGGGACCAGCATCAATGCTGACAGTGAAGGCAGTTTGGTTAGTATCTGTCAGAGTACTCACCATTAATGGTAAATCTAGTTCATCCAAGCGATCGCCTGTCATGGCTAAACAAATCAACCCTCTCGCTTCCACTGCCATGAAATTGATCATGTCAGGTGTGGCAAATTGGGCGGCACAAATTAAATCGCCTTCATTTTCTCTATTTTCGTCATCTACTACCACAATGACACGACCTGCTTTGAGGTCGGCCAAAGCGGCATCTATCGAATCAAATTCAAAAGCTTGGCTAGTCTTAGGCTGTGACACAGAAAATTTTCCAGCTACCAACGTAAATTTTTTTTACAATTTCTTATTATAAATTGTAGCCTCTTTATTGGACACGGAACTAGACGAGCAACTATTCAATAAAATGATGAAAATTTTTACTGCTGAAAATGGGGATTGGGGAAATGGGAGAATATTTATTTTGATGGTGATAGGGTGGCGTAAGCCATACTCCTAAACTCCTGATATTGTGGATAGCTAAGAACGATTTAACATTCATCGGATAAGGATTTCAGATCATGGGTAATTTAAGACGCGTACCAGTTGGGATTGTTGGCGCGTCAGGTTATGGCGGAGTCCAACTAGTCAGACTCCTAATGGATCATCCAGAAGTTGAACTGGTTTATTTAGGTGGTGAAAGCAGTGCAGGGAAATCCTTTGCTGACCTTTACCCCCATTTCGGTAATATAGTTAACTTAAAAATTGAAGCAGTAGAACCAGAAATAATTGCTAGTCGTTGTGAAGTAGTGTTTCTTTCCTTACCCAACGGTTTAGCTTGCCAAATCGCACCTCAACTGATAGAGAAAGGATGCAAAGTACTGGATCTAAGTGCAGATTATAGATTCAGCGACTTGACAACTTATACAAATTGGTATGGAACTCAAAGAAGCGATCGCACTGTTGCAGCTACAGCAGTTTACGGTTTACCAGAATTGTATCGCGATCGCATCGCCGAATCTCAACTTATAGGTTGTCCCGGTTGCTATCCTACAGCCAGCTTACTGGCACTTTCACCACTGCTCAAACAAGGCTTAATTGTCCCCGAAACAGCCATTATTGATGCTAAATCTGGCACATCTGGTGGCGGTAGACAAGCCAAAGTTAATCTCTTATTAGCCGAAGCAGATAACTCCCTCGGTGCTTATAATGTCGGCAGACATCGCCACACCCCAGAAATCGAACAAATTTGCAGCGATTTAGCCGGACACGAAGTAACAGTCCAATTTACACCCCATTTAATCCCTATGGTGCGGGGAATTTTGGCAACTGTATATGCCTCACTGCGCGATCCTGGTTTAGTCCGTGACGATTTAATTACAATTTACACAGCCTTTTACCGTAATTCCCCTTGGGTAAAAATCTGTAATAGCGGCATTTATCCCCAAACCAAATGGGCCTGCGGTAGCAACGTTTGCTATATCGGCATAGAAGTTGACCCCCGCACCGGCCGCGTTATCGTCATGTCAGCCATCGACAACCTGATTAAAGGTCAAGCAGGACAAGCAATTCAATGTATGAACCTAATGCTGGGCTGGGATGAAACCTTGGGGTTGCCAAAAGTCGGATTTTATCCTTAACGCAGAGGAACGCCAAGGTTAACGCAGAGGCACACAGAGAAAAAATCCTCAGCGAACCTCCGCGTTGTCCTCTGCGCCCCTCTGCGTTTGATAAAATTATTTAGGTCCCAAACCCACAGTACCAGCATAAACAGCGCGATCGCCCAATTCATGCTCAATCCGGAGGAGGCGATTGTATTTTGCTACCCTTTCACTACGACACAGAGAACCGGTTTTAATTTGACCGGCGCGAGTAGCCACAGCCAAATCAGCGATCGTGGTATCTTCAGTTTCACCAGAACGATGGCTAATAACTGACCGGAAACCGTTGCGATTTCCCAAATCAATGGTTTCCAAAGTTTCAGTTAGCGAACCAATTTGATTCAACTTAATCAAAATCGAGTTAGCTGCTTTTTGGTCAATGCCTTTTTGTAAGCGAGTAGCATTAGTTACAAATAAATCATCGCCTACCAACTGCACTTTTGAGCCTAACTTCTGAGTTAGTAATTGCCAATTTTGCCAATCTTCCTCATGCAAGCCATCTTCAATAGAAACAATGGGATATTCGTTCACCAATTGTCCTAAATAATCAACAAACTCACTTGGTGCATGGGGTTTGCCATCATAGACATACTGCCCATTTTTGTAAAACTCACTCGCAGCCACATCCAAAGCCAAAGCCACTTCTTCCCCAGGCTTATAACCAGCCTT
This sequence comes from Anabaena cylindrica UHCC 0172, assembly GCF_034931625.1. GTDB lineage: Bacteria > Cyanobacteriota > Cyanobacteriia > Cyanobacteriales > Nostocaceae > Anabaena > Anabaena cylindrica_A. Next base: position 906 of record NZ_JAYGGY010000063.1, on the reverse strand, counting down.
TTTAATCGCCGCTACCAGCAATTCTAAAGCCACTTGGTTCGATTCCAAATTAGGCGCAAAACCGCCTTCATCACCGACACCAGTCAGCAAACCTTTTTCATCCAATACCTTGCTGAGAGTCGCAAACACTTCCGCACCCCAGCGCAAAGCTTCCTTAAAAGAAGGAGCGCCAATAGGTACAATCATAAACTCTTGAAAATCAACGTTATTAGAAGCGTGCGCTCCACCGTTGATCACATTCATCAAGGGAACTGGTAGCAAATTCGACAAAGGACTGCCCAAGTAGCGATAGAGGGGAACATCCAAAGACTCAGCACTAGCCTTTGCAGCAGCCAAGGACACCGCCAAAATTGCATTTGCACCCAAATTCGCTTTATTAGGTGAACCATCCAAAGCAATCATTGTTCTATCTAAGGCTTCTTGGTTGAGAGCATCCAAACCTAACAATTTTGGTGCTAACACCTCATTGACATTCTGCACAGCCTTGAGTACCCCTTTACCTCCATAGCGGCTTTTATCATCATCCCGCAATTCATGAGCCTCAAATGTGCCTGTAGATGCACCACTGGGGACTTGAGCCAGTCCCACAACCCCATTAGCCAAATGCACTTCCGCTTCCACTGTTGGTTTTCCCCGTGAATCGAGGATTTCGCGGGAAACAATTGCCTCAATAGAAGTATCTAGAAATGTACTCATTCGTGTTTTGTCCTTCGTTTCTCTGATGTTTAAGGGATAAGACTTTACAGTTTAGTCCTAACCCACTCGTTAGCATAGGCGTTTCCGAGGCAAAATCGGCTGAGATTAAAGAAGATTTCCAATAGAGAAGGTTTGGAGTGGGTTTACTGGGTAAGAACTGGAGTTTAGACTAAGGCACGACAAAATGACCCAGAAGGACTGAGTTTACAA
>NZ_JAYGGY010000062.1:0-12286 GCF_034931625.1 Anabaena cylindrica UHCC 0172 | reverse complement strand
CTCTATCCATATAAGTTACATTTTGTCAAGATAATTTAGATGCGTTTCCCCTGTCGCTTTACCCAACCTACAAAAAATTGTAAGTTAATAAATCCATGTTCCTAAATATTCTTCTCGTTCCCATACAGAGTAGGGGAATGAATTCTAGAAGGCTCTGCCTATATAAGGCCATGCTGGGCTATCAATGAGCATGGAGGCAGAGCTTCTGTGATAGCATTCCTAGTCAGAGACTAGGAACGAGATATAAAATTAATTGGATACTTTATTTTTTGGTACTCCCTCAGCTTAAATATTTCAGACTAATTGATTGGGTTTCGTTTGAAACCAGAGTTTCCGCCGTTGGTAAACCAGTATTCCCAAGTTCCTCCAGAAGCAGTTGACCAATTATTGAGGTCAAATTGTCCACTTCCTGCTGGTGTACCTGCAATTTTATAAGCTTTAACAGCTTTTCCGTTATTATTCCAAATTAAGGGTAAATTTTGTTTAATTTGTTCTGGTGCTATACCGTTAGTTTTTAGAAAATAGGCATCTTCTCCTTTACCTGAACCATTGCCAAATACCTTAGCAATTCCTTTTTCATCAATGGCAACAAATGCACCTTCTTCTAAACCAATAGCACAAACTGAAAGTTGATTGCTATCATGAACGACTCTAGCCAGCAATCCAAAAATTCTCCCATATCTTGTTTCCGAATGATTTTTATTAATTCGGTCTAAATGCGTATCAGTAATTACATTTTTGAGAAATGGGACTTTAATAAAGTCACTGCGATAAATATCCTTTGTGTTGTGGTGAAAAGGGTCATTTAAAATTTCTGAACTCTGTACACCTCGATGAGAAGGTGCATAATAATAATCTCCCAAAATCGCCATCCCGGCGCTAGTTCCCGCAACAGGAACTTTTTTTTCATTGATCAAAAAATTAATTGCATCTTCTACGGCTGTCCCTTCCCAATAATCTTCATACGCATTCTGATCACCACCCGCTATAAATAGAGCGTCGGCCTCGCGGATGTATTCGATAACTTTCGGATCATTGGCTGCGTCCCGACTGTCAATAGAAAGTTCAGCAGATGAAGTAATCAAATCTCTATAATGATCACAAATCCAATCAGCCTGTCTGCCAATTCCACCGGAACGAAGAACTAAATAGTTACCTCGATCTGCTTTGTTCAGAAACCATTCAGTGGCTGCATCTTCTCCAGATCTTCCCCCTTCTGCTCCACCAATTAATAGAATGCTAAATACTGGTTTGGCAGAGGTACTATTGACTTTCCCACATTCTCTAATATAGTCAAATTCTCGTCTTACCATAAAAATCACCTTTGGTACTTACTGAGAATGACAAATTCTGAGCATATTTTATGTTCAAAAAATACAGTTTTCTAAATTATTAATAATAGTTTTGAAGCTGAATTATCTTTGTTAGCATGATGATCTTTCTATCCAGGTTCTGAACCATTTCAATTAAATCCAAGGTTGTTAATTATCCCTATTTCTGGTTACACCAAGGGACATACGGCTTTACTCTACAAAAATAAATTTCTCTTTACTGGTGATCATCTTGCTTGGTCAGAAGACTTGCAACAGTTAGCGGCTTTTCATGATTTCTGCTGGTATTCCTGGTCAGAACAAATTCAGTCAATGCGTAAATTGGCTAATTACTCCTTTGAGTGGGTGCTACCAAGTCACGGAGGACGCTTTCATACTGATGTTGAGACTATGCAACAGCAGATGCACATGTGTATTGATTTTATGGGAAATTTTAACGCTAAACCGCTAACTATAAGCCAATAGCTGACTAGCTCATGACTGATGACGAATCATAGAGGTAGAATAGAGAGATTGTGAAAATAAATATGGCAAATGTTTTGGGCTGATAAAATCGCTGCTGATGCACAAGGCTACCAGGTAGTTAATGATTCCAAGACTCCTTCAGGTAGGGTACACGTAGGGTCTTTGCGGGGTGTGGTTATCCATGACGTTATTTACCGTGCCTTGAAACACGCAGGTAAGCCCGTGAAATTCTTGTATGGTGTGGATGACTATGACGCATTGGATACTGTTCCTAAATATTTAGATCAGGAAAAGTTTGCACCTTATCTTGGGTTTCCATTGTGTAATGTCCCATCTCCAGAAGATACAGCTAGTGATTACGCTAAGTATTTCATTGGTGAATTTTTTGAAGTTTTTGAGTATCTAGGAATTAAACCAGAAACTTATTTTTTACGGGATTTATATCGCACTGGAAAACTCAATTCCTATATCGACACTTTCTTGAAAAATGCTCACCTCGTTAGAGAAGCATATAAAGAGGTAAGTAAAGCCGACCGTCCCAATAATTGGTATCCTTTTCAAGTTGTTTGTGAAAATTGCGGCAAAATTGCCACAACTGTAACTACAGATTACAACGGTTCAGAAGTTTTTTACACTTGTAACCCAAATGCAACCGATTATGTCAAAGGTTGTGGTCATTCGGGTTGGGTTTCTCCTTTTGATGGGAATGGTAAATTACCTTGGAAGGTGGAATGGGTTGCTAAGTGGGATGTTTTGGGTGTAACTATCGAAATGGCAGGTAAAGACCACTCTCAAAAAGGTGGTTCTAGAGATGTGGCAAATGCTATTTCTCGCAAGGTTTTACAAAAGCAACCTCCTTTCCATTCTCCCTATGAATTTATTCTTGTGAATGGCACAAAAATGAGTTCTTCTAAAGGAGTTGGTTCGAGTGCAAAGGAAATTGCGGCTTTACTTCCTCCTGAATTATTGCGTTTTTTGATGTTGCGAACTCAGCCTAGGTCAGTTATCAATTTTGCGCCGAATTATGAAACTGTGACTCGTTTATTCAGAGACTACGATACTTTAATAAACAAGTATCCCAATTCTCCTGAATTAACTGAGGAATTAATGCCGTTATTTTACGCGCAATTAGGTGATGAAGTTAAAACTTTCCAACCTTTTGATTTTAGTACGCTGATTTCTCTGTTGCAAGTTCCTCGTTTGAATATTCAAGAAGAGGTCAAACAACGTAGTCAAAAGCCTTTAAATGAGTATGATCAGCAAATTGTTAATCAAAGAATTGCTGCTGCACAATTGTGGTTACAAGACTATGCAGATGAGGAAGAAAAGCTAGTTCTCTATTTGGAACAAGTACCAGAAAAAGCAAATGATTTGACTGAGGAACAAGTTGCTTATTTGCAAAAATTAATAGAGAATTTGCAAAATATTTCTAACTGGGAAGCAGAGGAATTGCAAACTCTGATTTTCTCGACAACTAAGGAATTGCAGATTCAACAAGCGAACGCTTTTAAGGCTTTGTATCTATCGTTTTTAAATAAAGAACGTGGTCCTAAAGCCGGCGGTTTGTTGTCTTATTTGGAGAAGTCTTTTGTGATTTCCAGGTTGCAAGATGTTGTGACTTTAAATGTAGGTAAGGAAAAGGCAGAAGTTTAGGTAATTCCAAGACAAAGACAAACATGTAGGGTGTGTTAGGTGAAACACCGTAACGCACCGTTATATACGAAGATGGTGCGTTACGCTGTCGCTAACGCACCCTACAACTTTCTAACTAGAATTTATTTTCTTCCCATGTTTGGATAAGAAAAATAGCCATGCTTCCAGCCATATTAACAGCTAGTTCCGCATGGCGAGGAGCAGGTTTAGCATCATTCATACTCCTACCGTGAGCATCACTCAACCTATTTCTCAATGTTCCTAACCCTTCTACAATTGTCTGACATCCTCCAAAAATTCGCTTTAATGTTTCTTCTGTATGTTGACTTGGAGCAAGAGTAAGTTCTTTAGAAGTCTTACGATAGAGACTCGGTAAATCTTCTCCAGGATCGTATGTTACTCCACTTTTATCTAGGATATATTTACAGACAGTTTCCAGCAAAGTTCTTGCTATAGTAATCGCACCATCTATATCTGTTGATTTTCGTTCTAACGCTTTCTGCCATGCTTCTTTAATATGTTCTGAGTCAACCATCGTTAATATTTCTGATATACCGCTATTTATGGATATAATTACTTCAGTTTCTAGTAAGGTTAGAAGAGGATTAAATTCTTTTTGAAGATACATTCTTCGCTCCTGATAAGCTCCTGAATAACCTTTACCAAGATGGGAAGCAACGAAATCCCAAAACTCTTTTAAATCTCTACATTTTTTTACACATTCAGGCATTTGATTATTAATACGTGGAATTTGCAACAAGTTCAACCGTAATTTTTTATATTCCTCATTGTCGCCATCATCAAAATTACCCGTAGCACGGGATACGAGAATCTCCTTCAAGCGTTCTACTTGCTGTAAAAGTTCATTTACTGAGTTATTCATGGCATTTTTGTTTAGATTTAAAATGTAAAGAATAACAGTTTATCATCTAATTTATGAGTATGTCATGCGTAGTGCTACACTACATATTACACTATCCCCAGACGAAATTCCTTAATCGCTTCTAGGGGAGAAGATAACAAAAGACAACGACTCAATAAAGATAAATCTAATTCTGGTAATAACGCACTTTTAACAACCTTCTCATATTCTTTTTCTCGCAAATAGTAAACTTCAAATGTTCCATCTTCCCAAAACCAAACTTCGGGAACTTGCATTAATTTGTATTTTTTTAATTTGATGGGACTACCGCTAGTAATCACTACTTCAATACATAAATCTGGTCTATCTTTATCTGTTCCCAAACAATACGACAAGTCTGCTTGATACTCAACTACACCAGGAATTATCTGAGAATAACTACCACTGGGGAAAAATTCAATTTCCTTAATTTCAAAGTAGATGATTAGCAGTCCAGCAATCAAACCACTAATTAACTCATGCGCTTTACCGACACCCACAATTTCTAAAACTCCCTCACAATAAAATAAACGCACCCCTGGTAGATATTCAAAACTCTTTTGAATCGCTTGAAATCTTTCCCAACTAACCCCACGACGGTAGAAACGTTGTTCCTCCTCCGGTAAACCCAAAGAACCTTCCAAAGCCTGAACCATAACCTCTCCTCCATAAAAACTCTGCAAACCTCTGCGTTAACCTCCGCGAACCTCTGCGTTAAAAACACGCCTAAATCAAAACCAAATTATCCCGATGAATCACAGTTTCTGCACCCGCATAACCCAAAATTCCGGCAATATCCCGTGAATGACAACCACAAATTTTTTGTAAATCTTCGCTGTTATAGTTGACTAATCCTCTGGCAATTTCGTTACCATGACGATCGCACAACTGCACTGCTTCCTGATTCCCAAACTCCCCTTCTACAGCCTTAATTCCCGCAGCTAACAAAGATTTTCCCGCTTGCAAAATGGCATTTATCGCCCCATCATCTAAATATAATTTACCCCTAGGAACCAATCCATAAGCTATCCAGCGTTTCCTCGCTGAAGTTGGTTCTGGTTGGGGTTCAAAATGCGTACCTATAGCTTCCCCTTGAATAATTTTTTCAATATTGTGGGGAAAACGTCCTTGAGTAATGACAGTTCTCACACCAGCTGCGATCGCAATTCTAGCAGCCGAAATCTTTGTCACCATCCCCCCAGTCCCCCACTGTGAACCCTGTCCACCTGTTTGGATTTGTAATTCTGCCAATTCTTTCATATTACTAATTAAAGAAATAGGACGGGCATCTGGCATAGTTCGAGGATCTGCTGAATACAATCTATCCACATCTGTTAGTAAAAATAACCAATCTGCTTCGACTAAACTAGCAACTAAAGCAGAAAGGGTGTCGTTATCACCAAATTTCAGTTCCTCTACAGCTACAGTATCATTTTCATTCACAACCGGAATTACTCCCAGTCCTAATAATTCCTGAAAAGTATTATAAGCATTCAAATAGCGACTACGTTTTACTAAATCTGCTCTAGTTAATAATACTTGAGCTATAGGTTGATTCAACGTACTAAATAAGTCATCGTAAATACGCATAAGGCGACCCTGCCCAACTGCTGCTACAGCTTGTTTGAGAGCGATCGCTTTCGGACGTTCTGTTAAACCCAAACGCGCACAACCCACACCCACAGCACCAGAGGAAACCAAAATCACATTATGCCCTTGATGTCTCAAATAGCACAGAGTTTCCGTCAAAGTAGCAATGGTGGAAAGGGCTAATTGTCCTGTTTCTGGTTGAGTTAAGCTGGAAGTGCCGATTTTTACAACTATTGTTTTAGTCATTAGTTATTAGTCATTAGTTATTAGTTATTAGTCATTAGTTATTAGTCATTGGTCATTAGTCGGTTACTAGTATGTTAATTCTGTGTATTTTTGGAGGGATTGTCCAGAAAATTATTGGTGTTACCGTAGTTTATACCGAAAACATCTGTTTCAGGGACTTTCTCATAAAAATAGGGCGACACATTTTGTGCATGAAGTCTTATGGGATAAGGGATTCAGAATTAACACACTAGTCGGTTACTTACCAATCACCAATTACCCATTACCCATTACCCATTACCAGCCTCAACTAGATGACTTGCAACTTGGGTAAATACCTAAAAAATTGTACAGCGCCAATCCCTCTATAGTGAAGGCTGACGCTGTACGGGTTTATATTTATCTGTTATCGGCTAGGGTCTTTGTTAGCTGACCCTGATATTATCAACATATATATTCTCTGATTTTCAGGAAACCTGAAGATTTCTTAAGAATTTCTTTAGATTTAGTTTCCTGATCATGGTCAATCTTTGTGAACCTTTTCTTGTTTGGGAATAATAGATGCGCCTAAGATTTCCGATATCCAGACTTCAAAGTTACGGATGGGATGAGAACGAAGCACAGCATCAGCATGGACAATTGGTTCAACTAAAATGGTAAACATTCCTAGACGATTACCTGCGATCACATCAGTAAATAAGCGATCGCCTACCATACCCACTTGATCTACAGGTAAATTCATTCCTTGAAGCGCAGCCCGAATTTTACGCCGCGAAGGTTTGGCAGCACCCAAGTAATAAGGTAAGTTAAGGGAACGGGCAATACTACCAATTCGGGATTCGCTCAGGTTATTACTGACTAAACACAGTGCAGCACAAGAGCGAATTTCTTCTACCCAATCTCGCAGTTCTGGGGAAGCGTCCCTAACTGTAATTGGTACCAAAGTTTCATCCACATCCAAAACCAGCCCTTTTAGCCCATATTGTTGGATAATATCTGGAGTCAAGTTCAATACTGAACCCTCTAAAATCAAGTCAGGCTGCAAGACATTGTTCCAAGTCATAATAATTTTAGATTTTGGATTTTGGATTGGAAATACTTATCCTCAGAGGATATTTGAAAAGTTTCAGGTGGTGTTTTAGACACTCGATGATCCCCCCTAACCCCCCTTAAAAAGGGGGGAATTAGAGTCAAAGTCCTCCTTTCTAAGGAGGATTTAGGAGGATCTAAAGTTTTCAATACATCACTAACCACTTTTCACACACCCTCTAAAATCACCACTTAAAACTTTTCAAACACCCTCTAACAACTGCGACATCTTAATGAATAAAATTCCACTACTAATCAAGCCAATTCACATAACGTGAGCAGTCAGATTAGCAATGGAAAAACTAAAAATTGAAACTTCCTTAATTAAAGATTGCTCTTTTTAATTCTTAGGATTTAAATTTCAAATCTGATTATTCAACCTCATTAAATAGATGTTCTTCTAACAGCGGTTGAACTTTGCGAAACTCTTCAGGAGAGAGCAATTCAGGCTTACCAGTATTAGTAATCCGGGCAAAAAATAATAGCGGATCAAGAGGAGTATAAATCGCATACTCTTGGTCTTCATGATAGAAGCTGGCGAGTAACTGAAGTTGTTCTGGTTCTAAATCGGCTTCATCATCTTCGATTTCTAAAGTGAAGAGTTCTGATTCTTCTACCGGAGGTAACTCACCAGACACTGTTAAAGCATAGGCGGTGTTTTTAATGATCAGGTTTTGCTCAGAGAGGACAGCTTGGGCGGTGCTAAAAATTTTGTCAATTGTGGCATCGTCTTCCACCAAAATAGCTTCTTCCTCTTCACCCTCATCTTGCCAAGCAAAAATTTCGATAGGTGAATCTACTGGCAGAAGTAAAACATATTCTTGTTCATCTACCGAAAGCGAATGCTCAATGTAACATTCGAGCGATCGCTCTTTGTCATCTGTCAAAGTGATAGAACCAGAATTAGCGTGATCATTTTCTTCAGAAAATTCGGAGGAATACATAGTCACATTATCTAAATTTATCAATATCCTTAACTATGGCATTTATTGAACTGTGATATAGCAGTCAATGTCAACCAAAAATCTGGATATGCAGCTGAGTAATAGTTTTCAGAATACCATGTTAAAAGGTATCAATCCTCAACAAATGCTACTGATCTGTTAGTCTTACTACGTCTAGCATCTAACCATTGTTGCAAAATCAAAGCAGCAGCCTTGCGATCAATTAGTCCCTTATTCCGTGACGGAGAACGATTTTCAGAAATAATCAGTTGTTCTGCTTGATAAGAAGTTAATCGCTCATCCATATATTCCATAGGCAATTGCAGAGAGTCGGCCAGTCTTTTAGCAAATTTCTGCACATGACGAGCCTGAAAACCCAAAGAACCATCCATTGAATATGGTAGCCCAACAACTAAAAGTTGCACCTGGCGCTCATCAACTATTTCTTGTATTTGCTCAACATCCTCTTTAAAGGATCTGCGCTCAATCGTCATAATACCTGTAGCAATCAAACCAGTACCATCACACCCTGCTAGACCAATGCGTTTGCTACCGACATCTAATCCCAAGGCTGATATAAAAGACTTTGATTGCTGCTGAGGTATCACGCTAATTGTTCTCCTGTGCTGGGTCAACTTGTTCAGATTGGCTAGATGCGTCCATATTAAAATTATGGCTGCCAAAAGGAACAATTTCTGACTTGACTGGTACTGGTCGATCTGACTTAGGCTGCTGTTGTTTAGGAACCCATGACATCCCACCTGGTATCGGCTTACGTGCTGGTTGCAGACCTTGAAGTACCTCCGGCCACTGAATGCCTTCCAAAGATACCAATTTTGATTCCCGGATTTTATGCCAAACCGAACGCGACATAATCAAGGTATGTTCTATCCGCTTGGCTCCGATTCTCTCTAAATATTCTTCACGCTCTGGTTGATAATCGGAAGAAGCCAGTTGCAAACCTTGTTGGGGAAAATCTTGAGCAATACGGGCTAGTTGAGACAACATTTCTGGATACAACCAAGTATAAGCTGGGTGAACCGTCAAAGTTGCTACATGAGGATTTTCGCCCTTACGGTCAAGTTGCACCTGAAAATGACCAATTGCGGCTTTGCGTTGAGGTTCAAATACATAGCCACTAACCACTTCAGTTTTAGTCATCCACTGTTTGACAGCATCAGAAAGAACGCCGAATAAACTGGTTTTAAAGTCATGGGTGTGTCGGTCAAACACCTGACGTACCAAAGGCGGCATTGATGCTGTATCTAATTGATATAGCAATGGAGCATCAGCATTACTTACTGGCAAGAGATTGGGTAAGTCTGGTTCTGCTTGTGCTAATTCAACCAACAATTCTGGGCTAATTTCCCAGTATGTCATTTCTGCTAACCGCTGAAATCCATTTTGCCGATACAGCGCTAATGCTTCAATATCATTAATATTAACTTCTAATAGCCAGGTGCGAGCTTCTAAAATTGATTCAAAGCAATGGCGTAGAAGTTGTGAGCCTACACCTTGCTTGTCAGCAGTCTGGTCTAACATCACCCTATCAATTCGCCAAGTACTGCGAGTGCGGTTAAATGGTGACACTTGAATCATCCCCAAAAGCATTCGCCCTTGCTCTGCTACGTAACCACAGAAGCGATATTGTAATGGATTAGGGAACCAACTCAAAAACTTGAGTAACCCAAACCAATGGCGCAGCCATTCCATCGTGCAAGAAGCTCTCTTAGGAGAGAGGGCTGCGAATGAATCTTGAGTTAGTCGTTCAATACCATCCAGATCTCGGTATTGAACTGGTCGAATTATAACGCTGAGGTTTCGAGGAAGTAGTGAATTCATTTTGATTCAAGCCGCCATTTAGCCTTTACTAATTGCGATTGGTGAGGTACTGCTGCAATCATCTTAACGGCTTTATGCTCCTAGCCATTGCTCCAAAAGAGTGATTTTTGTAACTTAATACCAAAAAAAGCATAAAAAGCAGAGATTGTGAGTACACCATTGGTGTAGAGACAACAATATCTGCTTCTATTTTATGGGAATTCCGGTTGAAATTCTGTGTAATGGCTACTGCTTCTATAAACCTTGCCGAGAAACTAGCTTTTCAAAGTTAGCTTGGGTTTGATGGAGTAGTTGTTGGCGACTATCTTCTATTGTTTGTTTGAGGGTTGGAACCAGGTTGCGAGCTTGAAGCGTCATGTGCAGCTGTAGATGAGCTACGTATTCGCTGATATCTTGGTTTTCTACAACTGCGCCCGTTAATAAGTTGGATTCCATTGCCACTTTTTTCCCCTTGATAAATTTTGTACAAATTTATAACATGACCAAAATTTATCATGTTGTTGCGTCTAGCTTGTTAATTTGCAATGAAGTGTAATGGTTGTTTACAGTCGTCTACCATTTAGGGTGTTGAAAAATCTTATTCCTTGTTGCTAAATACTTAATTATGTGGTTAAAAATTAAAACGCTCTATAAGGCAATTCAATCTGCTAACAATTCAGAAAAACTGGGAGATTTTGCTATTCTCAAAGCCGAGGTGTTAGGTGCAGAAGTCGAGCCAGTAGTAGCGTCTAAACTAGAACAGGTGGTAGGATATTATCCCAAAATTGACCTAGAGTTATTAAGTCAATATTCTCGTGGGACTTTGGGCAGAGAATATGCTGATCACATGAAGGCAAACTCCCTGAAGCCGCTAAATATTAGTTCTGAGTTAGATGACGTAGCTAGACGCAATGTGTTTAGTCTGCGTTATGTTGTTACCCATGATATTTTTCATGTGTTGCTTGGCTTTGACACTAGTTATGCAGGAGAAATTGGTGTTCTTGCCTTTGCTGCCCAGCAAAACTATAGCAAATCACTCAAAATCAGCTTATGGTTAGCTAGATTTTTATATCCTATCCTTGCGCCTCAACAAATTAAAGCAATGTTTGCCAATATTCAAAAAGGTGAGGAAATAGCAAATCAAGCCGATTTCCTGCTGGGCTATCGCTGGGAAGAATATTGGCAAGAACCGATTAATGAGATTAGACGACGCTTCAACTTACCAGAAATTTCTTCAAATTGAGGATTGCCTGAAAATTTCTACTCCTGACTCCCAAATTCTGCTGTAAATTACCACTTTTCTACCCAATAGACAATTTCTGAAGCTGAACTATCAATAGCTACTCCATAACTATTACCATGATTCCATTTGAAGCCAGGTTGTCCTTGAGCTTGTGCCTTTAATACTAATATTTCATAAGTATTAGGAAAGGCTTCAGTCCCAGATTTACCAGTATAAAAAAAGGTTGTAGGTACACCATTTGGTTGCCCGCTATGGTTGTTTGTATCACCGCCTCGATATTGATGTAACGCAATTTTACTGTATTTAGAAAGTAATTTTTGAATTTGCTCATGAGGCTGTTGAAAACGAATTTGTAAAAAACTACTTCCTTGCATCAAACCTGGAGAGTATGCCATTTGCACAGCTTTAGCATCAGCTGGTATTTTTAGGGGAAAGTGTTTTATTGACTCAATATCTGACCAGTTTTGATTGCGAATTTCATGATAGCGTGATGCATCAGTAATTATCTGTGCTGTTCCAGTCTTGTTAGCAGCTTTAGTGAGGAGAAAACTGCCAGCAATTACACTCACACTACCAAAAGAGAATAAAACTATTGTGGCTATTTTTACAAGAAGAGATTTCTTCATCTAATTGGGTGAATCTAGCTTGTAGATTAATATCCCAACTATTAAAACTATAGTCCTGATAATTTTGAATCTAGCTGCCAATATATTGATAAAAAATCCTGATTTTCAGATCATTTTGTATAGTTAAATAACTATGGCAATTTTAAGTACAAACATATTTTAAGCATTCAGATATTAACTTTATTCAGCAATTCCACTTAGATGATATCTAAGTTTCTTCTGATCAGAAGACTATTTTCTATGATTAGTGAATCAATTACTATACTAATAACCTTGCCTTAACCTTCAAGTTGCTACGGTGAGGTATAATAAGGAAGTGATTTAAGTAACATATTAATAAATCCGTAAACTACCCACCACCAATTGCTAAGAGCAATATGGTGGGGGCTTTAAAAGTC
>NZ_JAYGGY010000061.1:0-12888 GCF_034931625.1 Anabaena cylindrica UHCC 0172 | reverse complement strand
TGGCGACGTTGTTAGCAGAACGTCAGCAAATTAATCCGTTAGCTATTAGAGAAGCGGATAAAGTGGAAAGTATGAGGAACAAAGCTGAACTTCAGGGGTTGCCATCTTCGACCATAGATGCATCGGAGTACGCAATTGGTAATGTTGATATATTTGGTGGTTGAAGTTATCAGAAAATACGGAATATTCTAAATTGTAGTAACACGTATTAGATGTGAATCAAACCACCTATTAAGGGTAAACGTTATTTAAGTCATAACACGCAAAGGGGTTAGGCGTAGTCGAATATTATGGCGATGTTGGGAGAAGTGGTTTAAGGACTAAAATAGAAATATAGAGTTAGGAGATTTTGGTAATGTCATTAGTGATTGCAGATGAATTTTTAGACGCTTCCCAGTTAACCCCTACGGAATTTTTACAGGAGATTGCATTACATTTATTTGAGTCGGGGCGATTAACTTTTGATTATGCAGCTAAAATGGCACAAATGGAGTCTGATGCTTTTCGGGATTTACTGAAGGCACGTAAAATACCTTTATATCATTATGATTTGGAGGATTTTGAGATTGATTTACAGAATTTACAGGAGTTGGGAAGATTGTGATTATTAGTGATACTTCTGTGATTACTAATTTAATTAGTATTGAACATATTTTTCTATTACAGGCACTTTATGAAAGGGTGATTATTCCTCAAGCAGTTTATGAAGAATTATCAAGGTGTCATCCGCTATTTTTAAGCGAAATACAAGCAGAAAGGTCTCCTTTTTGGGAGGTTAAAACTGTGAAAGATAAAAATAAAGTATATGAATTAAAACAACAAGCTAAGTTAGATAATGGGGAGTCAGAGGCTATTATTTTAGCATTGGAGTTAAAGACTGATTTATTGTTAATTGATGAACGCAGGGGAAGGGCTGAGGCACAACGGTTAGGAATTAGAATTACGGGATTATTGGGGGTTTTATTAGAAGGGAAAAAGAGGGATTTTATTGTGTCTGTAAAGCCTTTGATGGATAAGTTGATTGAAAATTCTACTTTTTGGATTTCTCCGCTTTTATATGACAAGATTTTACTTTTAGCACAGGAAAAGGAAGGAGAATAATAGGTAATTATCAGGGTTATCAAAAGTATAAAGATTCTGGTGTTGAGTGGTTGGGTGATATTCTTGAACATTGGGAGGGCAGGCAGATCCGACTAAATTTATGAAGCAGATAAGGTGGAAAGTATGAGGAATAAAGCTGAACTTCAGGGTTTACCATCTTCGACCGTAGATTCATCGGAGTATGCAATTGGTAATATAGATATATTTGGTGGGTGAAGTTATTAATAAGGAAATAAATTGCTATGGTTCAAACAATACAGGCTAAAGACATCACATTGCTGGAATTAGAGACAGAATTTCAACTTCAATTAGTTGAAGATGAGCAATTTTTTACAGAATTGTTTGGTGACTTGCCAGAAATTACACAATTAGAAAAACAACAACTTGATAGAGTTAAGGCCAGTTATGCCAATTTGCTTAAGTACCCACCTCTACTTGAAAATACTGTAAAAATGGTGGTGTTGTCTCCCCTGTTAGATTTAGCAGACTTTTATCTATCTCCATTTCATGTTAAATCAGAAAAATCTGTAGAAATTGCTGCTGAAGATGCTGGTGTTACGGTTAAAGGACAGATTGATGTCTTAGTTTTGTTTGAACAGCTAGTAGTAGTAGTGATTGAATCTAAACAAGCAGCTTTTTCTGTGGAAGTAGGTAAAGCCCAGATTCTTGCTTATATGTTGGCAATTTCTAAACCCGACAAAGCAATATATGGACTAATTACTAATGGTGGTAGTTTCATCTTCGTCAAGTTGATTAATGAAAACATACCAAAGTATGGTTTTTCTCGCTTGTTTTATATTTTCAATCCGGGGAATGAATTGTATACAGTTTTGTCAGTATTGAAAAGCTTAGGTCAACTAGCAAGAAATATTCATAATACAAAAGTATTATAAAATAACAAGTTGCCCACATTATTATGGAGTTTCTAGGATGACTAATTTCACGGCTTTACAAGCAACATTTATCAAAGATGATATTTCTATCAGGTTAAATAATTTAAACAACCACTTCAAACAAATTCAGGGTTTATTACAAGACGGTAATAATAATGATGTCGTAAAAAATTTGATTAGAGAAACAATGTATTTTATTGAATGGATAGCTCCAGATGTAGAATTTGACCATGCTTTTGAGTTAGCTAACTTAGGGCGCTTTTTCACACGCTGGTTGTTTAAGTGGGAGCAAATCTGGAACAACACAGAAGCCAGAGATCAAGTTAATCAAGAACTTGGCATTTGGAATGACCGTGTTTTGCAAATGTCACAATTACCTGTAAAACAATCTTAATATGACTCAAACACCATTACCACAACCTCAACTAGAACCTTGCGGTATTACCTCAGACCAATATTTTGAATTTACCCCAGAAAAACTAGAACTGAGTAACGGATATCTGGGTTACGGTGGACAAGACGAGCTTGGATTTCATTTGTCCGTACTTACTAACATGGGGTTATTAAAAGCAGTACAAAATACCAATTTATCATTGTGGGTAGAAGCCCTAGACTGTGTGGTGAGAGAGAAATTAGCAAATATTAATGCTGAACCAGAAATGGCAGAAGCTATGCTAAATAGATTTAATCAAGCTATGGCAGACTTGGAAGCAGTGATAAATTATTTGAGAGAATAACGCATCTTTTGGATTTTCCTCTAAGAATTTTTTAGTTTTTATGTACTATAAAAGTTTTCCTCTAAGAATCTAGTAGTCTGTCAAAGACATTTTGACGGGTTGTAGAAATTGAAAAACCTTGTATTTCATTATTTTTGGCAAATTTATATCCGTCATTTAATCCTTGACAGACTACTAGGCAGTCACGGCAACTGCCCAAATAGTTAATTAAAATTATCGAATCGTCGCAAATCCCAAGGTAAAGACCGTCGGCTTTGTGTATACCCCAATAATGGGTGTAGTTCACGGTATCTGATGATTCTATGTAATTAAAAATCTTGATGTCGCTTGGTAGATATGTACTATAATTTTACTCTTATTGTCTTTAAAATACAACTTTGTGATGACTGCACTCCGCATAATTTGAGCAAACAATGTCCACTGTACCAAACCCGACTTTCCAACAAATTAACGCTTCTGTTCCCCAAGAAACTATTACAGGAGTAGTAGAACGGCTTACTTTTTACTCAGGTGAATCTGGCTACACAGTGGCACGCTTAACTCGCTCCAGTATCAAAGATTTAACAACCATTGTTGGCAGCTTTGCTAATATTCAGCCAGGGCAAACACTACAACTAACGGGTTTCTGGCGTGAACATCCCCAATATGGATCACAATTTCAAGTAATCAATTATAAAGAAACTAAACCAGCTACACTTACAGGGATTGAAAAGTATTTGGGCAGTGGATTAATAAAAGGTGTGGGACCCGTCACAGCAAAGCGGATTGTTGCCCACTTTGGAACAGAAACTCTGGAAATCATTGAAAATCAAATTGACCGTTTAATTGAAGTTAACGGCATAGCGAAAAAACGGATTAAGTTGATAAAAAACGCCTGGGAAACTCAAAAAGCCATTAAAGAAGTGATGGTGTTTCTGCAAGGGCATGGTGTTTCTACTATCTATGCAGTCAAGATTTATAAACAATATGGCGATAAAGCGATCGCTGTAGTTACCAATAACCCCTACCAATTAGCTACTGATATCTATGGTATCGGGTTTCTCACTGCTGATAAAATAGCCCGTAATTTAGGAGTTCCTGCTGATTCTCAGTTTAGATATTGTGCCGGACTTGTTCATGCTTTAAGTGAAGCTGCCGAAGATGGTCATTGCTATCTACCACAACCGGAACTAATGGAATCGGTAATTAAACTGCTGACTACTGAATCTCATGAACCAACCGAAGAAGCGATCGCTCAAACTATCACAGACATGGCTTTGAAAGATGAGTTAATTAGAGAAAAGGATGGGGATACATTACTTTGCTACAAGCCTACTTATTTTCACACCGAGCAGAATCTAGCAGAATTGATAAATCAACGTCTGAGTCAGCCTATCACCACTGATATTCCTCGTGTTCGTGCTTGGCTAGAAAGATTTACACAAACTCAAAAAATTGAACTTTCCCAACAGCAAGAGGAAGCTGTAGAAATGGCTGCTTATTCCCCGATCATGATTCTTACAGGGGGTCCAGGAGTTGGTAAAACCTTCACTACCCATACCATAGTCAGTTTATGGAAGGCAATGGGAAAATCCATTGCGTTAGCTGCACCAACGGGAAGGGCAGCACAAAGACTAGCGGAAATGACTGGTTTAGAAGCAAAGACCATACATCGTTTATTGGAATTTGACCCCAGGAGTAGAGGTTTTAAAGCCGATAGTGATAATCCGTTACCTCAGACAGCAATTATTGTTGATGAAGCCAGTATGTTAGATTTGTTTTTAGCATACGCCTTAGTCAAAGCAGTTTCCGTCGGCGCACAACTTTTATTGGTAGGAGATATTGACCAGTTACCGTCAGTTGGACCAGGTAGTATCCTTGCTGACCTGATAAATTCTGGCAGAGTGCCAGTGGTGCGGCTAACTCAGGTATTTCGTCAGGCTCAACAGAGTGCAATTATTACCGCAGCCCACGAAATTAACCGGGGACAGTATCCCACAATTGAACCAATCAGTAATTCCCCAGTTTCTGACTGTTTGTGGCATGGAGGGGGATTTCAGCCAGAACACGGTGTACAAACAATTTGCGAATTAATTACAGACTTAATCCCAAAATTAGGATTTAACCCCGCTACGGATGTACAAGTGCTTTGTCCGATGTCAAGGGGATTAGTAGGTACTCGCAATTTGAATACTGTATTACAGGAATTAATTAATCCTAAAAGTCTCGATAAGGTAGAGATTACTAGGGGTGGGATGACATTACGGGTAGGTGATAGAGTAATTCAGCAGACTAACGATTATCAAAGAGAAGTGTTTAATGGTGATTTAGGAATTATCGCAGACATAGACACTGTTGAACAAGAGGTAAATGTGCAGTACGGGGAACGTTCTGTAGTTTATGATTATGCTGACTTGAATGAAATTACTTTAGCTTGGAGTGTTTCTATACATAAATCCCAAGGTTCTGAATATCCGGTGGTGATTTTGCCTTTTTATATGCAACATTATATGATGCTGAGTCGGAATCTGCTTTATACAGGTTTAACTCGTGCTAAAAAGTTAGCAATTGTGATTGGGGCAAAAAAAGCTATATCCTTGGCTGTGCGTTCTACAGATGATATGCGACGATATACACGGTTACAAGAAAGGTTGGCACTGTTAGGTAAACCTTAATGAACTACTGAAACTAAATATCTATTTTCGTGGATAACCAAGAATATTTAGTTAAAGATTTGAGGTTTTCAATTTAAATGTGTTTCTTTCATTTGTTGCGGGAGCGTATACCGCCGCCGTTGGAAGCTCACATCTTGCACCAATAAAAAATTAATATTTTTTTACTCAGTATTAAATCAAATCTATATATACTTACTTTAGTAATTAGTACTTTTGCCTTGCTACTTACACGCAAAAAACTATAAATTTAAAGGTAGTAAATGAAACTTTTTACAATTGGTGACAGTATTTCTCAAGGCTTTATGTCTTTGGCAGCAGCCCGAACAGACTTTTGTTTTTCAACTTTGATTGCTAAGTCAATGGGGCTAACAGTTGGTGCTGAATATCTGTATCCTGAATGGTTAGTGGGCGGACTACCAGCCAATATTGAGAAGATTTTACGGCGTTTGGAGAAAAAATATGGCTCAGATATCAACGCCTTAGATTGGCTGACCATATTACCAACTCTTGAGGGGGTACTTGATGAAACTGAAGATTACTATGAACGGGAAGGAGGTAGTGCTGAACAGCCTTATCCAGGAGGAATTGAATTCTTCCACAATGTAGCAATTCAGGGCTTTGATATTGCTGATTCTTGGATGATCACGCCCAAGGTTTGTAAGTATCAAATTAAACTTAGTAATGACAAAGGAGAGGGTAAGGATAATTTCTTTGGTCTGCCCAATGCTGTTTTCTACCGGACTGCACTTAAAGTTCTCAACCCGTCTTTAAATCCTATTTTTGATAACTATAGTCAACTAGATTGGTTGAAGCACCATCATACAAGCACTCCACAGGGAGTTGAGAATTTAATTCTCTGGTTAGGAGCAAACAATGCGCTGGGAACTGTAATCAGTTTAGAAATTAATCAAACTCCCAATGACCCAGATCAGATTCTCAACAACCCAAGCCAAGATGCCAAATCATTCCGTGAGGTAAGAGAACAATGGAACCTGTGGCATCCCAATGATTTCGAGGCTGAATATCAACAATTGCTTGATCGGGTTGATGTCATCATGCAAAGTAACAGCAACTCCGATTGGAATGTCTTCATTGGGACAGTACCGTTTGTAACTATTGCGCCATTGGCAAAAGGCGTGGGACCAACCACTGAAATTGATAGAGAGGGAAAACCTTCAACTTACTACAAATACTACACTTATTTTCCCTTTGAAGAGGATACGGTTAGAGAAACCGGAACCCTATACCTGACGCTACAAGATGCTGTCTACATTGATGACTGTATTCGCACATACAACAAAGTAATCAAAAAACTGGTTGATAGTAAGAACAGTAGGTATCCGAAACCACGCTATCACATTGTTGATCTTGCCAATGCATTACAACAAATTGCCTTCAAGCGAAATGCTGGACAAGTGCAGTACGATTTTCCAGAATACTTCGATTTTGCCTATCCCCAGGTCAACACCAAATACTACCACGCAGACACTACTGGGCGACTACGACAAGGTGGACTGTTTAGTTTAGATGGCATTCATCCATCTGCCATCGGTCAAGGGCTGATTGCTTATGAATTCCTTAAAGAGATGAAAAAAGTTGGAGTTGTTGATAGCACGGAACTAGATTGGCAGTCGATATTTTCTAGTGATCAACTTTATTCTCAACCTATTACTTTGATGCATGAGTTTTACGATAATAAAGAATTTGCTGAAACCATTATCAAGCTGTTCGGCAGAAATCCACTTGCTAGAAATACAACTATGACTAGAAGACTTGGTTAAGCTAAAAAACTTAATCCTAGATTGCCTCTAGTCATAGCTTCGTACTTATTTCATTGAAGTCAGAAAATTAAACGCCGTAAGACACTGTTAACCGTTACCAACTAGATGACCGCATATCTTACGGCTTGGTTGCTTTCGCTCAACAGTTCTACCGTTACCTACTCTAGACTCAGCAAGTTTATTGTGATTAACTTTGATGGTGGTAGTTCGGCTGTTACCAATTCTGATTATGGCTTGGGCTGGTATATCAGGTACGATGACTGACATCAATGTTAGAACTGCTAAAATCTTGGCTAGAGAACGAGATGAAATCATAATTGCCTCCAAGATTACATGAAAAAATCAGTAGAAGAGGAAAATTTTTGAAACTTAGCAAGTTTCTAAGTCTTAAAGGATGGTGTAAAAGTCAAACGGAGCCAAAAATAATGCGAGTCGTCGAACCATTTTTTATTACCTATGTATTCACACGTTTCAGTTTGCACGGCTCAGATTCCCGATTTCTTTAATAAGTCAGGAATCTTGTTATTTAAAACATGGCAACTATACTTGCAATAGTCGCAACTGTTGCCTTTCCTTCGTTAGACCCTAACCAGCGCAAGAATTGTTCTCCTCGGTCGAAAACTCTCCATCGTGGGTTGTGCTGTTGTAATATGGCGTAACCTCGGACTCGACTCATAATTTCTGAAGGAACATTCTCACTCCAGTTATCATTTCGCTGACATTTACCAATGAGACAACCATCCACACCATAGGAATGAACACCTGAAGCCCAAATTGGTCGCTTGTTGGCATCAACCAGTATTATGCTTGCTGCTCCTGTAAAACCAGCTAGTTTTACCTTAGTACGAGTATTAGTTACAGCAGAGAGTTCGCCCTTTTTAGTTAAAGTGAATGATGTACGCATTCGACCATTTGCTACTGCATCATCTCTGTCACCTGTGATAGGAAAGGCAACAGCAACTTTGTTGCTAAAATTGAAACTTTTAAGAGATGTTTGGGCTTGAGCATAAACGGGAATTTGAGTTGATAAACAACCAATGGTTACAACGCCAAATAGAGGAATTATTGCTTTGAACATAGACATAGTTTTAGTCCTATTTTTTGTGTACTTAAATCGAGAATTTGGTGTCGCTGAATAAAAGTATGAAAATCTTATATAGATTAGAATTATTCATATTCAAATTCAGCAATGCCGAAAATTTTAGCTCCTGTAGATTGCGTTTATTTTGAGCCAAAGCAATCTACAGTATCACTCTTAATTAAGTCGTCCTGTCATAATCCTCACGACATCACCTGCTGACACACAAGCTTTACCCCCGCCAATTTGTTTAGCTAAATCAAAACAAAGGCGAGTTTTATCAAGAGTCGCATTGGGATTGAGTGGATCAAGTGACGTTTCAACGGTATTTGTGAGACTATAAACAGTTACAGAACTCCCAAATTTTTTCCAAACGTGATAGTGCCTAATTTTTGCCCGCATATATAATTTAGTTCCACGCACTTCTAGTGCTTCAACGGTAGACTTCCCACGGTTGCCACGAGCAAAATTTTGCAGATACCCTTCCAATTCCCCTTTGATCGCGTCTTTTACGTTGGGAAACTTGATTTTCCAGTTTGATGCTACACTAATCATTAGTTTTTGGTTAACTGTTGGTGTTTTTAAAAGATTTGCAGCATCAGGATTTGAGTAATCTAATAATGTTAATGTCTTGGCTAATGATGGTGTTGGTAAAGACATTACGGTAGAGGTTATTAACAGTACGCTAAAAGCTCCATAAACTGTATTTCTTTTCATTGCTTAATGCCTCTCAATTCAACTTATGTACTCAAGATACGTAATTATTATTTAGTTGTCGGTAATAAAAAGTTATACAAAGTTATGATGTTTGAAGTTATAATTTGCTTATTACAAATTATTCAAGTTATAAAAAGTTAGTTTAAATATTTATTTGATTAATGAACATGGATTACGAAGACACATTTCTGACAAGTGAAGAAGCAATAAAAATTATTAATACCGTTCTCGATCCAAATTTTTTAGATGATCTGCAACGAGATGTGTTTCGCGAAATGTGGAAAGGATTGACTTATGAGCAAATTGCAAAAAAATTAGGTTATCAGCCTGATTACATGAAATATGTCGGGTTTCAACTGTGGCGGTTATTGACTGAAGCCTTTGGTGAAAAAGTGACGAAAAGTAACTTTCGGTCAGTGCTGCGACGGCATTCGGGGAAAAACTCAAGCCAAGGAGATGAAAAACGCAGTGCTACTGAAGACAAGCTGACACCTCTATGCAGAGAAGCTTCCGAATTACAGCGCCAATGCTACCAAGACTGGGGGGATGCGGTTGACGTTTCTACCTTCTATGGACGTGCGAGCGATCGCGAAATACTCAAAGAATGGATAGTGCGCGATCGCTGTCGCCTGATCACTCTGCAAGGGATGGGTGGGATTGGTAAAACCACACTAGCAGTCAAGGTTGCAGAAAATAGCCGAGATGCCTTTGAGTATATTTTTTGGCGTTCTCTACGCAATGCGCCGCCTATACAGAATATATTGTCAGACTTAGTTAAATTTTTATCTAATCAGCAAGAAACAAATTTACCCGACACTGACGAAGCGCAACTGATGTTGTTAATGAAATATTTAAGCTCATTCCGGTGTTTGATTATCTTAGATAACGTTGAAACAATTCTAATTAGTGGAGCAAGTGCGGGAAATTATCGGGAAGGATATGAAAGTTATGGACAGCTATTTCGGTATATTACTGAAGTATCCCATCAAAGCTGCTTATTACTGACTAGCCGCGAAAAACCGAGAGGTTTAGCCTTGAAAGAAGGTCAAAATTTCCCAGTTCGTTCCCTACAACTTAGAGGTTTAAGTGAGTTAGAAATACACGAAATTTTTACAGATAAAGGTTTTTCCGCATCGCCTGAGCAAGAGCAATTACTAACTGTACGTTATGACGGTAATCCTTTGGCTTTAAAAATAGTTGCAAATACAACTCAAGAATTATTTGCTGGAGATATATCCCAATTCTTAGACTGCAATACATCTGTTTTTGGCGATATTTGGGAACTGTTAGACCAACAGTGTGAACGGTTATCTTATTTAGAAAAGCAAGTAATGTACTGGTTGGTAATCAATCGAGAAGCAGTTTCTATCCCTGAACTACGAGAGGATATTGTACCACCTGTATCGACACGAGAACTTCTTGAATCACTAGAGTCTTTAAAAACGAGGTCATTAATTGAAGCCAGTAATCATGCTGCTAACCATACCATAAATTTTACTCAACAACCTGTTGTCATGGAATACATGACAGAAAAATTAATTACTGCTATTTTTAATGAAATTACTACAGGTACAATTTCTATTTTTAACTCTTATTCCTTAATAAAAGCTACTGCTAAAGACTATATTCGCGAGTCGCAAATATGTTTGTTGGCTAAACCATTAGTTGATAAATTACTAACACATTTTGGAAATCAAAATAGGCTAGAAGATTATTTTTATCAAGCCGTTATTAACTTACGCAAGTATACCCAAATTCAACCGGGATATGCTGGAGGCAATATTCTGAATTTACTCTGCTACATCAGGACAAATTTAGAAAATGCAGATTTTTCAAACCTCACGGTTTGGCAGGCATATCTGAAAAATATTAATTTAAATCGCATCAACTTTCAAAATGCAGATTTATCAAAGTCTGTCTTTACAGAAACCTTTGGCAGTATTTTAGCAGTGGCATTTAGTCCCGATGGCAAAATTTTAGCAACTGGTGGCGTTGCAGGTGAAGTGCAATTATGGCAAGTAACTGACGGAAAACCAATTTTGAGATGGAATGCACATACCCGTTGGATTATTTCGCTGGCATTTAGTCCCAATGGTCAAATGTTAGCCACTGGTAGCGATGATAAAAGCCTAAAGTTATGGGATGCCAATACGGGCATTTGCCTAGAAACATTTCCAGGACATACGAGTTGGGTATTTGATGTTGCTTTTGCTCCGCAAGGCTGCGCGAACAGCCCAGATAGCCAAACTTTAGCCAGTGTTGGTGGTGACAATACAGTGAAATTATGGGATGCCTATAATGGTCAACTATTAAAAACTTTTATAGGCCACTCTGCCCAACTGCACTCCATTAGCTTCAGTCCTGACGGTCAAATGTTAGCTAGTGGTGCAAATGATAGCACTACCAGATTATGGAATGTACATACAGGTGAATTAGTTAAAACTTTTCCAGGACAAAACAATTTTGTACAGGCTGTTGCTTTTAGCCCTGATGGAATAACTCTTGCAAGTGTGGGCGATGACTGTATGATCAAGTTATGGAACCTGATAACGGGCAAACTAATTAATAGCTTCCGAAGTCATGTTTCTTTCGTGCAATCAATCGCGTTTAGCCCTGATGGTAAAACTCTCGCTAGTGGGAGTCATGACAAAACTGTAAAGTTATGGGATGTACCTGCGGGTATTTGCCAGAAAACTTTGCAAGGACATAATAGTCAAGTTTGGTCAATTGCTTTTAGTCCTGATGGGGAAATAATTGTTAGTAGTAGTGACGACCATACTGTTAAGCTATGGGATACTATGACTGGGCAATGTGTAATAACTTTTAAAGGATACACTAATGCATTTCGATTAATTGCCTTTAGCCCCGACGGAAAAACCTTGGTAAGCGGTAGCGGTGACTCCCAGGTGCGATTGTGGAATGTTGAAGCAGGTGTATGTCTCAAAACCTTGCCAGGTCATACCAGTTTAGTTGTATCGGTTGCTTTTAGTCCTGATGGTAAGACTATAGCAAGTGGTAGTACCGCAGTTAAGTTATGGGACTCTAACACAGGTAAATGTCTGAAGACTTTGCACAATCATAATAATTGGGTTTGGTCGGTCAATTTTAGTCCTGATGGCAAAACTTTATTAACTGGTAACGGCGATCGCACTGTAAAATTGTGGGATGTGCAAACAGGCGAATGTTTAAAAACATTGCACGGCCATGGTAACTGGGTTTGGTGTACTGTTTTTAGTCCTGATGGTCAAACTCTAGCAAGTACAAGCGGAGACTATACCGCAAAAGTGTGGGATGCCAATACAGGTGTATGCTTAGTAACTCTCGAAGGGCATAGCAATGGTGTGTGGTCGATCGCTTTTAGTCCTGATGGTAAACTTGCAGCTACCGCCAGCGATGACCGCAGGATAAAACTGTGGGATTTAATTAGAGATAATAGCGATCGCTTACCATCTGGTAAATGTATCAAAACCCTAGAAGGGCATACCAGTGGAGTTTATTTTGTGACATTTAGCCCCGATGGTTCGCTACTGGCTACAGCTAGTGATGACCAAACGGTGCGTATATGGGATGTAAATACTGGAGAATGTCTCAAAATGTTCACAGGGCATACGAATCGGGTGTGGTCAGTGAAGTTTAGCCCCGACGGTGAGATGCTTGCGAGTGCAAGCCACGACGAAACGATTAAACTGTGGAATGTCAGAACTGGCGAATGCTGCAAAACGCTTCAAGCCCTACGACCTTACGAAGGAATGAATATTGCCGGAGTTAGAGGGTTAACCGATGCACAGAAAGCTTCATTAAGGGTGCTAGGTGCGGTTGAAGTTGAGTAAGTGTTGTTTCATTATATTGAAAACAAGTCAAAATTAATACTAAAATTTATTATATCAATTGATAGATGTTGTCATAAATTTTATACCAATGTTTTAG
>NZ_JAYGGY010000060.1:0-13105 GCF_034931625.1 Anabaena cylindrica UHCC 0172 | reverse complement strand
CTTTGATAGCTGGTATTGCAAAGGCTTTAAGTGCTGTCCTGACGTTGCTTTTAAACTGCTTATTCCCCTCCTGAATATCGCTGTTAATCTGCCTTAAACCATCTGTTAATTGTTGGGAATTTTGAGTATTATTGGTACTAACAACTTCTCTCACTTCGCTGATCATGTTATTGATTTTTTGCTGGCTGATAGCTGCTTTATGCTTCACAAAAGCCATGATTGCTGATTTGAT
The DNA here is from genome assembly GCF_034931625.1 of Anabaena cylindrica UHCC 0172. GTDB lineage: Bacteria > Cyanobacteriota > Cyanobacteriia > Cyanobacteriales > Nostocaceae > Anabaena > Anabaena cylindrica_A. Next base: position 12,873 of record NZ_JAYGGY010000060.1, on the reverse strand, counting down.
AGCGTCGATATCTTGATCTAAAGAATCAGTCGATTGTCCAACGTTTTCAGCTATTAAACTAATCTCCCCAACGTCTAGGACTATTCCCATACTTTGAGCAGTGGTAGATACTAATTCTGGTTTGGTGGCAGTGGTTAGGGCTGATTCTTCAGTATCTTGATCAGCTGTAATTGGGTAAGAATTATCACCCTCTACCGTGTCTATACCAGTTGTATAGATATCGTCTTGATGACTGTCTACAGGTTGTATACTTCTGTCTACTTCACTAGTAAATGTTTCCGGTTCTGTCTGTGGAGATGTTGAGATGTTTCCGTTTTCACCACCTACACAGATAGATGTTTCCGGTGTTAATTCCTCAGAATTGTTATTAGTTAAAGTCTCCTGTTCTAGTGCTGCTTTATTGGTTTCCAATTCCTCTACATCCTTGCTAATTACTGTTAAATTTGTAGCGTTACTGATGAAATAATTTACAACTGTTAGAATGTCGTTTTTTGTGGGGTTTTCAATATTGGGGATTAGGCGATCGCACTGTTCCTTTATTTCTCCCAGTACAACCTTTACACCTTGACGACTTAACCGGGACTGGATACGTTTTGCTATTGTGGTTAACATGATTTAGGCTACCTTTGATAATTTAGAATCTTGAACTTTTGCTTTATAGATTAGAGCTACTGCACAGATGGGAATTAAAACCTGTTTGGCATAGAATGATTTAGCTTTAAATCCCCCTGCTGTTTTGAACCATCTACTGATAGTTCCTTTATTTGGTACAATTCCTAATTTTTCCAGTAGGTTTATGAACTGTTCCCCCGTACAACCTTCACCAATACTTGATTCAACTTTTGATACTTGACCTTTGATTTTGTGGTATTGGGAGAAATAGCGGGGTGAGGTTTTGCGAAGTGCTATAAACAGTTCAAACCCTGATTTTGTTAGGGGTAATTCTGCTATTTCCATAGCTTTTTTAGTTCGCCACCAATGGACATCATTAACCCTACTTCCCATCACAGTTTCATAGATAGTCCGTTCATTCTCCATAGTTTTAATAGTTGCGTTATCTGTTATCTGTAATCTGCAATTTTGCAGTGCAAGCAATACACATCCTACATTTATGTATTACGCATATAGCGTATAAGCAAGGGTGTTAGGAGTGCATTTAGTCGCACTATAGGTATTTTTGCGTTAGCTGTATTACCTGGTTAGCTGTAAAAATGCTTCACTATCCTTTACTCACAGGATTTACAAGGTTGTAGGGCATTTACAACTTTTAGGCTATAGTGCTATCATAACTCACAATAGCAAAAGTGAACAAGTGCATAAAATTATTTTCACGATTAAGGGGGATAAGCAATAAAATGAACCAATAAACTAATGAACAATATTTTTAGATGGAAAAATCTGTATTTGTAAGAGGTCGAGTGACTGAAACAGTGCGGGCAAGGTTTAAATCTGCCTGTGCCTTACAAAATAGAACTATGGATAGCGTGATGGAAGAACTGATACTCAATTGGCTAGAACAGCAAAATCCCAATTCAACAGCACAAAATACAAAAGTGCAAAATCCAAAGGCAAGTTAGAGCGATCGCACTCAATTAGACAAATATGACAAATGACACCCGATTTGATGACATATACACACGGCTTAATGACCTTACGCACGATGTAAGTAATCTAAAAATACAAGCCGGAACTATAGGGACTTCTCAGGTTGCCATAGCTACAACCTTGACCCTAGCAACTGGTTTAGGTTCTGACATGAGAGAGGTTAAAGGCGATATCCGCCAAATTAAAGGTGATATCAGAAATCTGGAAGCTAGTATTAATGAGATTTTGCGGCTTTTGCGTAGCAAGAATGAATAGCGATACCTTCGGTCAGCTTCGCTATCGCCTACAACAGTAAACATGACAGATGACATCAAACGTTCCAAGGGTAAATTTGACCCAATTACGGAAACAAGAGATTGGTCTATAGCCGCATCTGAAGAATATTGCAAACGAATTGCTAAAAACACAGGTAGGCGACTAATCGAAATAATTGACACTCAAGAGGGTGTTTTGCCGATAGTTTGTATTTTTGAGGATATTACTTATGACTGAAACAGCAACCCAAATCCCCCTAAGTGCAGTAATGCCCATGTTTGCTGCTATTTCAGACCGTGATTGGGAACGGTTTAAAGAGCTAGAAGTAGAGTTTGCCAATAGCCACGGTATCGAAGATTGGGCAGATGTTTTTAATTTCCGCATCTTGCCAGCATTAGATAAAGAGTCAAAAAGATGGTTTTTGATTCAAAAATGTAGCAAAGGCTTTACCGTCAAGACTGTGACTGATTAAAGGTGCGATTGGGTTTGCGGTTGTTTTGCGGTCTTTTTGCATACTTGGGTGAGGCGATCGCACCAATCCCCCCGGCGTTTTTAAAAATGTCGTTGGGAGATTTTTCCGTAAAAAGTCAATCCGTAAATTTTAAAGAAGTCAACCTTATACATTTAGCCATGTTGTGATAAAGTAATTAGTTTTGCGACAAATGGGTTAAACACTCAGGTCATTTATTTCGACTTTGGTGCTACCAGTTAGTCATCCCAGTTAGTCATCCCAGTTAGTCCCGTCAATCCCACTAAATCCGGTGTCGAGCGTACACCCTATTTTCAATCTATGGGCATAGATTGAAGAATTTTATTAGTGCCAATTGCCATACAATTATCTATTTTGTACTAACACTATCGTTATATAACGATAGTTAGAGCCATTTTTTTGCCATACAAGAAGTGCTTGACAAGTGCTTTCAAGTAGTTGACAAACAAGATTGCACACCGTCGTTTTACATTCTGGTATATGTCAGGCAGAATTCCCCTATATTCCCCTGACATCTCGATACTCACCGTGGGGAATTGTGGAAAACTAGAGTACCCAGTAAAAATGTACTTTTTTTGGGAATGAGCGATCGCAACTATAGTTTTATCTGTTAGACTGGGATCACCTTACGAGAAACTAATATGACCGAAAAACCCAAAATTCTAGTAAGAACTCGGTTAACCCCAACTGATGAGAAAAAATTCAGGGAACTGGCACAAGCCGATGGGACGACTACGTATCAACTGGTACGTAAGTTCATCCATGACTACTTAAACCAAAACTCCCAAGCTGCATAGGCAACCTGGGAGTTTTGGTTTTTATCTAGAAATTCACCCAGTCTTTTTCACTTAGCTACGTCCTGAGAAAACTATCTAAGCAAAGGACTGGACATCAATTAAGCAACTACCATGACGATATTTTCATGGGGGTTTAATATTTCCATATTAAACTACCCTGCACTTTTAGATCACTACCTCTTGAAAAATGTTTCAAGAGCTTCATACCAAGAATTTTCATATTGCCCAATAATAGCATATTTCCTCAGTATTTTTGTAACCTTCACCAAAAATATTGAGACACCATATCTCTTGCAACTACAGGAGGTGTGGCTATGATTAGACCTCTTCACAATGAAGAATTACTAAATAGTGGGATTGACCCTGGCATTATCGCTCTAAACTTCAAATCTCTAGAAGGTGACATCACACACCAATATCTATTGGAAGATGCTTTAGGCAACCTGGGAGAGGGGAAACAAACACCCCATAGCAGCCAATACGCCACATCAGAAGTAAGTAAGCTATTTAAGCGATATGCTCACACCTTAGCAGGTGGATGGTGGTGTTCAGGTGTTGACCCGCTAGACAATTACTCAAAAATGCAGTGGGGATGTTTTAAACCCGATTTCCCCCGGCGTGACCATGAAAAAAATAAATTAATTAAATATGAACATCCCCTCGGCACTGCTACCCGTGCATTTCTCCCAGATGTTCCTGCTCACATTTGGGTACTAATTAGCGATCGCTATAACATCCCAATTGACAAATATCAATCATTTTGGGAGTGGGTTAAGGATCACAAAATACCCATCACCATTACTGAGGGTGCTAAGAAGGCGGCCGCCTTACTAACCTGTGGGATTGTAGCCATAGGCTTACCAGGAATCAATAACGGGTATACATACGACGGTTATTATACTTTCGAGAACGGGAAAAAAGTTAAAGTTAGAACTGGCCCTAATTACCTTATTCCCGATTTAGAACACTTTGCTAATGAAGGTAGGCATTTTAATATCTGTTTTGACAATGATGAAAAGCCTAAAACAGTTGAAAATGTTAAAAACGCAATTTGTCAATACAGCTATTTATTGTCATCGAAAGGATGCACTACTAAAGTCTGTAAATGGGAATTTAAAGAAAAGGGAATTGATGACGTTTTAGTTAAGCATGGTATGGATGCTGTAATTAAAATTATTGCTAATTCCCTGACTCTTAATCAATTTTTGGTTTATAACTTTAACTGCTTAACCTACAAAGTAGCTGTTAACCTAAATCAAAAATATTTAGGGGATATTGATATTCCAGAATTGATTAAATATTTGTTTATTAAGTCACCAAAAGGAACGGGTAAAACTGAATCATTAATAAAGATTGTTGATTTGTATAACCAATTGGGAATACCCGTTATCGTGCTTACTCATAGAGTACAACTAGGAGAAGCTATTTGTAATCGGTTAGGATTACCTTTTGTGACAGAAATTAGAAACTCAGAAACAGGTGATTTACTAGGTTATGGATTATGTGCTGACAGCCTACATCCTACCAGTCAAGCGCGATTTAATGCAGATAGCTTTAAAAACTGCGTAGTAGTTGCTGATGAAATTGAACAAGTTACAGAACATCTTTTAAACTCATCTACAGAAGTCAAAAAGCATAGAACAGAGATATTTAATCAGCTAACTATCTTAGTAAAAAATGCCAGATTAATTATAGGTTTAGATGCAGATTTAACTAATGTAGCTGTTGACTTTGTAACTGAATTGGGAAATATTAAACCTATCAAATTAACTGATATTCCCTCCGGGTTTGAAGAATTATTTAACAACAGACAAACAGCTAACAGTAGTTATCTAAAACAGGAGTTAATCAGAGAATTATCTGAATACATGGGAATTTATCTTAGATATGATGAAATTGAACACATAGCAAATAAGATTAAGTTGAAAAACAACTTACAACAATCATTTGATAATGTTCAAACTGCGATAATTCATTTTTTAAATTACAAACAAACACCCCATATTATTGTTAATAATTGGAGTGAGAACCAATGGTATATTACCAACTACGACGAAAGTAATCCCACTAATTTTATAGCTGCTTTATGCAAAGCTATAGAAAATGATGAACGGGTATATATAGCAGTTGATAGTCAAAAAACAAAAGGGAAATATAGCACTAAAAATTTAGAAACTTATTTTTCTAGAAAAATGACTGCTAAATTATCAAGCTTATTTCCAGGTAAGAAAATATTAAGGATTGACAGTGAAACCATAGCAGATCCTACTCATCCTGCTTATGGTTGTATTTCAGTAATCAATGATGTTGTTAAGGATTATGATATTGTCATCACATCACCATCTGTTTCTACAGGTGTAAGTATTGATTTTAAGGGACATTTTACAAGTGTGTGGGGATGTTTTCAAGGTGTTATGACTGAAAACTCAGTCAGACAATCTTTAGCACGGGTAAGAGAAAATATCCCCCGTCATATTTGGATAGCAAAATGTGGACTAACTCAATATGGGAACGGTTCAAGCAATATCAAATCATTATTAGCAAGTAATCATAAACAATTCAATGCACATATCAACCAACTAAATTTAGCAGGAATGAGTATTGATGAAACAGAGTTAGAAACTTACTCTATATTCACTACAACCTATGCAAAAATAGCTTGTCGAGTGAATGCTGCTAAGAGTGATTACCGTAATATTATCTTGCAGAATTTAGCAGGTGAGGGGCATATTATTAATAATAAATCAGCCCAAGAGGATGATGAAACCATTAAAACAGAAATTAAGGAAAATAGAGATATTAACTACAATCAAGAATTAGAAGATACTGAAAATGAAGATATTACTAATATGACGGATATTGATTATGAAAAGTTATCAAATCAAAAGCACAAAACTCAGCAGGAACGGCGTAAAGAACGTAAGTATAAGACTAAACAGCAATATGGAGAAGTTACTAAGGAATTGTTAGCACTAGATGATGACGGATTTTATGGCAAAATTCTACTGCATTATTATCTAACTTTGGGGCGTAATTTTGTAACTGCTAAGGATAAAAAAGCAGGTGAAAAAATCAAACAATCTAAAGCAGCTTATCAGCCCGACTTTAACAAAACTCAGTATGGATCTAAAGTTAAAATTTTAGAACATTTAGAGGTTGAGGAAATAATTACCAGTGGTGATGAATTATTTAACTCACACCCAAAAGTAAAAGCGATCGCCGATAAATTACGAGTTGATACATTTGCAACTAAAAATCATTTAGGTATAACAATTACCAACAACACAAGCGATATAACCATACTTAAACGGGTATTAAAACTTATAGGACACGATACCTCAGAAGTGAGTAGGGGTGTGATAAACCAAGAAACTGGTAAACGCGAACGGGTTTACAAAATAGTTTGTATTGGTGGTGACGACTTGCGTAATCAAATATTTGCGGGTTGGTTAGAACGGGATCTAATGTCCACAGAAAAAGTATCAATCTGTTACCAATCACCAACAGAAAATGTATCATCTTGTTACCAAATGTCCGCGAGTAGTAATAATAAGATAATTAATCAACCGGACATAGATATAACGACGGACACAGAAAACCCTCCAAACACCCCACAAAATTGTTTTGTTTGGGTTGGGGAATGGGTGGGGGGTGTGGTTAGGACGGTTGAGAGACTATCCAACGGGACTTATAAAGCTGCTGTTACCCTTTGGAACGGGATGGATAGGTTTATTTGGAATGAATCTTATATTTCTATTTGTTAGTTTTAGGGTGTGGTTATGGGGTACATCCGTGATACCTGCAATTACCGTAAGAATCGAATTTAAAAACTATATGGGATTAACAGATTCGCTTGAAAAACTCATGGCAGAAAAGCAGAAACGTGATTCAGTTAGCAAACTAAAAAATGCAGGTGTCAATACCAGCGAGGATAAATCTCATTTAAAACACTTTGCTACACCAGGATTTGCTCAAACTCAAGTCATGGCTAAAGTTGGTAAATGTCAACTGGATGCTTCAGCCATAAAAGCTATCGCTGATGGAGTTTTAGAACAAGCCCAAAAAACCAAAGATGGGGACTTTAGCAGCATTGAAGTTATCCTTCACAGTCAGATAGCTATGCTGTCTACCTTATCAACGCACTTCATGAATAAGGCTTTAGCTGGGTACGATTCCTCAGAAGTGCTAACAGCATTACCTCATATTCCTAATGAACTCGCAGAATTAAGCCTCAAATGTCAAGCTGAGATGCGTAAATGTATCGCGTTGCTGCATGAGTTGAAAAACCCCAAAAAACCCAGTCAATTCATTAAAACCTACGTAAATCAACAGCTAAACCAGCTACAAATAGAACAGGAACAACTTAAACAACGATTGGAGGAAGGGAACGATGCCCCGGTGGAGTTTAGAAGCCAGAGAACGTCAACGACAGCAGATCCAGAAATGGAAACCGTATCGACACAGCACAGGGGCAAAAACTCCAGAGGGAAAGGAAAGGTCAAAAATGAATGCTCTTAAGCATGGGCTACGCAGTCAGGAGATGATTGACTTAATGCGTGGTTTAAGTCTAGAAAATTTTCTCAAAAATTTTGACTTTGATTAAAGCAAACGAACTATACAAAATCGTCCCTAGTAAAACCGAGTATTGCAACGTTGCAATTGTTGGAGAGTGCCAATGCCCAAGGGTGATGGTCTACACCTGCATTCTCTATGAGACTGTGTAGCTTGCTTGTTCAGTAGCAGTACAGCGATATCGCTATACACTACAAAAGTAGTGGGTAAAATACAAAATGCTAGGTGTAATTGCTCGTTTTTCAGATGTAGCCAATCCTAGCCAATCCTAGCCAATCCTAGCCAATTCTGTCCTTCTACAAAAGTAGGTTTCAAAATAAAATTAATAAGTATAATTGCTTATTTTAAAAATCATGTCAAATTTTGGGCAAAATTGGGCAAGTGTAGGCAATTTACAGACATTTTTGGTAGTACAAAACAACTATACTGAGGTTTTAGATTGAAAATGTGTGTCCAACATTGCTCAAGTGTAGGCAAAATTGGGCAAAGTTGGGCAACAGATTATTTGACCTTTTTTAGCACCTGAAAAGTACCTTGAAACCCTTACTAGGCAATGATTTGAAGAATGTTAAGTAATGCTGTTATTAATCATACCAGATTAGGTGCTGAAGCTGATTCACGGTGAGACGCAAGCCATGTTTTGTGTATACGTTATGGTGGCACTCATCCCTCTAAAAAGGGTGTGATGACGACGGTTTTGAGAATTTTTTTGGATAGTCATCATGTCAAAAAAACGAGAGAAGGGAAATAGCGATCGCTCTCTCTCGTTACTAAAAAAAGTAAGCAGCTTGTTTACTACCCTGCACACTACATCCAGTCTCAACACCCACTGGTTTTCTACTACAAGAGTAGTATGTAATAATTCATTCAATAAGTATAATTGCTTGATTTTTAGTTTGGGTCAAAAGTGGTCACGCGAGGGTCACGTAGTGGGCATGAGATGGACAATTGATATGGTTAGTGCTGGTTAACAACACTCTATAGGCTATTTTGATTCCAAAAATTATTGGCGAGTGAGTAAAAAGTGGTCACGCGGTGGTCACGTAGTGGGGACGATAAATTTAGCTCTTATCTTGCGTATATCACTGTTATAAAACCATCAAACCTTTACTAAATAAGGATTTATCTGTTATTCCTAACTGCGTAATTAATCATACAAGATTAGGTACTAAAATTGATTCACGGTGAGACGCAAGCCATGTTTTGTGCATGCGTTATAGTGGCGTTTATCCAAACTGCACCCCCAGCGATAGCTTCCCAAAGCAGCTTTTGGGTAGAGTGATATTTTTTATGGTGAGACTTTTTAGCGATCGCCTTCTCTACGAGACGCTATCGCAGAATTACAAATGTCAACTGAATCCAAAAATTAAAATATTTTTTTTCTGGGTAGTTTTGGGTCAAATCCCTAAACCCCTATCTATCCCCCCTGTGTCAGAAGGCATTGGTAATTAATATTTTATTAAAGTAATGTGTGGGGAGTGCGAGATTGATAAGTCTAAATCTAAACGTTTAGATTTATCAACTTCATCTTTGGTCTATGGACAGACTTTACCCCACCAAATAAATTATTAAATTTTTCAGTCCCTTCTGAGGAATTATGCTTGCTGCAATGCAACGCTGCAATAGAAAATTTTCGCTGGTGATTTAGACTTATTTACTCTTATGCTAGACTGTCCACTGGACACGTCTAGTTAGTCCACTGGACAGTTAATTATGGTAGTAGAAATAGATCCGTTTCCTGTATCTGCACTACAGGATAGATACGCTATTGGTAAGCAAGCCGTTTATAACCGACTGGAAGCACTGGACATTAAACCCTTCAAGCAAGGTAATAAATCCTACATTCATGCAACTGATGTAGAACTACTAGATCAGCTGCACCAACATATTAAAGATGGGGGGAAGATGGATGATTTTCTATCCCCCAGTCTACTGGACACGATGGACACACCCACTGGACAAGTAGATATTACCTTTAGTCCACTGGACAGGGTAGACACGTCCAGTCTGACCACTGGACAGTCAGAGACAGCAGTAGGTGAGTTGATAGCTTTGGTGGAAGCGATCGCTCGTCACCTCAAACCATCTGACCCTCTACAACATCTCAAGGCATTGGAGGAAGCAGCAAAAGCTGGCTGGATTCTTTCATCTACCGAAGTAGAAAACTTGATTGGTTGTAAACCCAAACTCAAGGAAGGAGAACAGCAGTTTGTCCGTGGTTCTTTTGGGTTTGTCAAATCTGGAAGGGTAGGGAATCAATCAGGATGGAGAGTAGAAAGACTTGATTAGGAGGTTAAAAAACCCTAATGGGCTAGACTGTGCCAAATTGGGAGTTTTGTACGCTAAGGAATCAGAGCAATCGCCCAAAGCCTTGTCATTAAAGATTGTTAGCGTTCAACTCTCTTGAAATTTTTTAACGACCATCGGACTTAAATACAAAAAATTTCATTTGGATTACACTTTCTGAAACCATTGATAGTTAAGAGTTTCAGGTTTTCCAGGTTTTCTTAGCGTACAAAACTCCCGTTTCGGCACAGTCTAGCCTTAACCATAAAATTAGTAACACTTCGGTGTCGAGAATGAACAAGTTGTGAAATATTCTTGAGTTGATCATTAACAGTTTCAATTAAAGACCGTTTTCGGAGCATTAATTTCTCCTCAAGAGACAATAGCTTATTCCGCATATTTTTCTTGAAAGGAGTGATTAATTTGAGTCCATTAGACCAAAGTTCAAGCCAGAGTTTTTGAGAAATATATCCTTTGTCTCCAAATATTTTACCAAATATTTTCTTAGTCAAAGTGGGAACAGGTTTTCTGTCATCTATATTTCCAGGAGTAATTTGAAATGCAAGTAACTCTCCTTGATCATTAATAATCAAATGAAGTTTAAAACCAAAATACCAACAAATAGAACTTTTACCGCAGCCGGCTAAATTTTTAAAGACTTTATTTGTCTTGGCTCTTTTAGAATGACAAATGGGAATAGATGTACTATCAATAAAACTTATACCTGTGTTGAGTCCTTTTCGTGTGTTTAGATAATACATCAACGGAATTAAAGAATTTGGCATTAATTCAATAAATCTTTGATAACTCACTAACTTAGGAAAATCACCTTGGCAATATTTGCAGATATGCTTCACGTAATAATCTTTAAAATTCCGGTAACTAGAGCGGTGAAAATACACAATTATTGTCATAATTTCACTTAGACAAAATTGGCTAGGTCTAATTCTTTTTTTTATCTGAGATGGGATAAGTTGAGCTTGAAATATTGGCTCAAAATAGTTACAAAAATCATCAATTTCACAGAAAATAGTTTCTAATTCCATGAGTAATAATCAGTAATTTTCTTGAATTATACCTATCTTATTGTTTCTAATCTGAGGTACTTTCAGTTGGTATTCAAAGAGTATTCGTAATATAACTTTAGATTTTGTTGTAAAAATTTACTTTAATCTAGCCCTGTTTTCTAGTTATTCTCAATAATTAGGATTTATTGAGAATATAGTCTCTCTACTTACAAGCCTCTAACCCTTTTGAAGTCTCATTTCTAGCTGATTTTTTTACATCGAACTCAGGTGAAAAGAGTTTGCCAGAGGTTGAGTGAGTTATCTTGGAATATGTTAATTAATGCAGGACTTGAGTTATGGATGCTAAAGAGTTGCTCCAACGATATGCTGCTGGGGAAAGGGATTTCAGTGGAGTAAATTTGCAATGGATTGAGTTGAGAGATGCCAACTTGAGAGGCATTATCTTGGTTGGAGCGAATTTGCATAGCGCTGAATTGGTTGGTACTGACTTGGAAGGTGCCAACTTGAGTAGAGCCATTTTGGATAACGCTAATATGGGTGGTGTCAACTTGGTCGAAGCCATTCTTGAGAGAACCAATTTGTGTGAGGTTGATTTGATTGGTGCTGATTTTAGCAGAGCTAATTTGAGAAAAGCTAGTTTGATTGAGTCTGGGTTGGATGGAGCCGATTTGAGTAGGGCTGACCTGAGCAGTGCGAATTTGCGAGGCGCTGGTCTTGATAACGCTGTCTTGATAGAGGCGAAATTGGGTGAAGCTGTCCTTGTTAATACTGTTTTCAGGGGGGCTGATTTGACTGAGGCTGACCTCAGTGATGCCAATTTGGAGGGGGCTAATTTCAGTGGAGCGAACCTTAGAGGTACTATTCTTGATGGGTGCTTCTTTTGCCAAACGATTATGCCTGATGGTATTGTCAGGAACGACCATTGTGATGAACTGTATGAAATTTGACAATCTAGCTTCATCAGCTAAGAGGTTCGCTGACGGTTGCATCAAAAATCCTTGGACAGTTGTTGGACCAGAATACTCTTTCCTTTCAATATCTCGTTCAATGTCATCTGGCAAATTAGAGAGTAAGTCAACAGCAATTCTCATTTTGAAAAAAATAAAATAAAATTCTCTTAATTTAAGTAGAAAACTTGTATCAAATTATCATTTTTTGATAGATGGTTATCATCGGGTACTAGAGATAGATAGGGTTTTAAAAATCTAGACATAAAAAATTGATTTCAACTCATAAATCTAGCTGAAATTCTAAGTAAATTTGTAGTTTTTATTGATAAATAACTTTCTTCTCCTCTTTCAATATATTGACATTTTTCAACTAGAATTTACTTTTTTGAATGGGACATATTCTCTTAGAATAAATGAGAAAAAATCCGACCAATCTTTAAACCAAATAAATTTTAATAAGGTACGAATATCATTAAAGAACGAAGTCCGAGTTACTAATAACTCACGAATCTTTTGATAGGTATAATTCACTAAATCTAAAACAGTATGAAATAAAAAGGCTAGTAAATTTAGAGACAATAATAACTCACATAAATGATTTTTACCATGACCAAAGTTATGCTCTAAATTATAACCGTGATTTTTCAGAACGTTATTGCCTTCATTCTCAACTTTCCATCTGCTGCGCCCAGCTTTGACAATTTCTTCAACATTATTTTCAGTGATATTATGATTAGTTATCCAATTATTTTGGTGGATAATTTTCTGTGTTTTCTCGTTAATAACAGTCACTTCGCACCAATTAACTTTGAGACTTGAATCTTCATCTCTTAATCAGGGTTAGCGCATCTCAAACCCTATTGACAAGGGGATTTATATGATATATGGGG
>NZ_JAYGGY010000059.1:0-13317 GCF_034931625.1 Anabaena cylindrica UHCC 0172 | reverse complement strand
CCTCAACCCAACCTACCATATAATGACTTTTGAGCCTTAACCGACAAGTATTGAGATAGAGGGGGTTATAATTCAATATTAATAGTGCTGTTCGTAATAGTCTCAAGCTGCTTCAGTATAAAGTTAAAGCTCCATCAAAATGGAGCATCAGCAATTATTTTGATTAGTTTAAAATCTCTTCAATAAACTTCAGCATAACTGGGTATATTCACATCTGCATCTCTTGCTTCTTCCCGACTTTCCCCACCAATATGTTTATCTATCAACGTCGGCACTTGTGTAGCTTGGATGCGACTATAACGAGTTTTATCTGGCATGACTAGATTTGGTCCTGCTTTACAGTTTTTCATACAACCAGTACCTTTAATAATGACATTATCTAAACCATTATTTTCTAACTCTCTCTCTAAAGCCTGACACAAAGCCTTACCACCACGCTTCATACAATCAGACTTTTGACAGACTAAAATTGTAGCTTTAGTCTGAGTCGATTTTTCTTTGGTGTGATTTTTCTCAGAAGTTTCTGGTAATTGCTTCATGGTGTGACTAATTTGGGGTGGAAATCTTCCTATTTCCGAACATGCAGCCATTACCCGTTCTGCTTTGAGGGTTTCTTGTCCTTTTTTAGAGTCGTACTTTTTTGTCCCCACAACTTGCAGCCAAGTACCCTTGGGTAGATGCAAATCAAAAGCTACCCGTAAATGTTTGGCTAATTTCACATAGCATTGACCTTCAGCAGTCGCCAGCAATAAGCCCTTGAGCTTATAACCGTCTTTAATTACAAACTCTAAAAATCTTCCTTCAAGGCAAAATTCTGCTACTTCTACACTGGGAGATACACTCATTTTTTTCACCTATTTTCAATGAAGGATAAGCTGTCAACCGACTAAAACTTTTGGTAGCGACTACGCCAACAATGTTCAAGAGAGCAAATTAGCTCTTGACGAGATGCTGTGAATTGTCGCACCACACTCCAAAGTTGAACAACTACCTGAGGACTAGTAATTTGCACCTGTAATGGCTGGTTAGTCTCGCAGCAAGAGGGAATTTCTAACTCTCTTAAACGCTGATAGACTTGCCAACGGTCTGCCCAATTCACCTCAACAACGTGCTTTATTCCTGTTTCTGAGCTAAAAGATTTCAAGCGAATTGCCCTCAAAGTGCAACAAACTTGCAGTAAATACAAGATATGTACTCCCCAAAATAGGGAGTTAGTTAGAGTTAAGCCTCTTTAATTAGAATAGCGTAAGTGCAAAAAATTGTCATTAATTTTGCAAATCTTTTGCATTTTTATATTTACAGCCTGTTATTGCGTATTTATCTATAATTAAGCTTATTAGTTAGCATAGTATTGGATGTCTATATGAAAATTGAACTTTTAGCATCTAGCTTGGGAATTAATTTACTACAAGTAGCAGTTAAAATTAAAAATTATGTAATATTTAATAGATTTGCTTTCATTTTTTTCAATGTTAATATATAAAAACTAAGCAGTAAAAAATAAAACTGCTAAAAAGCGAGGAAACCCATGTCTGATACACAAACTTTGTTGCAAAATTTTGGTCAAGTATATGACAATCCTGTCTTGCTAGATCGCAGTATAACTACTCCAGTTGTTGAAGGATTTAATGTAGTCTTAGCAAGTTTTCAAGCTTTGTACTTGCAGTACCAAAAACACCATTTTGTAGTTGAAGGCGCAGAATTTTATTCTCTGCATGAATTCTTTAACGACAGCTATACAGAAGTCCAAGATCATATTCATGAAATTGGCGAAAGATTAAATGGTTTGGGTGGTGTACCTGCTGCAAGTTTTAGTAAATTAGCTGAATTATGCTGCTTTGAACCTGAAAGTGATGGTGCATATGCTGCTCGCAAGATGGTGGAAAATGATCTAGTAGCAGAACAAGCTATGATTAGTGTAATTCGCCGTCAAGCTTCTCAGGCTGAGAGTTTAGGGGATAGAGGCACACGCTATCTGTATGAAAAAATCTTGTTGAAAACAGAAGAAAGAGCTTATCATTTAGCCCACTTCTTGGCTAAGGATAGTTTAACCTTGGGTTTTGTCAAATCTGCTGAAAACTAAATTTCACCTCATTGTGATTAATCTCATCTAGCAATGGTGTAAATTAGCTTTACAGGCTATTAAAAAATGATATTTTTAAGCAGAGAGGGACAATTTCACCTTTCTGCTATTTTTAACCAAAAACTTAGGTAATAAATTGTTATTTAACTGGAATATAAAATAATTGCTATTTGTATTCAATATTCATTGTTATTTAAATAAAAACCACAGCGTATATTTTTAAATTTATTGATAATTAATTTTATTAAGATGAAATATATAAATAAAAGTTTTTATCAATATCGCGACCATCTAAGTCATAAAAATTGAAAAAATGACTGTAAGGAAATAAAGTTATTTTTTGATCAACATCCTATTCTTTTTTCGGTTCTGGCTCAACAAAAACCGGAAAACTGGATAATAAATAGCATGAGGAGGGGTAAAGACCCTTACAATAATCAAGATTTGTATTTTTATACTTCAAGGTAACAAACTATGCCCCGTCGTCAAGACCTCCGCAAAATTCTACTGTTAGGTTCTGGTCCGATTGTGATTGGACAAGCCTGCGAGTTTGATTATTCTGGAACTCAAGCCTGTAAAGCCTTACGGGAAGAAGGTTATGAAGTGGTGTTGGTGAACTCCAACCCGGCGACGATTATGACCGACCCAGAAACAGCAGACCGCACTTATATTGAACCGCTGACACCGGAAATAGTAGAAAAAGTTATTGCTAAAGAACGTCCAGATGCCCTACTACCAACAATGGGAGGACAAACTGCTCTAAATCTGGCTGTAGCTTTAGCAAAAAATGGTGTTTTAGAAAAGTACAACGTCGAGTTAATTGGCGCGAAATTACCGGCAATTGAAAAAGCCGAAGATAGAAAACTGTTTAATGAAGCAATGGCTAAGATTGGGGTAGCGGTGTGTCCCAGTGGTACAGCCTCGACTTTAGCAGAATCAAAAGCGATCGCACAGCGAATTGGTACATATCCTCTAATTATCCGGCCAGCCTTCACAATGGGTGGTACTGGGGGCGGTATTGCCTACAATAAAGAAGAATTTGAAGAAATGGCACAAGTAGGGATTGATGCCAGTCCCGTTTCTCAGATTCTCATTGACCAGTCCCTCCTCGGCTGGAAAGAGTATGAATTAGAAGTCATGCGTGACTTAGCAGATAACGTAGTCATTATCTGTTCCATTGAAAACCTCGACCCAATGGGGATTCACACAGGCGATTCTATCACCGTCGCCCCTGCCCAAACCCTCACCGATAAAGAATATCAACGGTTGCGGGATATGGCAATTAAAATTATCCGTGAAATTGGCGTAGAAACCGGCGGTTCTAATATTCAGTTTGCGGTGAATCCTGAGAATGGTGATGTAGTCGTCATTGAAATGAACCCCCGTGTATCCCGCAGTTCCGCTTTATCTTCCAAAGCCACCGGCTTCCCCATTGCCAAAATCGCGGCTAAGTTAGCTGTGGGTTACACCTTGAATGAACTGCAAAACGATATCACCAAGAAAACCCCTGCTTCCTTTGAACCGACAATTGACTATGTTGTCACCAAGATTCCCCGGTTTGCGTTTGAAAAATTCCCCGGTTCTGAACCTGTACTAACTACTCAAATGAAGTCTGTCGGGGAAGCAATGGCTATCGGCCGCACATTTAACGAATCTTTCCAAAAAGCATTGCGTTCACTAGAAACCGGTCGTGCTGGTTGGGGTTGTGACCAAGCCGAGAAATTACCCAGTGGGGAACAAATTCGCGCCCAATTGCGGACACCAAACCCGGAACGCATCTTTTCTGTGCGTCATGCTATGCAACTAGGCATGAGTAATGAAGAAATTTATGAACTAACGGCGATTGACCCGTGGTTTTTAGATAAATTAAAACAACTGTTAGAAGTAGAGAAATTCCTGAAACGCACGCCGTTAAAGCAGTTGACCAAGGAGCAAATGTACGCGGTGAAAAGGGATGGTTATAGCGATCGCCAAATCGCCTATGCTACTAAAACCAAGGAAGATGATGTCCGGGCATTCCGCAAAAATTTAGGCGTGATTCCAGTTTACAAAACTGTGGATACTTGCGCGGCTGAGTTTGAAGCTCTGACCCCTTATTACTATTCTACCTACGAAGAAGAAACGGAAGTTTTACCCACCACCAAACCCAAGGTGATGATTTTGGGTGGAGGACCAAACCGCATTGGTCAAGGAATTGAGTTTGATTATTGTTGTTGTCATGCTGCCTATGCTTTACATGGTGCAGGGTATGAAACAATTATGGTCAATTCTAATCCTGAAACGGTTTCTACAGATTATGATACGAGCGATCGCTTATATTTTGAGCCGTTAACCAAAGAAGATGTTCTCAACATTATCGAAGCTGAGAACCCGGTAGGGATAATCGTCCAATTCGGTGGACAAACACCATTAAAATTAGCCGTTCCCTTGCAGCAATATTTAGAACAACTAGCGAATGGTGATATTTACCAATGTCCTGTTCCTAGTGCTGATTTCCCCCTTCCTCAAATTTGGGGTACATCTCCCGATTCTATTGACATGGCAGAAAATCGGGAGCGATTTGAAAAAATTCTCAATCAATTGAATATTGCCCAACCGCCTAATGGTATGGCCAGAAGTTATGAAGATGCTTTAATTGTTGCTAAACGCATTGGTTATCCAGTGGTTGTACGTCCTAGCTATGTGTTGGGGGGAAGGGCGATGGAAATCGTCTATTCTGATGCAGAGTTAGAACGCTACATGACTTTTGCCGTGTTGGTAGAACCAGACCACCCGATTTTAATTGATAAGTTCTTAGAAAATGCCATTGAAGTTGATGTCGATGCGATCGCAGACCATACTGGCAGAGTTGTAATTGGCGGCATTATGGAACACATCGAACAAGCGGGTATTCACTCAGGAGATTCTGCTTGTTCCTTACCTTCCATCTCCCTATCTCCAGCCGTACTCGCTCAAATCCGCACTTGGACAGTGCAACTAGCACAGGCTTTGTCTGTTGTGGGTTTGATGAATATTCAATTTGCGGTTGTGGGTGCAAATGGTTATTCTCCCCAAGTTTACATTTTGGAAGCTAACCCTAGAGCATCCCGCACAGTGCCTTTTGTTTCTAAAGCTACTGGTGTACAATTAGCAAAACTGGCATCTTTAATCATGTCAGGTAAAACTTTAGAAGAATTAAACTTTACCCAAGAAGTGATTCCCTCTCATATTGCAGTTAAAGAAGCCGTATTACCTTTTAGTAAGTTCCCTGGTACAGATACCATTTTGGGTCCAGAAATGCGCTCAACAGGGGAAGTGATGGGAATTGATAGCGACTTTGGCCGTGCTTTTGCGAAAGCAGAGTTAGGTGCTGGGGAAATGTTACCTCTTAAGGGTAGTGTATTTGTTTCTATGAGCGATCGCGATAAAGCTCCCGCAGTCGATGTAGTTCAAGAATTTATTACCTTAGGATTTAACGTCATAGCTACCCAAGGTACTCGTCAAGTCCTGCAAGAAAAAGGGTTAAAGGTTGAGTCAATACTCAAACTCCATGAAGGTCGTCCCCACGTCCTTGATGCTATCAAAAATCAGCAAATTCAACTAATTATCAATACACCTTCTGGAGAAGAAGCCCATACTGATGCCAGGTTAATCCGTCGCACCGCCTTAGCTTACAAAATACCCATTATTACCACTATTGCTGGAGCCAAAGCCACTGTAGCCGCTATCCGTTCTCTGCAAAACACCACCTTGGATGTCAAAACCATTCAAGATTACTGTCCAATAAGTTAGTCGGAAGCAGGGTGCAGGGGGCAGGAGGCAGGGGGCAGGAGGCAGGGGGAGAATTATCTATAACCTCTTCCCAATCACCAATCACCAGCCCCCTGTTTCAAAAATATTAAGTAATCATTATAGGATAAACATTATGGTTAATATTGAGATATTTTAACAAATATGAGGAATTGATTTCCTCCTTAAAGAATTTGTGTAAGCAGCCTCAGGTATAGAGTTTTAAGTAAAATTACTGGATTGGGCAACCCCAAGCAACCACGAAAATTCGTGGTTCTCGGTAGTCAAATTATTCTCATAAATGTTACAATTATTAATAATCTAAATACAACCAAAAATGTTCGACTTATTACCTTATATCTAACCCTAGGTACTTGTGATTATCAAAAAGTCACTGTAACGTCTAGCAGTTAAGAAGCATAAATTGACTAAATATGAGTAACCGAGTTTATCGGGCGTTTAAGTTGGAAACCTTAGCATGGTTTCCAATCTCACCTGGGTAGCACCTTTACAAGGCATTTATCAGCTAATGACACTACCAGCAAACCCATCATCACCAAAGAGTAGCGCCATGAAGACCGCTCAGACAGCCACCGACCTCGTGCGGACTTACCTGCGTGAGATTGGCCGAGTGCCACTCCTCACCCACGAAGAAGAGATTCGCTATGGGAAACAGGTGCAAAGATGTACCGCCTTGCATGAGGTGAAGGAAAATCTTGCTACCCAATTAGATCGTCAACCTAATTTAGAAGAATGGGCAGCAGCAGCAAAGATAGAACTAGTAGAATTGAACGAAGCGATCGCAGATGGTGAAACAGCTAAACGCAAAATGGTAGAAGCCAACTTGCGATTAGTAGTTTCTGTCGCTAAAAAGTATATTAAGCGTAACGTCGATTTACTCGACTTAATCCAAGAAGGCAGCATTGGAATGCAACGAGGGGTAGAGAAATTTGACCCTACTAAAGGTTACAGATTTTCTACATATGCCTACTGGTGGATACGTCAAGCTATCACTCGTGCGATCGCCGAAAAAGCTCGCACAATTCGCCTACCTATTCATATTACTGAAAAACTAAACAAAATTAAAAAAGCACAACGCCAACTCTCCCAAAAGTTAGGACGTGCGCCCACAGCCACAGAATTAGCTCAAGAGTTAGAATTAACACCCAAACAAGTACAAGAGTGCCTAGAAAAAGCTCGTCTGCCCTTATCTCTCGATTTACGGTTAGGAGATAACTACGACACAGAACTAGGAGAACTGTTGGAAGATACAGGTGCATCACCAGAAGATTTTGTGATGCAATCCTCCCTATCTTACGACCTAGAGCGGATGATGGCAGAACTCACCCCACAACAAAAAGAAGTAATTAAGCTGCGATTTGGTTTATTAGACGGGCAATCTTTAACCCTTGCGAAAATCGGTGAAATCCTCAATATCAGCCGGGAAAGAGTCCGACAAATTGAGAGAGAAGCCTTAACAAAACTTCGCAAATCCAAAACCAATATCAATGAGTATCTTGCTAGTTAGGGAATTGGGAATTGGGGATAAGATTTCTCTTCTGACTCTATATTCCCCAGTCACCTCTCACCTGTCACTTTCTTCCTATTCGCAAAACTACCCTGATTTTGGTACGGTTAAACCGACTCCCTGGAAAAAAATAACCTGTTACATTAGTTGATATGAATATACAACTGTCAGCTACATCAAATACACAATAGGTTATTGATTATTCCAGTCACAATTACCTCAGTCAGTAGTTGTAGTAAAGGAGATAAAAAGTGAGCAACCAATCCAATCGAGTCTCAGAATTCTTTGATAGTGAATCCGAAACTAGCAATTTACTATGGCAGTACGTTAAATCCTTAAGTCCAGAAACAGTCACCCAGTTATCTAAACCTACTTCTGCCGAAGTTTTCCAAGTAATGGAACGTAACATTTTTGGACTTTTGGGAAATCTGCCTCCCGAACATTTTGGCGTTACCATCACCACTAGCCGAGAAAGTTTAGGTAGGTTACTGGCCTCCGCTATGATTAGTGGTTATTTCTTACGTAATGCGGAACAGAGAATGGACTTTGACATAGCTTTACAAGGAAATGAAGCTAATAAAGATTTTGAATAGGGCTATCAGATATTTCTCATAATCAAAGCATTACTAACCAGCACAGTTCTCTGCGAAATCCAATCTTAATTTTTAGTTGAGTGGTTAACAGCTTTTTAGTGAAACTTGATAATTAGAACATCTGAAAATAAATATTAACTCGTCAGGCATCAAACTAGTCTGTCGAGTTTTATTATGAATTAATACTCAATTTGTTTATCTATCCTAAACTATGAATGTAAGCAGTCCCATACCTCATAAAATTATCGGTGTTGCTGTAATTTGGAATGATCAAAAACAAATTTTAATTGATCGTCGTCTTCCCCAAGGAACAATGGGTGGTTTATGGGAATTTCCTGGGGGTAAAATTGAACATGGTGAAACTATACAAGAGTGTATTAAACGAGAAATTTATGAAGAACTAGGAATAGAAATTATAGTAGGAGAACATCTGATCACGATTGATCATACTTATACACATTTGCGAGTTACTTTAACAGTGCATCATTGTCATCATATACAAGGTATTCCCCAAGCAATAGAATGTGCTGAAATCCGGTGGGTAAATTTGCATGAGTTAGATCAATTTACTTTTCCCGAAGCCAATATAGAAATTATCGCCGCTTTGCAAAATAATAAAAATTAATTACACTTTTAAAAATTATTTGACTGAATTTATTTCCCAAACATATCTTGATGCTCGTAAACTGGCGATTAAAGAGAGTAAAAATGCTAAATTGGGAGAATTGGCTAACATTTATTAAAGCTAAATAGGAATTATTATGATCAAGTTAGATATAAGGATGAAGTGATATGAGACCGATTCGTATTTTTTACTTTTCTGATGTTCTTTGCATTTGGGCTTATATTGCCCAGATTCGTTTGGATGAGTTGAAAACAACCTTTGAAGACAAAATTGTGATTGCACAGCACTTTGTCCCTGTCTTTGGTGTTGCTCGTGAAAAACTGGAGAACCGATGGCGCGATCGCGGTGGTTTGCAAGGATACAGCGATCATGTCCAGGAGGTTGCAAAAAAGTTCGATCACATCACCGTTCATCCTGATATTTGGACTCACGTTGCACCATTTTCATCGACATCCTGTCATTTGTTTCTCCATGCGATTCAACTACTAGAAGCGAAGGGTTTAGTAGAGGGAGATCAACAGGTATTTGAAAAAGCAACCAGGGCATTTCGGGAGGCGTTTTTTACCCAAATAGCAGATGTTTCTGACCGCAAGGTGCAATTTGGAATTGCGGAGGAATTAAGACTGCCGATCGCTGATATTGAAGCTCAGATCGATAGTGGTGAGGCTTATGCCCAACTATCCCAGGATTTTGAATTAGTTAAAGAACATACGGTTACAGTCAGTCCCACTCTGATTTTTAATGAAGGCAGACAGAGACTCAACGGCAATGTGGGCTATCGGGTCATCGAAGCCAATATTCGGGAGTTACTACACAATCCTCCGGGAGAACAATCCTGGTGTTAGGAATGCAAGCATTAATGATAAAGCATCTCCAAATCTGATCAAATGCCAGTGATCTACCTTCTTCTACCTTTAACCTTTGTTAGCAACTCATCTTTGATACGGTTCAAAATTGAAGTTTCATCCAGAGTTGATAAAATTTGATTAACAACTGCTTTAGGTCCCTCTGCCCCCCAAGTTGCCCCATTAGCTAAGTAAGCTTTAGTGACTTGTCCAATGCCATAAGACGACACTCCCGCTACTCCCCCTTGAGTTATGGCTACTGATATATAAGGGGCTAGAGAAATTCCGGCTGTAGCTGATGCAGAGATACTCAATAAGCTTTTTAGACCACTCAAACCTAAATTTGCCAGCAGTTCACTCGCCCCGATACCGCCCATACTCAGGGCAATTTTTTGTAGCAACTGCACCGCACCGCTTTCTGTCATGGGGATGCCGTAGAGTTTAGATAAACCAAGAATTAAAGCAATATCAATGACTACACCACTAAGTATATCAACTACAGTCACAGGATTGAGTGCGATCGCCACTGCTTTAGTCATCACCGCTTTCCAAATCAACTGATTCGCATTCTCTTCCCGAATCATCAACTTCCGCTGCACAACCTGCTCATTCACCGTATCAGCATAAAGCATCGAATTCAAAGCCACTAATGCCTTACCCTCGCGTTGTAGAATCTCTAAAATTTTCAACTTTAATTCATCAACTTGAGCATCACCTGTACGCAACTGTACACCCCTACTCCCATCAGCACGACACACCGCTGTTTTTACCAAAGGTGAAGCCGCAGACATCACAATCTCATCCGGTGAAACCAATTCACGCACCCTCTCATCCCGAATTTTGTGGTAAATTGCCATCCTGTCAGCTTCTGGATATTGGTCAACCTTATTAAACACCAAAATAATCGGTTTCCCAGCTTCCCGCAGTTGAGAAAGTGCCTCATGTTCCA
Organism: Anabaena cylindrica UHCC 0172; assembly: GCF_034931625.1. GTDB lineage: Bacteria > Cyanobacteriota > Cyanobacteriia > Cyanobacteriales > Nostocaceae > Anabaena > Anabaena cylindrica_A. The sequence continues at coordinate 2,926 of NZ_JAYGGY010000059.1, read as the reverse complement.
TCTTTGTCATATCAGCAGTAATCACAAACAAAATTAAATCTGCTTGTTTTGCTATCTGTTCAGCTAACGCAGCACGGGTTTCTCCATCAACTTCATCTAATCCAGGAGTATCAATTAATTCAACTTGGGATTGGCTACTAGTACCTAAAGTCACTCGCAAAGCTCTTTCAGTTTTACCAATAGTTTCTTCTGTAATCCGCCAATTCACCTTTTGTTCGGTACGGGTAACACCATGCAAAGGGCCAGTTTCAAAAACTGATTCACCAACTAAAGCATTAAGCAAAGAAGATTTACCACGTCCCACCATCCCAAAAGCAGCAATTTGCACCACCATACTTTCTAATTTTAAGAGCATGGTTTCTAAGTCAGCAATTTCTGCCTCCAATCCAGCTTTTTCTTGGATAGTGAGGTCAAGATGATTGACTAAATTTCTCAGCGCTGTTTTGGCTTGTTTATAGTTGAGTTCGGCTTGAATATCTTCAAAGGTGAAAATGGCACTGTCCAATTCTTCTTCCCAGTTGGGTAATTGGTTTGCAGAGGGTTCGGGTAATGTTGATGTCATGTCAATTTATGAATTTGGGATTGACCTCGTTTCTGATCTTAGTAATTTTTAACAGGAGTTTGAGAAAATAAAGCAGAGAAAATTACTATAATCTAGAACTGACCTAACTGATATATTTATTAGGGTGTGTCAGATGGCGAAAATCTGTTGATTTTTACCGAATTATCAAGTCTGACGCATCTTACAAGAGTCATTGATTGCGTAAGTACTATAATCGTTGCCTAATCGCTGATAATCTCTGTTTTTCCGTTTTTCTTGCAATTCTGCTGAATTTTCATTAAGGTTAAAGTTCAGTTCACAAAAATAATTTTGTATAATTACTGAGATGATAGTAGTTGACTATCCATCCATTTTCCTGGATTATATAAAATAAGGCGTTGTTAATAATCAAGCATCAACATTGACAAATAATCTAGATTATTACCTATAATTAAAATTTAGCCAATGAAGAAGATTTTGATAATTGAAGATGATCCTCTCTTACGAGACCTGATTCAGCAAATTCTCGATCTGGAAGGATTCTCTACGATGACCGCAGAAGATGGATTTCTCGGCTTACAGATGGCTGAACAGCATCAGCCAGATCTGATTATTTGCGATATAATGATGCCTCGATTAGATGGCTATTCCTTAATTCAAGTATTGCGTCAAAACCCAATTAATGCCACAATTCCTTTTATTTTTTTGACGGCTAAAGCCGAGCGATGTGATCTGCGTCAAGCAATGGAACTTGGTGCTGATGATTATTTAACTAAGCCTTTTGAAACCACTGAACTCTTGCAAGCAATTAAGACACAACTCCAAAAACGTGAAGCTGTTAACCAACATTATATGAATCAAGTTCAGCAAATGCAAACTGAACTTGTATATTTAGCTCGTCATGATAGTTTAACAGGTTTACCTAATCAATTTTGTTTAGAGGAACAATTCAATAAAAACCGTTTTCAAGTTTATAACCAGCAACAAATGCTGCCATTTTTACTTATTGATATAGAGATTCTTAATCCTAATAAATTATGTTTTGAAACTGGCTTACAATATTTTCTCATAAAAATATTATCTGAAAAATTAAGCAATTTGAATTTGCAAAATGATCTAATTGACTTAATAGCCCATTTAAAAACAAATCAACTAGTAATTTTATTAAAACCAATTCAAGATATTAAGACGATAACCGATATTGCTCAACAATGTTTAGATAATTTATTGGAACCATTATTTATTAGTAATCAAAAAATATTTCTTCAAGCTAAAATCGGAATTTCTTGTTATCCAAATGATGGACTAGAACTCGGTCAATTATTAACTCATGCAGAATTTGCTCTTGAACATTATCAACTTCAAGACACTAATTTATATCATTTTTATAATCAGGAAATACTAGATAATTTCTGTAATAAATTTATTTTGGAAGCTGATTTAATACCTGCTTTAGAGAGAGGCGAATTTCAGCTTTATTATCAACCTCAAATTAATATTACAACGGGAAGAGTTGTTTGTTTAGAAGCATTAATCCGTTGGCAACATCGAGAATATGGAACAATTTCTCCAGTAGAATTTATTCCTATTGCCGAGAGATCTGGTTTTATTATTCCCTTGGGAGAATGGATAATTGCAACAGCTTGTAGAGAACTTAAAACTTTGCAGTCTGAACAATTTAATGATTTTAATATGGCTGTAAATATATCAGCTTGTCAGTTTAAAACCGAAAATTTTAGTGAAAGAATTATTGACATTATTACAAAAATAGGAATTGCCCCTGAATCTCTAGAATTAGAATTGACTGAATCGGTGTTTATTCAAGATGTTGAATTAGTAAAGCAGAAATTAGATACTTTAAGCAATCAAGGTATAAAAATATCAATTGATGACTTTGGGACAGGTTACTCATCATTTAAATATCTGCAAGATTTTTCTTTTCATAGCCTGAAAATAGATCGTTATTTTATTACTAATATTGACCAATTAAAAAATAAACAAGCTCTTGTCAAAAGTATGATTCAGATGGGGAATAATCTTAATCTCGATATTATTGCTGAAGGAGTAGAAACAAAAAATGAGTTAGATTGGCTGAGGCAAAATGATTGTGATGTAGTTCAGGGATATTTTTTTAGTCCTCCTTTACCAATAGAAGAATTAAAAAAATTTTTATTGTTGAAAAACTCAACTTCTGCTCCAGAGAATTATTAATCACAAATGGAAATGATAAAAACACTATTCCCTATCCCCATGAATAACTTTTATGGCTTACGCTACGCTATCAGCAAACCCTATATATAGCAATTCCTATTCAAGTAAGGTAAGGTACAAGCAGCAGCCCTCTAAATATTGACAAATAACATATGATATGATTGGAGTCACGGG
>NZ_JAYGGY010000058.1:0-15266 GCF_034931625.1 Anabaena cylindrica UHCC 0172 | reverse complement strand
TCAACCCAACCTACCATATAATGACTTTTGAGCCTTAACCGAGCAGTATTGAGATGATTCTGACTTCTTTCAGGAAGTTCTAGTTACAGCAGATTGCAGATAAATGAGGTATAAAATCTCAATTCAAAGCTCGTTTTACTCCTAAATTCTGCTGTATATGTTGCAATTGTTTACAGATATTGCTATTAACTATTGCAGTTTGTAACTATTTTGAATAATCTCTAGGACTATGCCTTTAGACTAATTGACAATAGAAAAATCAAAATAGTGGGATAAAGGCAAATGCATTCGGTATTTTGTCATGAATTCGTAGTTGCTATTTCTTGTGTAGCTTGTATTCTTGGTCTATTGATGCTGTGGGATAATAATAAACAAAAAGATGAAGCTCAAGAAACAGAAGAAGTTTTGTTAAGGATGAGCTTTACTTACTGGCTAGTTTACTGTGTTGCTTTTGGGATTGAGAAAATAGTTTTACCGAATTGGGAAGGTTTAACAATGACCTTGAGAATTACTATAGCTTTGTCATATTTGTTAACTTTTTCTTGTATTCTTAGTTTGCCATTACACAAGTTTGCAGTACATCGTGTTGAGGAATAAGTCAAAAGTCGGAAGAGGAGCGTTTTTAGCTCCTCTGTTGATTAATCGTCGTATTCATGTAATTTTCATAGCGATCGCGATCGCACTTTCCAGTTGTTCCTGAAGCAAAGTTGTGAGGATAAATACCTCTTGAACCGTCTTACCCTGCCGTGCAATGACTTTATAACCCCCGCGAATGGGTACAGACACACGCAACTGCATTTTGGGACAATGACCTCTCACCCTTCCAATCACCGCAGGCGTGACTGTATGAATGCCATCATGCCGACACAAACGTTCTAAAATTGGGATTAGTCCAGAAATGTGGGTGGAGTGATTCCAAACTAGTCTGCCATCCGTGGGTTTGTTCATGATGATTAAGCTGCTTCCAGAGGGGCCATAGTCAACCCAGCCCGTCGTAGCTGTTGGTGGTAAAGTTCCGCAGGTTCTTGAGGACCTACCCAAACAATTGCCTGTCCTTCTTGATGTATCTGATTGGTGAGATCCCAAGCGCGATCGCTCGACATTCCCGGAATATACTTTAGCAAACACTCAGCCACGTGTTGAAAAGTATTAAAATCGTCATTCAACACAATCACTTTGTAATTCGGATAAGTTTTGCGAGTAACTTGATTAACCCGGTCAGGTGTTACAGTTGGTGCTGTAGCCATCCCATAAACATCTGCAAGTCTTGTAAACATAGAAAAATGAGTCAAAAACGAGGTTTTACAAACTTCTACTCCAAATAACTAGTTTAATCTATTGTTGGGTTAATGAAATACATAAGTGAATATGATAAATCTTTAAGGATGGGTATCCTATCCGCCTTTGTTTCCCTCACTTAGATGAAATATGCTGTATATTCAGTGTAAGAATTCAGGAGTCAGGAGAAAGAAAGAAAAAGAAATAAGAATATTTTTCTCTTCTGTTCCTGGCTATATAAAATATTCTGTATCCTGAATCCTTACATATCAGTTCTAATATTTAAATTCTATATTTAGTTTTTTTTTCAAACCATATTCGTAATAATTCAGGAGTCAGAATGCTGATGAAATCAGGAATAGAGAGAAGTGATATTTTTCAAGATCATCAAATTTGACTCGAAATTAATTGCTGATATAATTGTATGAAAAACGGTTCTTCGATTCTTTTTATGGAAAACCTGGGTTAAAACCAATTACCACAAAATTGTAGAGAAGTTGTTGGCAACATCTCTACAGAATTTAAAAGAAATTTCAATTTCTTTTTGTAGTTAATTATTTTGGTTTTTCTTAATGAGCAGAACCTTGATCAACACCTGTATGCACAGTTTTTACCCATTTTAGGCGTTTGGGGCGAACTGACATCCGGGCAGTGGTGCTACTCATAACTACTAACCAATGCAACATATAAATACTGCCGCGTATGGTTTGCAGAAGTAACACAAAATAATTTGATGTTTTCTGATCTTGGCGTGTCCGCTTTAACCCAGCAAACATTCCCACAAAAGACATCGTAACTGACAAACCAGTTACAGGAGCTAATACGGGTGGACGATGGCGAATTACTGACATTAATAAATCTGGTATTACTGCTGTCGGTAAGATATACATAATCAGCAGAAAAATGAGTAAATCCCAGGTTTTTCGTCTCCCCATGCGGTTTTTGAGGATCAGATTCCAGTAATCTAAATAACGCTGATAACCACCTTCAGCCCAACGGTTGCGTTGATGCCAAAGTGCGATCGCATTTGTGACTCCTTCTTCTTCCACTGGGGGATAGAACATACATTCAATATCCCATTTATCCAGATTCAGCCGAATAGTCAAATCTAAATCATCGGTGATAGTTTCCTCATTCCAGCCACCGCAGCTATCCAAAGCTTGACGACGGACAAATTGACCATTTCCCCGCAGTTCACCGAGTCCACCAATAGCAGTACGTTGTTGTTGAAACCAGGTATCAACGGCCATTTCTGCCATTTGTCCCTTAGTCCAAAAATTTTCTTTGGCATTAGCGATCGCTTTTCGCACCTGCACTGCTCCCACCTGCTCTTTTTGAAATAAGGGTACTACCTGTAATAGTAAATCTGGGTTAACTTGGGCATCGGCATCAAATACAGCAATGATGTCCCCCTTAGTCATAGGTAAGACTTGATTCAAAGCACCTGATTTACCACCAGTTGCTTCCGGTGAACGTCTGAGTACCTTGAGTTGTTTGTATTCCTGCGTTAGTTGTGCTAATAACTGCGGCGTGCTGTCAGTACTGTTATCGTCAATAATCCAGACTTCATATTCGCCATTGGCATATTCCAGACTACAAAGACTTTTGACTAATCTGCCAATTACTGCTTCCTCATTTTTTGCAGCCACTAACAAAGATACACAAGGCAAATCTCCCTGTATTTCTTTAGCATGATGGCGGGGTCTAGCAAAAATGATTCCCAAGGCGTGAATGCCTAAGACAGTAGTGAGTCCGAGAATGAAAATAGAACCCCAGGAAACTAAATGTAGAGCGATCGTCCCACTCCAGATTATAGTCAAGAATAGGGCAGCTTTGGGTCTACGTTGTTGGAACTGGGATGATGGTAATAAAGACACAGCATTTGGCTCTACCACAGACTCCTCTTCTGCCGATAGGTCAGACAGTAGGGAGTTAAGCGGATCAGAACTTCCGTTATAAGATTCGTTTTCGGGCCAGGAATTCGCTGGCATAGTTACTTGATTTAAAAACCAGTATTTGTCTACACCGCTCTCTGAAACTTAATCAAATCTACTTACACAAATTTGATGTTCAGTTCCTACTTAAGTTTTGATCTCTTCAGTAGGTTGACAGGGCAGAGCTATCCCTGTTGACGGTAAACGACCGTTAGCTATCTCCTTAATATACATCAAGGAATGTGTTTCCCGATTTTTGAGAATCTGGGAAAAACCACTTTATTGAATTTGGGCTATTTTTTTAGTGTGTGTAAAGACACATTTTTATGGGAATACTATTGATGAAAACCAAATATACTCAGTTATTAGCTAAGAGGAGGAATCTTTAACGATGTCTATTGACCAACTCCAGCCGGTGACTCAGCAACAAGCTAGTGTCTATATACCTTATATTCAGAACAGCAAACGGAATTTCTTGCCCTATGCCATCAGTCTTTATCAACAAGGCTTTGTGGAAGGACACCGCAAAATAGAAGGCAGTGACAATATTCCCTTCATCGCTACCTGGAATGTTGCTACCCTGCCCTCAGACCTCACCCGTTGCCGAATCCAGTTTGATGGCAATGCTGAATTAGGCTATGAAGTGATGATGGCAAGTTTTGAGTTTATTAATTTCTTAATTGAATTAATGGAAAACCATAAGCGCCAAAAAATTAGTGATTTTTCTATAACCTTTTACCGCAAACTGCTGCGTGTAGAAGAATAAGAGGAGCAGGGGGTAGGGGGCAAGCAGAAAAAATAAATAAGAGAAATCCACAAAAAAGATGTACTGCTTGCAGCAGCGCCTCGCTATCCAATTTCACCAAATCAAAGCGACTTTTCTGCTCCCTGCCCCCTGCTGTCACAACGACGGGATATTTTTTTAGTTGGAAGTCTCTAAATATAAATACTCTCCCCCAATCCCTAGTCTCCTACCCAACTGATTTGCTCAAAGCGTCAGCCTTCCATCAGAAGCAACTAAAATTAGGAAACACCTAGCTGGGTTCAACAGACTTTTGAAATTAGGAGTGCATGGCGTGCCAACATCTGCTAAATATTTGCTGATTGGATCAGTAGAGACTTACAGTGGTAAATCCGCAACAATTTTAGGGTTGTTTCATCAGCTAAAGCAAAAAGGACTGGACATAGCCTACGGTAAACCACTGGGTACTTGTTCAGAGTCCGCAGATGGAACCTTAGTTGAAGAAGATGTTCAGTTCATTACTCAGAGCCTAGAATTGCCGGAAAACCGCGTTGCACCGACTTTGTTAGCTTTAGATGAGGCCAGTGTCAAAAAACGCTTACGTGGTGATGATCAAACTAATTATCAGCAGTTACTAGGTCAGCATTATTTACAAATACCAAGAGGTGATTTGTTGCTGTTAGAAGGGCCTGGTGATTTACCAGAAGGTAATTTGTTTGGCTTGTCTATGCTGCAAGTTGCTGAAGTCTTAGATACTGCTGTTCTATTAGTACATCGTTATAAGTCAATGCTCTCAGTTGAATCGTTATTATCTGCCAAAAAGCAGATAGGGAATCGCTTAATTGGTGTGGTGATCAATGAAGTTCCAGGCGAACAATTAGACGTATGTGATAATCTCTTACGTCCATTTTTGGAACAAGAGGGAATTCCTGTACTAGCAATTCTGCCTAAAAGCGACTTGCTTCGCAGCGTTAGCGTGGGAGAACTGGTAAAACAGTTAAAAGCAGAAGTTCTCTGTCGCAGCGATCGCTTGGATTTATTGGTAGAAAGTCTGGCAATTGGAGCTATGAATGTGAATGCAGCTGTCAAATATTTCCGCAAACGCCGCAATAAGGCGGTAGTTACAGGGGGCGATCGCGTGGAAATTCAGCAAGCAGCTTTAGAAACTTCTACCCAATGCCTGATCCTCACTGGAAAATTACCACCTCCTACCTTTATCCTCAATCGCGCTGAAGAATTAGAAATTCCCATTTTGTCTGTTGACCTCGACACCTTAACCACAGTGGAAATTGTTGACCGCACTTTTGGTCAAGTCCGTGTCCACGAACCTCTAAAGGTAGAGTGCATTAGCCAGTTAATGTCCGAACATTTTGACATTAACCGTTTGTTATCTCAACTAGGATTAAATCCAGCCGCGACTAGATCTTAGTCAGGACCTACGTAACTGCTATATCAGTAGGGTGCATCAGACTTCATAATTTGGTAACAATCAACATATTTTCGGCATCTGACGCACCCTACAAAAGACATTGAGTTTCATCATGCACCCCAATTACTAGTTAATCGTTAGCGTAAATCCTACTTTGGGGTTACAAATAAGCCAACAATGTACCTTGATATCCGCTACTGAAGTATACATTTTTACCATTACTTGACAAGTTCCCAACCACAAAATCTTTGTTACCTAGCGAAGAAATTGAGAAAACGTAGCAATATGTAACTCTAGTTGGCTTCCCACCTACACGCTGTTTGGTAGAATATCTGGGTTGTTTAATCTGATTACTCCATCTTTGAGCCAGTCAACCGAAATCATCAACCTTGATACATTAGCGCAAGAACTAGCAACAATCCAGCAAACAGGTTCTAAACGAATCGCTTTGTTGGGTTCTCGTCATGTGCCAATTACTCATCAAAATCTCATTGAAATGATGACTTATGCCCTAGTTTTATCGGGCAATCGCGTCATCACTTCCGGTGCTACAGGTACTAATTCAGCTGCCATTCGGGGTGCAACACGGGCTGATGCAAACTTGTTGACGGTAATCCTACCCCAGAGTTTGGAACGCCAGCCCCATGAATCGCGCCAACAACTAGAACAAGTCATGCATCTAGTTGAAAATCCCAGCAATGACAATCTATCTTTGGCTGAGGCAAGTTATTTGTGTAACAAGGAGATTGTCTCCCGTTGTCAACAACTGATCTGCTTTGCTTTTCACGACAGTCGCACCCTGATGCAAACTTGTGGAGAAGCAGAAGAACAAAGAAAAGTGGTGACACTGTTCTACTTTGACTAAAGTGAAACGTAGTCTCCACATAGCTAATGATAGAGATGGGAAATTACCATTGGGTACTGGGTAATGTTTTTTCTGAATTACCCAGTATCCCTTCGCACTTACTCACTAAAAGCTATAGCAAAGTGCTGAGTCCTGAGTATAAACCCAGTTTGTTCAAGGCTTTGAACAGTCGAAAATGTCATAACCGCCTTGGCGGTTGTTATACTACCAATATTTGTTAGGTTAATGTCTCTATTGCAACTGCCTATACCTGTTATTTTTCTATACTCTATTGCTGCTGCCGTTGGGCTAATTTATGTACCTTATTTATTGGTAGCCTATGGTCGAGCGCAGGTTGGGTTTGATCTTTCTGCGCCTCGTGCCATGTTTGATAAATTACCACCCTATGCCCAAAGAGCTACGTGGGCGCACCAAAATTCCTTTGAGGCGTTTATGATTTTTGCAGCCGCTGCATTAATGGCTTATGTTACGGAAGTGAATTCTCCCCAGGCAGGAATGGCAGCGATCGCATTTATCCCGGCTCGGTTGCTATACTCTTTCTTTTATATTGTGAATATACCTCTTTTGCGATCGCTCATGTTTGGTATCGGCTCTTTTAGCTCTGGAACCCTTTTCTACCTGAGTATCATGCAAATTAGAGGATAGAAAATTGGGGAAATGGTGAAATTAATAACCCAATCACCAATTACCAATTACCAATTACCAATTCCAAAATTAAACATCTCACATCCAAAAATCTGTTATGGCTTCTACTTTTTCTTTTGACATTGTGAGCGACTTTGACCGCCAAGAATTAGTCAATGCTATTGATCAAGTAGTGCGAGACATCAAAAGCCGTTACGATCTCAAAGATACGAAAACGACTGTCGAGTTAGGCGAAACAACCATTACAATCAGTACCGACAGCGATATGACTTTAGATGCTGTACACGGCATACTGCGTGAAAAAGCAGCCAAACGCAACCTTTCCCAAAAAATCTTTGATTTTGGCAAAGTTGAATCTGCCAGTGGTAATCGCGTGCGTCAAGAAATTACCCTCAAAAAAGGCATCAGCCAAGAAATTGCCAAACAAATTTCTAAATTGATTCGTGACGAATTTAAAAAGGTGCAAGCCTCAATTCAAGGTGATGCCGTGCGGGTTACAGCCAAAGCCAAAGATGACCTGCAAACTGTTATCCAGCGACTAAAGCAAGAAGACCTTCCTGTAGCTTTGCAATTTACAAACTATCGTTAGGGACTGGGGACTGGGTATTGGGTATTGGGTATTGGGTATTGGGTATTGGGTATTGGGTATTGGGTATTGGGCATTAATTCTTCTTCCCCTGCTCCCTGCTCCCTGCTCCCTGCTCCCTGCTCCCTGCCTCTAACTACGTCCTGCACCAATACTTTTTTGAAACGCAGGACGTTCACTGACTTGCTGGATATATTTCAATACCGCTGGGTAGGCACTCAAATCTAGCTTCAGCATAATGGGAATATAGGCGAGCATAGATCCCACAGCCACATCGGCAACAGTAAATTCATTACCCAGTAAGAAAGGTTGTTGCCCTAATATTTCATTTAAGGAAGTTAATAAGCGGGGCATTTCCCTCTCCCGATTAGCTTCCACAAAAATTCCTGTAGCTAAACTGGAATTGCCAAATAATACCCACTGAGAAATTATGGCGCGTTCCTCTAGTGATAATGGCTTATTGCCATACTTTTCGGCAAGATACAACAAAATTGCCCCAGATTCCCACAGTTGAAAATCACCATCAACAATTGCTGGTACTTTACCTATGGGGTTAATTGCTAGGTACTCAGGTTGTCGGTGTTCACCTGCTTTCATATCCAGCAGCACAAACTCATAGGGAACTTCAAGTTCCTCTAAATACCATTGGACAATTGATGCACGACTAAAAGTGCCACCGTAAAGTTTTAGCATAATTACCTAAAATTAAAGAACTTTATGAGTGTGGGAATGCTGTTTAATATTGTCTTCTTTGCTAACAACTCTGGCAGCATTTAGTACCCGTTTACGTTCTGTAGAATAATTGAAATCGCTTTTGGTTACACCTACGGGTATAAACGATTGGGCTGATTCACGACGCTTGTAAGTACGAGCAGCGGAAAATGCCCTGAGTACAAATTCATCTCCGAACTGCGCTGACTCTGGAAGTCCATGAGGCAAAACCAGTGTATCACCTTCCAAGATAGATCCTAATGTTGTTGCATAGGCAAGCTTATAGGACGTAGGAATGCCTTTTAATATCGCTTCCAAGGCTGCGGACGGAATAGGCTCTATAACTTCAATTTGATGCACTTCTCCATCATCTTTGTAAAAGCAAGTGGCCAAACCGATCACAATGTAATCATCGGCTGTGAGGTCGGGAGCATCTGGATAAGAAATTGCTGTTGTCATGGAAAAATTCACTCAATAATTTAAATCTAGGGCAATGGGGAGGATCATCGAGCAGTGCGGGTAAAATCTTGATCTTTACTTCTGCCTTCTGTCCCCTAATTTCCTGGCTTGTTGGCATTCTACCAATTTGTCACTGACACTACTTGACTATTCTTGAATATTGAGCTAATTCTTTCAGGAATTCGACTTGTGGGTGAAGTATATATTATTGGGCTGATAGCTCAATTGTTTAAGTAGTTTAAATCTAGTCGGTTCAGCATAGACTCCTGAACAAGTGACACAGTGGCTAAACCACTCGTAGGCAAAAAACTATAATTTGATTTCACAGAGCGAGTAGCTCAGGCAGGAATATTATGGATCATTACTCCTTTTTAGCTTCTGGCAGTCAGAAAAATCAACTATACAGAGATGCTCAGAAAAATACTGTATATACAAAAACTGGAGTTAAAGATAGTAGTAAATCTCCGGTTGAGGACAGCTATTTACGGTCTTGTGCTTTAAAGTTAGCTCACCAAGGAGATTACAGTAAAGCGATCGCTTTGTTAAGCCAACTCATTGACAGTCATCCTCACAATGCAGTCGATTACAACAACCGGGGTCTAATTTATTTTCAAAGTGGTGAATCACAAAAAGCATTGCATGACTACAATACAGCAATGCAAATCAATCCTAAGTTAGCTAGTGCTTATAATAACCGAGCTAATTACTATGCTGCTTGTGGAGAGTTAACGGCAGCACTAGCTGATTATGATCAGGCTTTGGATTTAAATCCCCGTCATGTTCGTGCTTGGATTAACCGGGGTATTACCCTGCGCGATTTGGGGCAATATAAGGAAGCAATTGATAATTTGGAAATTTCACTGCTGTTTGGTCAACTACAAGGTCACATTTGGGCTGAACGCGGCAGGACTTATCATCTGTGGGGTGACTGGAATTGTGCGATCGCAGATTATTATCGCGCTCTTACACATATAAGCTCTGTGAACACCAAAGAGGATGTTTCTAGTTATCGCCTCAGGTTACAACTAGAAAATTGGTTAAATGAATTGCTGTTTCCCCTCAAGACAGATTGGTAGATTTTTAACAAATTCAAAATATCATTTTTCAACTTTGAATTGTTGGGTTGCGACCCTGCATTTCTAATTTGCTAATAGATGATAACTATAAATAACTCTTCAATAATTAGCTATTAACTATTAGCTGTTGGTGCTAAATAGAAATTATTTTCTATTTATACACAGATACAATTATCAAACAGCCAAGATTTGCCTTACGGTGTGGAATTTGATCTTTCAACATCTTTGCGATCTGGATTAATCAGTATTATTTGCCGCTGGCTGGGATCAAACCGATATGATTGCTCTTGCCTGATACTCTTAGCTTGGCGGGGATCAAAATTGCGGCTAAATTCTGTTCTTAAATTACTAACACGTCCTTCCATTAGCTTGACTTCCGTGCGGATTTCTCGCAACTTGTCTTGCTGTAGCCAATGATAGGGTAAAAGCTGTACTAAAGCAGATACAGCGGCTGTAAGAATAACCAAGTTAACAGTTATTTTGGCAGTGGTTTCTATTGCCATTATCTGGTAAGAACGCTGGCGAAGATGTTTTTTTGGTCGGGGTACAGAACGACGCTGTTTTTCTGGCTGTAGCGGGGGTGTGGATGGTTGAAAGGCGTTCATGATGCTAAAAAGAGCCTCGCTGATTGAAGGGCAGCACCGTCAAAAGCAAACTGGCGCTAATTTCGGCTTGATTTAGCTGCCATATTACTTCATTTTTTGTAAATTTCTACAAGTATTACATTATTAAAAAAATACCTGGCATACTTAGGTACATTCTCTAGAAACTTTTGGCTCAAAGTCCTAAGAGTCTAGACACTGTACCCTGTATTGCCAGGATAATTAGTCTTTTGAGCGTGTCACATCTGGGTGTTATTTGTAAAGTTCAGTAGCTAAACGCCAAGCCAAAATGCCTGGAATTAGAGCCACAGCTAGAGCAATGTACACTTGAGTATCTGATATGGACATGGTGGAAACCCTCTTAAACGTCAAACTATGATGAGTAACACTTCCTTTACTACTTTTCCCTGTTTTGCCAAAATTGGGGAATATCTTGTAACAAGATGCAACAAAAACATGATCGGTCGCAGGAGTCAGGATTAAAGATTAATGCTCTCCCTCATCTTCCCTATTCCCTGTTCCCTATTTCTTATTTCCTATGACCTTCTACTTGGGTATTGATTTTGGTACATCTGGCGCACGAGGTGTAGTGATTGATGAAGAAGCTAGAATTGTGTCCCAGATGCGTCATCCTTGGGCATTGGTCACTGATTGGGTAAATTGCTGGGAGAAGACTTTATGGAGCCTTCTAGAGGGAATTTCAGGGGAATGGCGACAAGAAATTGGTGCGATCGCTATCAACGGTACTTCTTCCACAATCTTGCTCACAGATGCCACTGGTCAACCTGTAGATGCCCCTCTATTGTACAACGATGGGCGGGGATCAATGGTCATAAAGGATTTGAGCAGCGTTGTACCACCAAATCACACCGTTTTAAGTGCAACTTCCAGCCTCGCCAAACTCTTGTGGATGCAACAACAACCCACTTTTAATCAAGCTAGATATTTACTACATCAAGCCGATTGGTTAGCTTTTTTATTGCATGGACAATTAGGTAAAAGTGATTACCACAACGCCTTAAAACTGGGTTATGACGTAGAAAAACTACAATATCCAGAATGGTTAAAAAAATTACCTATTCAGGTTCATTTACCGCAAGTTTTAGCACCTGGGACTCCCATTGGTGAATTACGTCCAGAAATTGCGGCTAGATTTGGTTTTAGGCATGATTGTTTAGTATGTGCAGGCACAACAGATAGCATTGCAGCTTTTCTGGCGAGTGGGGCAAAATTACCAGGGGAAGCTGTAACTTCATTAGGTTCAACCTTGGTACTTAAACTTTTGAGTCGTACCCGTATAGAAGATTCACAATACGGAATTTACAGCCATAAATTAGGTGATTTGTGGCTAACTGGGGGAGCTTCTAATACAGGAGGTGCGGTATTAAAAAAATTTTTCAGTAATGAGGAGTTAATCAACTTGAGTCGGGAGATTGATCTATCAAAAGAAAGTGAGTTAGATTATTACCCATTATTGAAAGAAGGCGATCGCTTTCCCATTAATGATCCCCACCTATCTCCAAGACTAGAACCTCGTCCAGATCATCCTAAAGAATTTTTACATGGCTTGTTAGCAAGTATGGCAAAAATTGAGGCGCGAGGATATGAATTATTACAGCAACTAGGATCTGATAAATTAACTCATGTTTATACTGCTGGTGGTGGTGCAGAAAATTCTACTTGGACAGTTATTAGAGAAAGGTATTTAAAAGTTCCTACATTTGCCTCTGTGAATACCGAAGCAGCTTATGGAACTGCCCTTTTAGCGATGCGAGGTATAAGAAATGAAAATTAAATTAAGACTTATAGACTCAGGACAGTCAAACTATTATTTAAGGAATTGGTAAACCTAATAAGCTGTTAGGGTGAAAATAAAAAACCCTTGCCATAATGGGTAGGAGTTAATCCTGAACTAATCTGTTCACTAAAGACTGAAAATTCCCTAGACTGAAGATCCCCTATGTTAACAGGCACCACTTTACAAAATGGAAAATATAGTATTATCCAGGAAATAGGCCGGGGCGGATTTGGTATTACCTTTAAAGCCATGCATCACTACTTAGGTCAAGAGGTAGTGATGAAAACTATCAATGAACGACTGCGAAAAAACCCTGATTTTTCCAAATTTGAGCTACAATTCCAAGACGAAGCCAGAAGATTAGCCACTTGTGTCCATCCCAATATTGTTCGAGTCAGTGATTTCTTTGTTGAGGACGGGCTACCTTACATGGTGATGGAATATATTCCTGGGGAAAATTTAGGTGAAGCGTTTGTTTTACCAGGAATATCACTACCAGAAGAAACAGCAGTTCATTATATCCGCCAAATTGGTGCAGCATTACAGGTAGTACATAAAAATGGTTTGCTACACCGAGATATCAAACCTGATAATATCATCCTCCGCGAAGGAACTCAGGAAGTGGTGCTGATTGATTTTGGTATTGCTAGGGAATTTAATAGTGGTGTTAGACAAACTCACACAGGTTTAGTTAGTGAGGGTTATGCACCAATTGAACAATATTTAACCCAAGCACCGCGTACTTCAGCCACTGATGTTTATGGTTTAGCTGCAACTTTGTATGCACTGTTAACAGGACAAGTTCCCATACCAGCATTATTGAGAGATAGAGAACCAATGCCCTCTCCCCGTGAACTACAACCTCATTTGAGTGCATATATTAATCAAGCCGTAATGCGGGGTATGGCGGTTGAGTCTCGGTTTCGTCCTCCCACAGTAGCAGAGTGGCTGCAATTACTACCAGGCGTTGGGTTAGAGATCACACCACAAATACCCACTCAACCAGCACCGACTATAGATTTATCCACCCAACAGTCAGAAAATTTGCTCAAAACAGTTGCACCTACTTCTATTCCTACACCATTATTGGCAGGGAAGTTAACAGGACTATCTCAAAAAATTGGCACTAAGGCATTTATCGGTGTTGGTGCCATCTTAGTTGCTACTACGGCAGGATTTAGCATCACTAGAATATTACCTAAATCTCAGTTGCAGTTAGATCCCAAGCCACTTGTTGAACAACCAACTCCAGAATTTACCACACCAAAAGCTGTGGTTGAAAGTCAACCCTCATCTCAGAATCAAGAAACTCAAACTTTCTCACCCCGTAAATCGTCATCTGTCTCTAGTGATGTGAGTGAAAGACGCAAGCGCAACCAGCGTTTTTCCCCAGAACCAACTCCTGATAGTGGTGGTGTTTCTGATCAGATTTCTCCAGAAAAATCGCCTCAAGATAACTCTCGCAAATTGTCACCCCGCAAAATTCAGCAACCCGCTTCTACACCTGTTGTTACTCCTCCACCTTCCCTACTTGAAAAGCTAAGGGAAGTCCAATCGTCTCCTTCAGATACCTCGACACCATCTTTAGAAAATACATCCCCCGTTAAAATTGAGAATAACGACTCGCCCAAACCTTCGGCACCTAAAAATTCTGTAGTTATACCCGCAGCACCGCCACCTAAAAATTCTGTAGTCATACCCGCAGCACCACCAACAGAATCGAAGAGTTCAGATTCTTCTGCGGTAGTTGTCCCAATACAGGAAACAAAGTCGAATTCGTCTGCTGATCATCAATCTCAAAAAAATGATAAGACTTTGGAAAAAATAGAAAGTGAGGGTAATTAGCTCAATTTTGGTTTTGATTCAAAACAATAATTTCTCCTTTCTCATTAATTCTGAGCAAATTACCAGGAAAATCATGATTATTTAAATAACGTAGCAATCCGACGGTTCGGAAATATTGATCAATTTGTGGGATACCTTGGCGATTTAAATGAATAGGAATAATTTTACTGGATACTAAGTTTCCCTTTGAGTTGAGTTTTACTTCTAAAATCATTGAGTAACCTGTTTGGGCATTTGTAGATAAAGTCCGATATCCTAAAAAATTACCCAAAGAATAAGCAATGATTTTTTCTTTGTAAATTTCCATTGCTCTGGGAACATGAGGCCCATGTCCTAAAACCAAATCTGCTCCTGTATCAATCATTGTTCGAGCAAATTTTAAGGAATTACCTCGATTTTCACCATAAAAAAATTCTGTTTGATCTTTTACGTGTAAAGCACTGGTTCCTTCTGCTCCTACTTGCATCGACACAATCACAATTTTGGCGTTATTTCTGGCTTCTTCTACCAGAGCTTTGGCTGCTTCTAAGTTGTGAACAGAATTATATAATTCATAAGTTGTAAAGCCAATCATGGCAATTGGTATTTGATTAGCTTCTAAATAAAGGATTTGATTTTTATGTCCTAATGTTTTTATACCTTTAGCTTCTAAATTTTGAATTGTATCTCGTTGTCCAATTACACCAAAGTCCATTGTGTGGTTGTTAGCAATATTGAATACATTAAAACCAACTTCGGCAAATAATTGAGCATAAGCGGGTGGTGAACGAAAAGCAAAAGTTTGTCTGCGACTGATATCTTTGGAACTGTAGGGATGGTTAGTTAAATTGCTTTCAAAGTTACCAAATAAAATATCTGCTCCTTGTAAGTAGGATCTGACAGATGTTGGTAGTAGCTGATTGCGATCGCGTGGCAATCTATAATTAGGAAAATTCGTACCAGGTATAATATCCCCAACTGCTTTAATGGTAATCGTTTGCTCTTCATCACCTAAGCTGGGAATTGAATCGGGAGTGAATACAGGAATCTCTGTCGCAGCAGCATCTGATTGCTTTATTTTTCCAAACCTGATCGTCACTCCTAAACTAATACCCAGGCAAAAGCAAACACTCAGAAAACTCCAAGTAAATAATTGCGTCTGGCTACGACTTGCCATTTATCACTCCTCACACACTGGCATTAGTCTAGCCTAAAATACTGTGATGTAAAGGTATACTTGGATCATATAAATACTGAAAAAATCCTTAACGGGTGACAAGGTGGTTAAACAGCTTGTTTCATAAGGGATAGAGCCTG
>NZ_JAYGGY010000057.1:0-15269 GCF_034931625.1 Anabaena cylindrica UHCC 0172 | reverse complement strand
ATTTCGGAGGCTGGTTGGTGGGGTTGGTTTTTTTGGCTTTGACGACGACGGGCTGATTTGGCGAAGTTGTCTGCGTTTTCTGGTAGATACATGACTGGCTTTCCTCGATGTTTTGTGTTTTTTCATCGGGTAGCCGCTAGTTGGCATTTAATCTCGGTAGATGTAAAAAGCTGCTGTTGGGCTTAAACGTTCTGAAAATTTCTGATTTTTTCTTGCTTTTGGGTGTTTTTCAGAAATTAGCTTTCTTATGAACACTTTGTCGGACAAATTCTAACGGTATTTAATTCTGTCTAGCTTTGTCTAAGTGTTATGCAGCGGTTTCAGAACCTAATTACTTTCTTTTTACATCTGTCGGTTTAATGCCTAATTGTTGGTAAACAGGAAACTCATGGACTAGAATGAAGATCAAATTTAAAGATAAATATTTTAGTTAGGGTTGATAGCCCTACTAGCGCGGCTGAGACGACTGATAATCGTTTCGCGGTTCTCTTGATTCATTCCTAGCTGGCTTTTTTCTGGCTTTAAGGCTGGCTTTAAAGCTTTCTATGGTAAGTCCAGTCCATGATTGGTGTGTCCATGAGTCTCCTGTTAACCAAGCACCTAGCGGCTATCCAACTTTTTTTTTGTCAGTTGAGATACTCCACTCTCTAGCTGTGACTGTCTTCAGAGGTGGTGATAAGGATTTATCTTCTATTAAAAATTTAGCAGCGGACGAATGCTGCTCCCGATACTGGGGATTGGGTACCAGGGATTGGGCTTCCGCCGTGAGCGTCAGCCGAACGGTACTGGGTACTGGGTATTGGGGAGAATTTGCCAATTTTGGTGAGGATTTGCACTGCTGCCTAATATTTATTGCTATTTCCCAACAACTAGTGCTGGAGAGATGACCTGTTAGTTCATCTGTACTCCAGTGAGCTTGACTGTTGCTAGTTCTGGAGAAATGACTTGTTAGTTCATACGTACTCCAGTGATATTTAATTCTGTATTTATCTTGAATTCTGTACATAATTTCCTCCAATTTTGACTATTTTTGAGGCGATTGGAGGAGGATTTCGCATTTATAGAGGGACATTTAGGTTTATTTACGTCATTTTCTCGAAAAAGCAGGATTTTATGCGATTTTTGAAATTTTCGTAAAATTTGCCAAAAAATATCTCCACACTGCACACAATTTATAATAAGATTGTGTACAGCAACAAATACGGATTGTGTCTAACTTCAACCCCAACAGTTTGTTCCGTCGCCAAACTTCACTAGCTGTTAAGGGTAATTAAACGCAACTCCTCCTCAGAATCTCAAAACGGACAAAATGTACTTCTATCTTCCATTTTGTCCTCACCATTTCCATAACTTCATAACCTCCATCAACTCCACGAGACTGAAAGTATTTACTTAAGTGTTAATTGTACTCTAAGACGCTGCGATTAGACTCACAGTGCAAAAAGTTCTGGATAAACAAAACCGATGCAACTATCATATATCGCTTACGGGACAAAAAGAAGTTTTAGGTTATCTTTGTGAAGTTCTGCAACGTACATCCTTCTGGGAATGTGACTGGATGGGGTATTCGAGGCAATTCATCACTAGATACCAGCCTGGGTTAACGCCTGACTCAAAACTTCAACCAGTGCTAATTGTTCTGCCCAGTCAGCAAGGTAGCCGTAGTCGAGATTTTCGGCTTGCAGTTTGAGTATTCCCAACACGTCACGCCATTGTTTTTCTGATTGACTGCTCCTTCCCCATAACAGCTTTTGCAGCACTAGGTCTTCTGGGGAAATCACCCAAAAGGCTGGCATTCCCTCGATATCCAGTAACCTCCGGCGGGACATTTGCGAGGACGCAAAGGGTGAATTGTCCATGACGTATAAGTCAGCGTTGGAGATCGTTTCGGTATGGGTGATGTTGAGCATCCTTTCTCGCCCCTGCTTTAAGTCTTCTACCGCTCCGGCTGGACAATAGTAGAGCGCGGCTTCTAGTGTTGTTACCAATAAGTCGATTTGGTTGGCTTGAACGGAGATGACTAAATCTAAATCGCGGGTGGAACGTGGCTCTCCGTGAATTGAACTGGCTACGCCGCCACTGACGTAGTAGGGTATATTAACTGCATTGAGAAAGGTGTGGAGTTCGCCTGCGAGGGCAATGGAATCTTGAATCCAAATTTTTTCATCACCTCCTGTTGGTTGAAACCCTTCTGGCAATTTATCACCTAAAACGGCACGGGTAAAGTGCTGGCGCATTTCTAAAAGCGATGCCTGCGGATGTCGCATTTTTATACCAGCTAGGCTCAGTTTTTTGACTCCACGCTCATGGGCTGCGTACATTTCTACCCTTTGCTTGAGCGCCAGTTGGCGTAATCGGGTAAACAGGTAGATATCTGCGTCGATGCTGGTGTCGGCTGCTTGCGGTTGATAACCAGGCTTGATGGTTGTTGTTGTGTTGCTTTTAGGTATTTGTTGGATATCTGCCAATTTTTGTTCTGCTGTCATGTGAGCTATTTCATCCCGTTTGTATCAATCCTCGCTACATTAATCCTTGTAAGTAGATGACCAGCCAAATATTTTACGTAACCGTTGGGAGGGATTGAATTTAAAAATCCAAGTTTTTGGCTCTACTCTAACGTAAAAAGTCCCAAAGTTCCGTAGGGAAACACTTTCTCCTTGTTTGAGCGATTCATAAATTTCTTCGATGGTGGCATCTATAATTTCTTCCACTGTGCCATTTTCTTTATTTATCCGTTGGCCAACGCGGTGTACCAATTCTTTTTTGTCAATAGACATTTTTAGGTTAATATCCCTGCTGCACTCTCTTTCAGTTTACAATCAGGTTGTCGATATCGAATGTAGATATCAAATGCCTGTAAAGAAGTCAGGACGGGAGCAACTGGCACAGTGAATCGCTAAAAACAAACCAGGGAAGTTCTTGACCTGAAAGGGAGTGTCTGGAGTATGTCACGGAATCGCCGACCGTTCACGACGGAGAGGATGTCAATTACGCTAAAAGCAGTAATTTTGCGTTCAACCATCATAAGGGACATTTAACAACTGCACAGCTTGGCGTTTGGCAACTTCAGGACGCAGATCGTATTTTTGGGTAGTTGCTGGGTCGGAATGTCCAGCCAGGCGACTCACAGTTAAAACATCGACACCAGCTTCCAACAAATTACTAATAAAAGAGCGCCGAAAATCATGGGGGCTAAAAGGTGCTACCCCAGAACTTTTAGCCCGTTTTTGGAGAATTACCATCACCGCCTGGTCAGTCATCCGCAGAATATGGACGTTACCACCACGCCGCACCGGACAAATCAAAGCACCAGCAGCATTACCTCTAATATTTAACCAAGCATCTAGAGCCGCCACTGCCCCTGCTGGCAAATACACAGTCCTGAACTTTCCCCCTTTACCCTTGCGGACTTGCAAAGAACCATCTTCTGGCTGATAGTCTGCTAAATCTAAAGCCACCACCTCAGCCCGACGCAATCCAGAACCACTAAGAATAGCGATCAGCGCCGCATCACGCACACCAATCCAATCTTGATTTTGCTTGCAATCGCTCAAAAGTGCGGCGATTTCGCTGGTTTTCAGCAACCGTCCCCGCAAAGCCGAATCACCCCGCACACAATTAATATCCACCGCATGGGCGTAGTCATCAGCACTCATCAACCCCAACCGAAAAGCTTCCTTCAGCACCCGACGCAAAGCACAAAGCATCCGGTTAACCGTAGCTGGGGCGTACTGTTCCATTAACACAGCGCGAATTGCCGCCGTGTGCTGATAGCGTAATTTTGACCAATCCAAAGATAGAGCATCGTATTCATCCGCAGTGAGCAGCCGTGCGATCGCATTCAGAGCCTTTTGCATTGTCCGCCTGCTACCAGTAGTTAAACTAGACAAATAGACAGCCGCCGGGTGAAGCGTCAACGGCGTTGGCGTTGCCAATATTAAGTCTGTGTACTGTATTAATTGCTCTGCCATTAAAAGAGCGTGCTTGCGCCTAAATTTATTGGGTAAACAGAAGTTTTAATAACTTACGATCCATTCTACCCCCACACAGCATCCCCTGCACGCCAATTTCATGACATCAGCACGTACAGAAGCCTTATTATTAGAAGTTGTAAGGAGAGAGCCATGACCCAATCAATTCCTTTCTCTGCCGGAGATACTGCACTAACACAATCTGAATCTTCTACAAATGATGTAATTCAGCACAAACGATTGATGGAGTTGATAGAGGCAGAGGATGCTGCTAACGGAGAAGTTGGCTGTGGTAGGGGAGAGCAGCTTTCAGTTTATTTCCACACATCTGGTATCAATATCTCGGATGACAATTTCCGAACTCTACTGAGGGAACACTTAGGACATTTATTGATGGAACGGGACTTTGATTCCATTACGACCCAGGTAAGTCGCTTTATTGAGTCAAAGTTGGTACGGACAACCGTTCAGGATCTAGAATATCGAAGAGTGGCAAGAGAGCAAGTTGTCGAATATATCTCTGATGAAGAACTGAGAGGATTTTTCCAAGTCACATTGGGTGAGTTTTGTAATGATGCGATACTTGAGCAGATAATCCAGTTTACTCATAACTGTGTTCATAAAGCTGTGCTTCAGCCTCGACATACTTGGCCTAAACCTCTTTGGGTGCTGACAACTGGTGAGAAAATTTACATTGCTCAAGCATCTGATTTGGATGATGCTATAACGAAGGTTAAGGCACAGTATCCTCAAGAAACTAGGACGTTGGCAGTTTTGACTGTTGGTGGGGTGCTAGGACCGGAGCCGGTGATTTGTTTAGAAAGGGTTAATTAGGCAATTGTTAGCTTTTTTGTATCGGCAAACTAAATGCCATCCCTGCAAAGAACTAGGGTTAAATGCAATACTACACGGTAGCGAACTCTAGAAATATGTTAAAATTATAAATGTGGAAGCAATAAAATAACAATTTGTTAATAGCAAGATCCAAGAGGTGATGTTTGTGCTGAATTCCCTTGACCGTCCATCACCAGAAATACGTTTGGGAGAACGAATTCGTCTAGCTCGTGAAATGGCAGGATTTACCCAAAGTGAAGCCGCTCAATCATTGGGGATTACTGCTGCTGCACTCAGTCAGTATGAAAGCGGTAAGCGGAGAATCGAGGCACTCACAGTAGATAGGCTGGCTCGTCTATATGGTGTGCCTGTAACCTACTTTTTTGTAGAAGTTAGCACATCAGACCAGCCCCCCATGCAGCCAGATTGGGAAACGGCACTGCGGACTCTGGCTAATCATCTGGCCATTGCCGGGAAGACTGGCATTGCTAAACTAATCCAACAAATTCACAATTTGGAGGAACTTTACCAACTCACCGCCACCCCCTTTCCTGGTAAGCCCCATCCCCCGTTTGCAGCTCTGGGCAAGGAAAATTTCACCGACTATGAGGTAGCAGAATTTGCTCAAAAAGCACGTCGCTACTATAATTTGGGCATTGCGCCTTTACTTAACGTCAAGGGGTTTCTTGATGCACAAGGCTATCAAGTTTTCGCTATTGCCCTGGGGCTAGAGAAAACGGATATCTCAGGTCTGTTCTTTTTGCATCCACAGCTAGGGCCAGTTGTAGTATTTAACGAAAATCAGGCTTATATTCGCTCTCAAATTACTCTGTGCCACGAAATTGCCCACCACCTTTTTCATTGGGATAGGCCAGCCATTTTGTGTCGTGATTCAGCGCGGGCTGATTTGTTAGAAGACTTTGCCAATCGGTTTGCGTCTTACTTCCTCATTCCCCCGGAGGGATTGCAGGAACGGCTGGAAGTGATGGGAATTAAGACAGTCAAGCATCCAGAACAAGCAACTCACATTGCTCGTTACTTTGGCGTTAGCTATCAAGCTACAATTTACCGACTAGAAGCTGACTGCAAGTTAGGCGCTCCCATAGAAACATTTACTGATAACGTCAAACCAATAGCTATAGCTAAATCTTTGGGATATGGCCTATCTCCCTATCAGTTTGGAGTGCGTCCTTTACCACCCGAAGAACGCTTACCGAGAATTTTTGTGGAACTAAGCTATCGTGCGCTGACTAGGGAAATTCTCTCTTTGCGGCGAGTGGCTGAAATTCTAGGGATCAGTGATCTTGAATTAGAAGATAGGCTCTACGGAGAAGAGGCAGCAGATTCCGCAGAGGTCTATGTCTAAATTTGTGCTTGATACAGTGGTGCTAAGGGTGTTTGCATTTGCTCATCCTCAAGGAATTGATATCCTCCAAGAAGCTTTGAATACTTCACGAGCAGGCTTTCCGGCTGAAGTCTACAACCAAGATGAAGATAATCTGCCTCTAAATATAGCTGATGAAGACTTAAGTGAATTAGCAAGAGGACTGCGTTATGCCCGTCGTCAAGTGCAAACACAACCAGGACTTAAAGGACAGCGTTTTCAGGTTCGCCTAGAAAATGCAACTCAGCTTGAGCGCCATATTCAGGTGGGGAGTTTGTTTATTGAGCCTTTAGAGTTGGCAGAACTTCCTAGACGGGAAAATTTGATGAAGACGTATGGTGTGGGTCGTGGTGAGGCTGCTTGTTTAGTTTTGGCTTTAAGAACTGCTCTCATAGCTGTTTTTCTCTCAAGTGATAAAAAAGCTTGTATCAAAGCTGCTCAGGAGCTAGGTATTTCTTTCCTGACTATTCCAGATATTCTCACTACATGGGTGCGCCAAACCCGTCCCTCCCCAAATCTATTGCAAGAGTTAATTGATGGGATGCGGAATGCTAATTTTGCCTTAAAAGATAGCATCTACCAAGAATTGCAATGTATTCTGTCTGAAGAAGATACCCCTATATAGTTCTGGGGTTTTAATATATTTCCCCTGCACGCGAATTTCATGACATCAGCACCAGCAAGCACGTACAGAAACCTTATTATTAGAAGTTGTAGAGTAGTCCTTGGACAAATGCAAGCTCTTTTAACTAAGTTACAAGCAAGAGGAATTGACCCAAATACATTGTAAATATTCAACTGTCATCAATTAACAAGCGGAGGAGGAAATCAAATATGAAAGTTAGAGGCATCAAACGTGGTCAAAATATTGAAATCTTAGAAACACTTAATAACATTCCCGATGGGACAGAAATAATAATAGACTTAGGATTTATTGAAAATCAAATTACAAAACCACAACAAGCATTAACAGAAGCGGAGAAACTAGCAAAACTCAATAAATTATTCGGGGCTTGGAAAAACCAACCTGAATTAACCGAAATATTTGCAGAAATCGACCAAGAACGCCATACTTATCAAGGCAGAATTATAGACTCAATTGATAATCAGGATAACGGCTAATGTATCTACTAGATACCAACATTTGCATTGCACTACTCAACGAAAATCCCCAAGCTGTTACTAAATTCAATCGCTACTTTAGCCAATGTTATCTATCCATCATTGTAGTTTCAGAACTCTATAAAGGAGTTTATTGTTCTCAACAGGTAGCCAAAAATCTAGAGACATTAGCACAGTTCATAGAACTTTTACCAGTAGAACCATTTGAAATAGAAGCAGCTATCGAATTTGGCCTCCTTCAAAGCGAACTCAGAAAAATTGGCAAACCAACAGGAGAATTTGATGCTTTAATTGCTGCTGTGGCTCGTTCTCGTGACGATATTCTCGTTACTAATAATATCAAAGATTTTATTAATATTCCCAACTTAAAATTAGATAACTGGTTAGAAAACTGACTCTACCATACCAACGATGAGAGAATTTACCTTTAGTGAACTACCGACACTGACTCGGAATACCGAATACAGTGGGTGACGAGGACACGAATAAGTTAAAGCCTACTGCGATGACATTTGAGCATCTAACAACCAGCAGAATATATTAAAGTCCCAACTTTTGCCGGACTACTTCAGCTTTGTCCTTGAAGCCTATCAGCACAGCCATTCCATCCTTGGCCTTGAGGAAAAGGGGGCGCTTAAGAAGCATTGCATCGTTAGCGAATGCCTCAATCCACTGCTCATCTGTCCAAGTCTTCTTGTCATCACCTAAAGCCCGGTAGGATTGACCGGAGGTATTTCGCATGGCAGTAGAACCCAAAGACTTTACCCAGTTTTGGATCATCTCACGAGTGGGGGGAGTTTCTTTGGTGTTAATAAACTCATAGTCAATACCGTTGTCTTGAAGCCACTTGAAAGCCTTTTTGCAGGTTCCGCAGTTTGGTATTCCGTAGACTTGAATGGACATAAAAAAGGTTAATCAACATTATCTTTATTTAATATTACTTGTATATATGCCATTTATTTTAAATCACAAAACTTTCTTTTTAACATACAATTTTAATTACAAAAATATCCGACCTATTGGCATTGACATACTCCCCGATTCTGGTATATCAAAGTCGCCTTAGAAGGGCGAGGAACCTCAAACCCATTTCTTTGGTAAAATCATAAATTAGTGCAACAGATAAACCAGCTACAATTCCAGTTGTTTTTGTTCGCTTCTTTGTTTCTTGATACTGGCTTCGTGTTGTTGTTGCAGTGCTGACTTGACATAGGGTAAAACTTGTTTGACAAAATAATTAGTTGTTCCTTGGGAGAGGCAGGAACTTCTCACATCCCAGGATTTAATTTCTCTATTCCAAGCTGCTTCCATGATGGGAAAATCATCTCCAGTTCTGCCCAAAGTTAAACACTCTCCATCCCACTCCGCAATGTAGTTTTCCCAGGTAAAGCGAGTTGTTTTCTTAAGATTTAAAAGAGCAGCCACTATGGGTGCAACAGTTTCTGCTTGTTGCTGATGGTGATTTTCTGATTGTTTGATTAAATCTTCTTTGAGGGCAAGCATAGCATGAACTTCCGAGGGGGTCATTTCGCTTTCGGTGGGTAATGCTTCCCAGTCATCACTATTACGTCTAGCCCGCAGAATTTCGCTTTGGTCTTGTGTGCGACGCAAGGAAATTTCAGTGGCAGATATTCGCTCGGCGGTAAAGTCTTTGTCAAGGCAGCAATTTGTATTTGCTAAGAGTAACTTGTCAATATCTGCTGCAAACATCGCTGTGCATTTAATCTGATTGGAACTGATGGACAGATATTGGGTACTGGCAGATACAAATTGATTAGAAACAAATGCAGATATATTACTATCAGATAGCTGTTGTTTACTAGCAGATAAAGATGAATTAGAAACAGATGCAGATTTATTGCTATCAGATAGCTGTTGGGTACTAGCAGATACAGACTGGGTATGATTCTCCAAGTCTTCTGGTAATAGTTGCATTTGTTCCCCAGCAGCGATTGCTGCTGGTACTGCGGAGCCGATAGCGATAACTGTCGTAGCCTTTGGCACTGCGCTTGGCGCAATGCTTGCGGCGGGCGTAGCCATCACCTTCTGGTGGGTCGGCTCCGCCAATGCGGAGCCTGTCCGCAGGACATACAGAGGGCGTTTCGCCATCGCTCTTAAAAAAGGTAAATCACGGGTGGGGTGATAATCAACTCCCCGGATTGTTTGCAGTTTTTTCCAGCTACAGTTTTTTAGCTGCGACCCCCGACACCGAAATCCTTCATACTCAAAGGTTAATCCTTTCATTTCATCACCAATGATGGTAGGGTAAACATCAACACCCTGGTGCTGAAGCCTACCGATGAAGATTTGGATGTGAGGTTGATTTTCAGCAGCGGCAATGACCATACGTTCCAATCGTTGCTTAGTTGGTTCTGCTGGTGGTGTATTCCGCAATCCGGTGTCATATTCTTCTTGTTCTCGCAACATTCGGCGCTTTTGTCCGGTGGTGGGGGCAGAATAATCAATCTCTGCACTCTTAGTCAGTTGATATAGATGCCACCGTTGCTCGATTTCTCGTGTCAGTTCTTCGGCACGGGTTTTGTCTTGCCAGTCGTTGATGCGGGTAAAGTTTTCACATTCAAAGGTGTGAATCATGATATGAACGTGAGGCGGTGCATATGGGTTGTGCTGTAGTTGACTTTCTGTGGGTTTATGCTTAATCATCAGCCACAGGTTGTTGGTGTAGCCTAGTCCGTTGATCATGAAGTTACCAATTTCTAACCAGTCGTCAGGAGTGAGGCGGTCTGTGTGGTGGGGACTCATGGTGATGTGCTTGGTATCTTTGTCGGTGCGAGGATTTTGCCCTGATATGGCACGCCATTCTTGGATGATTTGGGTGTAAGTCTGTCCTGCTATGTTGCCACCATACAACTCGAATTCTTTGTGTTTATCCATGAGATAACGCAGCAGACCACCGGGGTTATTGCCAGTAGGAACAACTTTGGTCAGCATTTTCTCATCCTCCACTTCAAGGTCTAACGATATCTGCAATAGGAAAGAAGGACAACCAATTTGTGCATCTAATCCAATCCTAGTCCTCCAAAAACTTACTTGCTGCGTTTGTTTCCCCTAACCTCCCAGAAGTTTGGAAGCCCATGATAACTTCTACATCTAATTCCAGTCTTCGTCATCAAAGTCCAACTCATCTGTTGAACTTGCTTCATTTTCGCTGTTGTCATCGACACCGGATAATTGCAGTCTCACTTCGCGCAATTCTGAGCGCACTTCCTCTAACAAATCATCCAAGTTCCTAATCGTGCTAAGTAACTGCTGGTGAGTCACTTTTGATGCAGGTGGATTTTGTTTTAGGAGATCGATCGCCTGCTGTAAATTCTTCTCTAAATATCTCAGTCTCAGGTCAACTTGTCCCATTTGTACACTGGTTTTCACATTAATAGCTGGCACTTTTGGCGGACTAATGGAACGACCTTCTACTCGTCGTCTAATAAATTCAGCTAGGGGTAAAGCATAGAACTCAGCCATTTTATGCCAGCGACTTTTTTCTGCCGGAGTTAAGCGCAGTAAAAATGATGAAGTTTTTTCCTGTTTACGCTCTGGTGGTGAGGTCATAGCAACGAGCTGAAGGGGTGACAATTGAGAATGTTTTAGAACAAATACAGCAGGAGTCAGGAGTAAAACTCTCTTTCTGTTTAGGTTTCAAGTTAGATTCTGTACCTCATTGATCTGCAATCTGCTGTAGCAATATGTGATACTAGAGAAGATGTGAGACAATCTGAAAATATAGCTGTAGACAAGGTAGTTAGGACATTCGCCAAAACTAAAACTTAGACACTTAAACCCGGATTTCTCACTGTCAAGAGTCACCTGTCACCTGCTATAGTTGATGTCCTAATCTTGATGGCTATAGCTATAATTAGCTGAAGGTTAATGCGGATAGCGATTGCACTATAAGACTTAGCAAGTTTTAAAATTTTGTATATACGTCCTCCCTGCTTGCTTCCAAAGTGATTGTGCTATTACCGTGTATGTTGTGATTGAATTCCACATTATGGGTGTGGTCATGCAATCAGCATCCATCAAGAGAAGTATTTTCAATCAATTGAATATTTTTATGTAGAAAAAACCGTGTTCATAGAGGGTAATTTTTGCAATAGACTTGTCGTGAAAAGAGGGGCTAGGTACTGGTAATTGGGGATGGGACAAATAAGATATTTATGAGTTTTTGGTGTAATTTCATCGCATGGAGTCTCTTGCATGAATCATTTCAAAATAGGTCGATTACCTTGAAGAATTTGGCATATTAAATCCCCTGACAATCAAGGATAATTGTTTCAACAAATTGGACTGTTCGTAGAAAACCTGGCTCTACCGCTACTTTTATGCTGCGGCATTAAAATCAAAGGTTTATAGGGAAATATGAAAACATTAAAGCAAGGCATCCGATCAATAATTGGGGGTGGACTACCATATTGGCAACGATTTCGCGACATTTGAGGGTTGTCACTGAGCTATTTACCGGATTATTGAGCGATTACAAAGCAACAAGGGAGCAATGCGATTTTGTTAGATCGGGTTTTAATTCTCAATTAAATTGCCTAATTCTCAATAAAAACACATTTTCTGCCGCGATTGGCTACGCCAGTGCCGAAGGCAATCGCACCCCTAAATAGGTGATTTAGCACCCGAAATTTAAGCACCTCACAAAATCGCGCTGCTCCCAAGCAACAATTGTAATTATCGTATTTCTCCAAATTGCTGGATATATTCTACTAATTGTTTGGTATAACCACCTTCAGAAAGTCTGTCTAAATTCCCCACGAGGATAAACAATTCTCTGGCTCGACTGACAGCAACATTGAGTAAATTCGGTTTGCGATTAATAAACCAAAGGCTATCAGCGGGTTCTGATTGGCGAGTTGAGAAGATTATCGCAGATTTCTGACCACCTTGGAAGGTGTGAACTGTGCCAATACTATTGACTGAAAAGTCGGAAGAGCGTGATTGTAAACGTTCTTGCAAGGCATTTGCTTGGCGACGATAAGGTGAAATTACGCCTATTGTGTTTTGATTGTTGGGAGAATTGAAGCTGTAACCTGCCTCTAGCAATTGGGCAATTAACGTTTCTACTACATCAACTTCTGCCCAATTTATATGGTTTTCTGGCTTTCCTTCAATATGGCAAGCAATTAGGTTAGCACCCAGTAAAGAAGGTTTGGGTTCTGTTTTGATAATCATGCCATAATTGCACAAGCGATCGCTAATATCGGCAATCACTGGCACACACCGATAATGATATTTAAGGATAATGCCGTTACCAATGTCTTCTGGTTGTGCTGATGCTCCTGCCGCTCGGTGATAAGCTGTAGTAGCGGTGGGACTGTAGCAGTCATAATCTGCATCTGTTAGTCCCCTTTCCAGGAAGGATTTACCGCGATATTCTTCTTTCTTCTGGTCGCTTAAATTAATGACTGGCTCTAGTTGCAAGGGGTCGCCGACAATCAAGGCCTGACAACACCGCACTAACACTGGAAATACTTGATGGGGGGGAATCTGACCTGCTTCATCTACAATGACTTGGTTGATACAACCGCTATCAGGATAGGGTAACAGACGGCGAATGGAGTGCAAGGTACTCAGGAAAACGGGAAACAACAGGCTGATATCACGATAAATGTTTCTCCAATTCAAGGACATCTGCCGAAAAGCGTCCCATTCGTTATTTAACACCCCGATGTAAGTTTTAATAGCAGCCATGACTTCATCTTTTCTGCGTTGTGCTTCCTGTTGTTGAAATTGCCAAGCACTCTCAAATAACTGTACTTGCAGTGTGTGTAATTCGGTGTAGAAACGACTGGAGAAATCTTGGTTAGGATAAGTGGCAAGTCGATTTTGGATTTGTTGTTGCTGGTGTTTTCGGTCAGCTATTTGACGTTGTAAGTCGGTTAATTGGCGTTGTAATAATTCTAGCTGTTGGTGTCTGTGGTTAAGTTGATTTTGTTGCTGTTGCCAATCAGATACTTCTTTCAGTAGCAGGGAAACACTTTGGTGGGCTGCTAATAAAGATTCAATTGTCAGGGGAATTTGAAAGGGAAAGGGTGTAGCTAAGGTTGCCAATACGGGCATTTCTATTTGTTTGTGCAAGCGTTTGAGAATATGGCGTGGACTGCTTCTGGTTATCTGTTGCCAGAATCGTTTAATCATTTGCCATAGTTTAATTCTCTGCAATAGTTTGATTGTTTGTAATAGTTTAATTGTTTGCAATAATCGAATCAACCAGTTGTGGTTTTGACCTAAAAATTGCCTGTTACTTTCACGCGGGAAGGAATGATTTGCTGTATTCAGGTGCTGCTCTATCTGCTGGTACGCTTCAAGGGGAAATTTGGAGTAGTCGCGTGATGAGTTTAACGGTGAGGGGGGCTGGGAGTCTGAGTAATGCCGTAATGGAGTTCGTGATGACGATGGTGGGAATCCAATATCTAAGTTAGGAGAAACGTTTCTCCTAGATTCTGAAGTAACATCTACAGGGTCTATTAGTGAGCCAGACTGAGAGTAGTTCTGTAATGTGTTAAATGGTGATAGCGAGTGATATTCTGAGTAGTCAAGTGAGGCGTTGGCTGATAATGGGGGTTGTAACTCAAAATCCGAGTTAGGAGAAACGTTTCTCCTAAATTCAGGATTCACTTCTAGAAAGCTATTTATCGCCTCTTGCAGCCGTTGTACATCTCTATCTAGCTGCTCTAATAACTGTTCATCAGCAATCTTCTGTTGTTGGTAATATTCATCTTGCTTGATGTGAAATTGTAGTTGCTGCACAAGAGCTAACAATTGTTGCTTGGCTGACTCCCATGCTGTTGGGTTAAAGGTTTCTCTTGTTAGTGAGTCGAGTGCAGCTTGCAAAGAGGGCAAAACTTGGGTGTCAACTAATTCTTTGGAGCCGCCTGATAAGTAGAAGCAATTTTGCGGAAAGTGGCTCTCTAGCAGTTCTTCAACGTTGTTGACTGCATGGTTATTGGTACTGGTGACTAAAGTTAGGTTACTTTCGTCTTCACCTTTTGTCGCTAATTGTACGGCGCGGTGGACTATTTGTTGTGCTATTTTGTGTAACAGCAATGTGGTTTTACCATTCCCCGGTGGTCCAATTACGGCGGTGAGGGGTTGAGATTGGCAATGTTTGAGAGCCTGGGCTTGATAGTCATCAGGGGGTAAAATCGGGAAAGCACCGAGAAATAGTAGGTTGTGTTGGGGTGCTATTGGTTGTCCAAACAGATATTCGTAAGCGGGATGCCCAGGTACGGCCCAATTCCATTGTCGCTGTTCGCTGATTTTCTGGAAGTCTTTGTTGAGGTTATGGTTGAAGGCGACGTAGCCAAAGTTCAGCAGGTAGGGAAGCAGTTTTGAGCGCACGGGAAAGGGTGGTAATTCAATCAGTCCAATCCAGTCTTGTAGGGTTTTAAAGGGACGATTGAAGGTGGTTTCCAGAAAAACTTTGAGTCCTTCTTTGGTGACTAAGGACTCTGCGGCTTCTTCTTCTAGTCCGTACCACTGCATTAAGTTGGGGATGACTGGTTGAAACTCAAATGTCGTTAAGTCCCAGCCGCTTTGGCGATAGTTACCATTAAAGATAGGAGAAATGTCGATGGTAAAGAGAGGGCGAAACTGACGGCGATTTCCTTCGATGAGATAAAGCTGGGGGAAGGCTACGGCGATTGATGGTGGGTTGGTTTGAGGTTTGGTTTGAGGTTTGGTTTTTGAGTTTTTGAAGGGTTGTTTGAGTTGTTTGAATAAGGATTCGTCTAGGAGTAATTTATCGCCTACTAAATTTACACCAGAGTCCCAGATATGGGGTTGATCTTCGTCACCAGCTTCGACTTTGGCATTAGTCAAGTTCTCAATGTGGATGTAATGCAGCCAGGTATTGAGCCGAGATACGTGTAAAAACTTGCAAGATGGTCTGGAAACGCTTACTGTATCTACATTTCAAAGATTTCTGGAGGGAG
>NZ_JAYGGY010000056.1:14395-16011 GCF_034931625.1 Anabaena cylindrica UHCC 0172 | reverse complement strand
TTTTCTCAAATTATTGCCACATCTCATCTTCAACCCCCTTGTCACCCGTTAAGATTTATCGATGGGATTAAATCTTCGATTCAACTCACAGATAGACAAAAACTGATTTTACAGTTCCTTTGTCCATCTTGTCACCGATATTATTTTTTGTCTTAAATTACCTGCTGAATGTGGGTAATAAACATTTTGTTTTACGCAGAGTTGCAGAGAGAAAGACTTTCTAAATTACGATAGCAAAATTTAAACTATCACTTCCTCATTGTTGACTAGAAACATGACATCCAGGATTATTTAAACTAGAATTTTGCGGTATCACTGTTTGTACTTCTGCTGTGAGAATAATCTTACCATCAGCAGCAATTATCCATCCTTGCGCTTCCTGAATTAAAGGAGGATTGATATTTTCGCGTTCATTATTCACAACAACTGGTGTTATCTCTTGCTTGGTTGTTTCTTGACTAGAAACTACATCTACCAAATCCACTAACGGTGTTGTTCCCGGTAATAAATCACTAGGATTTGATGGTAATCCACCCCTTCCAACAATAGTAAATTTATTTTGTTGACCTGCTATTTTTTCAGCGCGTGTACACCCTTGCATTAACTGACTAGTAGGATCAATTAAATTGTTTGGTAATGTTACTAAACCTTTGGATGGATCAACATTTAAACTATTAATTGTTACCTCACCACTTAATCCAAATTGAGAAGATGCAGTAATATCGCTTTTTGGGGTTAATTGTGGGCGATATTCTAGTCCAAAGATAGCGTTAGTTGTAATATTGATTTGACCACCATTACCTTGAAAGGCATTAGCTGTAATATCGCTATTTTCACTAGGAAGTGCCACAATAAAAGGAGCGTTAATATTGATGTTTCCCCCATTTCCTCCTGCACCATTTGTACCCGCAGTAGCAGTTATCCGGCTGTTATTTCGCAATAATAATAAATCTTGAATATGCAGAGTTATTTCTCCACCTTGGTTACTGGCAGTTTCTGCTGTGATAAAACCTTGATTATCTAAACTTAGAGTTCCTGCTTGCAGTGCAATATTTCCACCTTTGCCACTTCCTTGACTATTTACTCCTATTCCTGCACCATTTTTGATGATTAATGTTTTGGGGTCAATATCAATACTGCCACTATCACCTGTTGAATCTATTTCTGTATTAGCAAATAGTCCGGTTTCTGTACCATCTAAGGTGATATTATCTTGAACTTTGAAAATGATATTTCCAGCTTGAGCATTACCTGATGTGGTAGTAAGGATTTGTCCTCCATTGGTAACTGTCAAGGTTTTGGCGATAACATTAATACTACCTGCATTTCCTTTACCAAAGGTACTAGCATCAAGTCTGGAGCCATTCAGCACTTCTAGGGAATGAGTAGAAATTTCCACACCACCTGCATTACCGACTGCACCTGTTTCTACGCGACTATCAGCATAACTTTCACCATCAAACTTAATATTATTAGTAGCAGTAATTTTGATAATGCCTGCATTTCCTTTACTAAGGGTACTAGTATCAAGAAAAGAGCCATTCAGCACTTCTAGGGACTGAGTAGAAATTTCCACACCACCCGCATTTCCTATTGCGCCTGTTTCCACTTGACTA
>NZ_JAYGGY010000056.1:0-14295 GCF_034931625.1 Anabaena cylindrica UHCC 0172 | reverse complement strand
CAAACTGAATATTATCAGTAGCAGTAATCTTGACAATTCCTGCATTTCCTTCACCGAAAGTACTAGCATCCAGAAAAGAGCCATTCAGCAATTCCAGGGACTGAGTAGAAATTTTTATATCACCTGCATTTCCCTTACGGTAAGTAGATGTTTCTATAAAAGAATTATTAGAGATGAAGATATTTTTATTAACATCAATGTATATATTACCAGCATCAATTGATTCATTGTTCGTACCTGCGATACCACTATTGCTAGTACTTAAAATGGAGTGATTGATAGTTACATTTTCAGGTGAAAATATTTCATCTGAATATTGAGACTTACCAATGAAAATCCGTCCAAGATTTCCCTGACTAGATATATTGCTATTATTAATCTCTATTTGATTACTAGCATTTAGTATAATGTCTCCAGCAAATTCAGAGCTAAAGTTATTAGTACTTAAAGTAGAATTATAAATTAGTATTTTTACAGGTAGGACGGAATTTACAGAATCTTGCCAACTACCAATTCTAATTACACCAAAATTGTTAGCATTTGTGCTAATAATTTCAGCATTTTTAATCAAAACTTGATTACTTGCGTTGAGATTAAGATATGTTCCTGCTTTGATTTCACCAGATAAATAAAGATTGTCAGCATTCAGGGTTAGATTTTTATCAACAGTTAAATTACCTTCATTTCTAATTTCTGCTTGTTGATTTTTCAAAGCATTAACAAATAATGCACTTGATTGGATTGTTAATAAATTACTGCTTTGGGGATTAGTCGCGCTAAATAAACCATTTTCCCCCAATTTAATCCTATCGGCTGTAGTCGCAGTAAATGAACCACGAATATCTAAACTGGCATTTTGTCCAAATATAATTCCATTAGGGTTGATTAAAAATAAATTCGCTGTTCCTTCTACTCCTAACTTTCCGAAAATATTAGAAATATTATTTCCAGTAACACGAGTTAATATATTTTCAATTCCGACAGGGTTAGCAAAATAAATACTCTTACCTGTATCAATATTAAATTCTTGAAAACTGTGAAATAAATTTGCACCTCTAGCAGCACCACCATTGATAAGGTGTTTGAATTCGTTAACTTTGTTAACAATCGAATTTTCTGCACCTAATGTGCTGTCGGGTAGGAGTTGAGCAAAAACCCTCTGATTTGAACAAGCGAGTATTCCTGTTATGGTAACAAGACAGGAGGTAGAAATTAGAACCCAGAGAGGAAGATATTGATTTTCTCCACGCTGTATGAGTCTCAACCGATCAGCACGATGTTGCAATTTATATTTCATTGGCTGTATCTATTAGCAAAATTTGATCAAGATTTATACTTAAATAAATATACCGTGTTACTATGCAAACAAGTATTAAGGTATATAAATTAGTTTTGCTGTTTTTTTTAACCTCCAAAGTAGTTTGTAGAAAATGCTGATATGAATATGCGATAAAAAATCTCTCCAGCATAGTGTTGGAGAGAAGTAAGCATTCTTGGTAAATATGCAAATGTATTTAATTTAAAATTATGAATTGGGCATTTCTGCAAAAGCACTTGATGTTATTTGCGATTCTTGATGGCTGAATTGTTGTAATTTATTTTTTAAATCTGCTGTGAGACGTTTAGCATTTCTTTTTGAACAACCATTGAGATAATCTGCAACTTTTATGGCTTCACCAATGTGAATGTTCACATCTGTACCCCAATTAGGATAAGGTTGGCTGTAATTGATGCTAATGGGGATTATTTTTACTTCTAAGTCTGGGTGAGTAGATGCTGTAGTTAGAGCTAGACGAGAAATTCCTGGCTTTAAGGTGTGAACTTTGCCATCACGATAAATTCCACCTTCGGGATAGATAACTAACATTTCTCCCTGTGCGATTAATTCTACGGCATGACGCAAAGTTGCGATCGCAGGACGTTGGGTATCAACAGGAAAACCTCCCATGCGACGGACAAACCAGCCTTGTATTCCTTGACACTCACTACTTGTCACCATAAACCGTAAATCTCGACCTGTGACACAACGACCGGTAGCATAGGGTAATAGTATGGAATCCCAACGGGAACGGTGGGTAGGGGCTAAAATTATCGGGCTATTGGTGGGTATATTTTCTTGTCCGGTGATGTTAATATTACCAAAAAACAAGGGTAAAACAAAGTTACGTCCCAAAAAATACGCCAGAGGAGTTAACCAAGGAGAAATCCTTGAGGTACTAGAAGCCACTTGAGGATTTACGGGTTGATTTGTTAATTGAGATTGAGAGTTAGTAGAAGCAGAGTCAATTTCCATCATGACGGTGGCTGCTAGTTAGCAAATAAAATGTAACGCAAACTTGATTATCTCCACCGTAGATTTTCTTGAGTAACTTGTGTATTGTGATCTGGACAGTTTCACCTCTGTCTGTTAATTTTGGGTTTGTCGCTTAGTAGCAAACCAAGTCTGCAATTGCTGACGACAAGCTGATTCTAGAACTCCTCCCACTACTTGTAAACGGTGATTAGAGGCGGCACTATCAGGGATGTTGATAACAGTACGAATTGCGCCAGTTTTGGTATCGTCTATTCCATAGACAAGTGTCGCCAAACGTGCATGAGCGATCGCACCAGCACACATCGGACAAGGTTCTAAAGTTACATAAAGAGTACATTGCAGCAAACGCCAACTTTGCAAATTTTTCGCAGCAGCCCGAATCGCCATAATTTCTGCGTGTGCGGTGGGGTCTTGGTCGCGTTCTTTCCTATTTTCCCCTTCAGCAATTAATTTACCCTCTGGGTTAATGATTACCGCACCTACAGGAACTTCCCCCGCCTCACCAGCCACCTGAGCCAATTCTAGGGCGTGATTCATCCATTTTCTATGTGTTAAATATTCTGGGTGTTGAGGAAACATGAATTAGTGTCACGCAGAGGGTTAAGTCGGTCGGCGTTAAAAATTGTCGTTGATATCAGGCAGGGGGCAGGGGGCAGGGAGAAAAAGGGTTTTTTAAGAAAGCAGTTTAATGATGTTAAAATCCTGGCTGGGGGCGAAAGAGGTGTTTCTGTGGAGGAGATAATCTCACGCCCAGAGGATTTTATGCAGCGGCTTGAACCAGCAAGGCATCAAGTTGACCTTTTGTATCCATTGCGTACAGGTCATCACAACCGCCGATATGTTGATTATTGATAAAAACTTGAGGAACGCTGCGGCGACCGTTGGCGCGTTCTGCCATGTTTGCTCTCGCTGTTTCGTCACTGTCAATTTTGTACTCGGTGAATTTAACACCTTTCCACCACAATAGCAACTTAGCACGGATGCAAAAAGGGCAGGTTTGCCAGGTGTAGATTTCTACATTGGCTTTGACTCGCTCTGGGTGGCGATTTAAAATGGGGTTAAGGAAATCTAGCATATTCTGATTCTCAGAGACGGTTGTTAATTTCCTCTAGCCTAGAACATTCTTACTGAACTACAAAAGTACTGACATTTTCTTTCATCTTGGCCACATTTGATATTAACAGCAGTAAAACTTAACTTTTTTCTATATGTATCCGCACTTTGGTAGACTTGAAAACTGAAATAGCCGATAAAACGACGCTAAAACAAGCAATTGAAAGGGTAGACTTTGTGGAAAATACACTTGGGCTAGAGATTATTGAAGTAGTTGAGCAAGCAGCGATCGCTTCCTCGAAGTGGATGGGTAAGGGCGAAAAGAACACTGCTGATGAAGTAGCTGTGGAAGCCATGCGCGAACGGATGAACAAAATCCATATGCGCGGACGCATTGTTATCGGTGAAGGCGAACGTGACGAAGCTCCTATGCTCTACATTGGGGAAGAAGTTGGTATCTGTACTCAACCAGATGCTAAAAATTTCTGTAACCCTGATGAATTAGTTGAAATTGACATCGCTGTTGACCCTTGCGAAGGTACTAACCTAGTTGCTTACGGTCAAAATGGCTCAATGGCAGTTTTGGCAATTTCCGAAAAAGGCGGTTTGTTTGCAGCGCCTGACTTCTATATGCGTAAACTCGCAGCACCAGCAGCGGCTAAAGGTCATGTTGATATCAACA
The DNA here is from genome assembly GCF_034931625.1 of Anabaena cylindrica UHCC 0172. Lineage (GTDB taxonomy): Bacteria > Cyanobacteriota > Cyanobacteriia > Cyanobacteriales > Nostocaceae > Anabaena > Anabaena cylindrica_A. The sequence goes on along the minus strand of NZ_JAYGGY010000056.1, from coordinate 10,246 downwards.
AATCTGCTACAGAAAACCTGAAAATCCTTTCTGAGTGCTTAAACCGCGCTGTTGAGGAATTGGTAGTAGTCGTGATGGATCGTCCCCGTCACAAAGAACTTATTCAAGAAATTCGCACCGCTGGTGCCAGAGTTAGACTCATCAGTGATGGTGACGTTTCTGCTGCTATCTCTTGTGCTTTCGCTGGTACTAATATCCATGCTTTGATGGGTATCGGTGCAGCACCAGAAGGTGTAATTTCCGCCGCTGCTTTACGTTGCTTGGGTGGACACTTCCAAGGACAACTGATTTATGATCCAGAAGTAGTGCAAACAGGTTTAATTGGCGAAAGCAGAGAAGGTAATCTGGCTCGTTTGAAAGAAATGGGTATTACTGATGGAGACCGGGTTTATGATGCCCATGAATTAGCCTCTGGTAATACAGTGCTATTTGCAGCTTGCGGTATCACCCCCGGAACTCTAATGGATGGCGTTCGTTTCTTCCACGGTGGTGCTAGAACCCAAAGCTTGGTTATTTCTAGCCAATCTAAAACCGCTCGATTTGTAGATACAGTTCACTTGTTTGATGAACCCAAGGTTATTCAACTGCGGTAGTAACTTTCACTGGTGATTGGTGATTGGTGATTGGTGATTGGGAATAATGTCTTACCCATCACCTGTTACCCATTACCTATCACCCACTACCCATTACAAATTACCCATTACCAATTACCAATTTAAGAAATGAATATTGCAGTGGTAGGGTTAAGCCATAAAACAGCCCCAGTAGAAGTTAGAGAAAAGCTAAGTATCCCTGAACCTCAAACCGAAAGTGCGATCGCTCATCTTCTCAGTTATCCTCATATTGATGAGGTCGCCATCCTTAGCACCTGTAACCGGCTAGAAATTTACATTGTTAGCAGTGAAATCACTCAAGGTCTTCAGGAAGTTACTCAGTTCCTTTCAGAGCATAGCAAGTTACCTGTTGTGTCTCTGCGACAACACCTGTTTATGTTGCTGCATAATGACGCTGTAATGCATATAATGCGGGTGTCCGCTGGTTTAGATAGTCTCGTCCTCGGTGAAGGTCAAATTCTGGCTCAGGTGAAACATACTCACAAACTGGGACAGCAATACAATGGTATAAAAACAATTTTAAATCGCCTATTTAAACAAGCGTTAACAGCTGGTAAACGGGTACGCACTGAAACTAGCATCGGTACTGGTGCAGTCTCCATTAGTTCTGCGGCTGTAGAATTAGCCCAGATGAAAGTAGAAAATTTATCTCCCTACCGTGTAGCAATTTTGGGTGCTGGGAAAATGTCCAGGTTGCTGGTTCAACACCTAATTTCTAAGGGTGCAACCCAAATCAGTATTGTCAATCGTTCCCGTGAACGGGCTGAAGATTTGGCGAAATTGTTTCCAGAACAACCTATCCAAATCCATCTGCTTCCGGCAATGATGACGGTAATTGCCGAAAGTCATATTGTGTTTACAAGTACTTCAGCGACAGAACCAATTCTTGATCGTGCTAAGTTGGAAATGGTTTTAGAACCAAATTACTCGCTGATGTTATTTGATATCTCTGTACCTCGTAACGTTGATGCAGATGTGAATGACTTGGCAAATGTGCAAGCCTTTAATGTGGACGATTTGAAGGCGGTTGTAGCACAAAATTATGAAAGCCGTCGCAAAATGGCACAGGAAGCTGAAAAACTTTTAGATGAAGAAGTAGAAGCTTTTGATGTGTGGTGGCGGAGTTTGGAAACTGTATCGACAATCAGTTCTCTGCGAAATAAAGTTGAAACCATCCGCGAACAAGAACTACAAAAAGCTTTATCTCGCTTGGGTTCAGAATTTGGTGATAAACACCAAGAAGTGATTGAAGCTTTAACAAGAGGCATAGTCAATAAAATTTTACACGACCCAATGGTGCAGTTACGAGCGCAACAAGATGTTGAAGCTAGACGCAACTGTATGCAAACTTTGCAAATGTTATTTAACCTAGACGCAGGGGAACAGTTTAGTTAGGAGTTAGGAGTCAGGAGTCAGGAGTCAGAAGAATCAAGAGAATAAAAAACGACTATGGTATCTTCTTATCTTCCTGTCACCTGTCACCTGTCACCTGTCACCTGTTACCTGTTACCTATTTACCTATTCCCTTAAATTTTGAATTGTTCTAACTGCTTGGTTTGTTCTTCAAGTCTCACCGCCAAGCGATCGCACACTAACTCACATAATTGGAATAAAATCGGATCAGCTATCTCGTAGATAACACTGACTCCTTCTGGTGTTCTTTTGACAATACCCGCTTGAGTTAAAATTTTCAGATGCTTGGAAACGTTAGCTTGTCCTAATCCAGTCTCATTAATAACCTCGGTAACACTCTTCGCTCCAGTTTTTAAACAACATAACACCTGTAACCGACTAACCTCAGACAGCACTTTGAAATAATCCGCAACTTGACTAAGAGCGCCTGGAAACATCTCTGACATAAAAGACTAAAAAATATTTAATGATTATTTTCCCACTATTCTACTATATAGTAATATAATAAGTAAAGTAGAGAGAAATAGAATTAAAAAAAATGTTATTTCGCCAACTGTTTGACAACGAATCTAGTACATATACTTACCTAATTGCTGACGAGAAGACAAAAGCAGCGATTTTGGTAGATCCTGTCTTGGAACAGGTAGAACGGGATTTGCAATTAATCCAAGAATTAGGTTTGACATTGCGATACTGCTTAGAAACCCATGTTCATGCAGATCACATTACTGGTACAGGTCAATTGCGTCAACACACTGGATGTTTAGTAGTTGTCCCAGAAAAAGCACCTGTCACCTGTGCTGATAAATATATTAAAGATAGAGAAATTATACAACTCGATGAAATAGTAATTCAAGGAATTTCCACACCAGGACATACAGACAGTCATGCAGCTTATTTAGTAAATAGAGAAAGATTATTAACTGGAGATTCCTTATTAATTCATGGTTGTGGAAGGACTGATTTTCAAGGTGGTAATGCAGGAACTTTATTTGATGTAGTCACACAAAAATTATTTACCCTTCCCGATGAAACCTTAGTTTATCCAGGACATGATTACAAAGGGTTTACAGTTTCAACAATTAAAGAAGAGAAGCAATATAATCCCCGATTTATTGAACATAACCGTGATAGTTTTATTCAATTAATGTCTAATTTAGACTTACCAAATCCTAAAAAAATAATGGCAGCAGTACCAGCAAATAAACGTTGCGGTAATGCAGTTTTAGTCAAGAATTAATCCCAGCAATTAAATAACAGGTAAAATCATGACCACATCTTTAAATTCTAAACTACAATTAGTTGATACTGATACTGTTCAAAAATTGATTGAGCAACAAAAAATCCAACTCATAGATGTACGAGAACCTTCAGAATATGCAGCAGAACATATTCCCGATGCTCAACTTTTACCCCTTTCTAAATTTCAGCCAGAACAAGTATCCTCAACACAGGGTAAAGAAATTATCATTTACTGTCAATCAGGAAATCGTTCCAATCAAGCAGCACAAAAACTTGTTAATTCTGGATTTACAGAATTTAAGCAATTAGAGGGAGGAATTACAGCTTGGAAACAGTCAGGATATCCAACTAAAATCAATAAAAATGCTCCAATTAGTTTAATGCGTCAAGTACAAATTGCTGCTGGCTCATTAGTCTTTATTGGAACTATCTTATCTGCTTTCGTTTCTCCTTGGTTTTTGATTTTAACTGGCTTTGTAGGAGCAGGTTTAGTTTTTGCAGGAGTAACTAATACCTGTGCAATGGGAATGTTATTAGCTAAATTACCTTACAATCAGCGTGGATAGAATCTGAAGAGATGTTTCATTAAGCGTCTCCATTTTTAACAGAAATAGGACTTATGCAAGATTAACATATTTTCGTCATTGCGAAAGTCGGGAAGCAATCTCAAACCTATATTTGGGAGCATCCCAATAGTTGTCGTTTAAGGCTCAAAAGTCATTATATGGTAGGTTGGGTTGAGGCACGTATCCCTGACGGGAGGCGAAGCCATAACCCAACATTATCAAGGATTTTGTTGGGTTTCGCTGTCGCTCAACCCAACCTACATTTCCTTAACCGAGCAGTATTGGGGAGCATCCTGTGCATAAGTCCAGAGAAACAAATCAATCATAAAATATAAATTACAAATTATGATGACATGGATATTAGGACATATTCTAGCATCTGGTATTGGTATTAGTTTAGGCTTAATAGGTGGTGGTGGTTCTGTATTAGCATTACCTATTTTAGTTTATGTAATGGGAGTACCGACTAAACCAGCTATTGCTATGACTTTAGTAATTGTTGGATCTGTGAGTTTAATTGGTTTAATTCCCCACTGGAGAAAGGGAAATATCAATTTCAAAAAAGCATATATTTTCGGTTCTGCAACTATGTTGGGTGCTTTTGTAGGGGCAAAAATTGCTGCTTTGCCATTTATTACTGGCAGTTTACAAATGTTGCTATTTGCAATCATGATGTTGTTGGCAGCAGCTTTAATGATTCTGAGAAGTTCCAAAAAAGCTGGTAACAAATCTCCCGAAGAAATTGATTTAGAACTTTATCCACCACCAATTTGTAAATATTGTTGGTTATGGTTATTAACTGAAGGATTAGGAGTAGGAATTTTAACGGGATTAGTGGGAGTTGGAGGAGGTTTTGCAATTGTTCCGGCTTTAGTTATTTTGGGTAAAACGCCCATGAAAGAAGCAATTGGAACTTCTTTATTAATTCTAGTTGCTAATGCCGTAGCTGGATTTTTAGGGTATTTGGGACAAGTTGAATTAGATTGGCAATTAATAGGAACATTTATTATTGCTGCTAGTTTAGGCAGCTTCTTAGGTGCTTATTTATCTCAGTTTATTGATGGTAAAAAATTGCAAAGATATTTTGGTTATTTTTTAATAGCTGTAGCGACTTTTGTTTTATTTCAAAATCAAGGGGCATTTCAGAGAAAGAAGGCAGCAAATTGGCAACATGGACGTTATCAAGTAGGAATAATAGAAAATAAAAAGGCTCTTCGGTAGTTGTTATGCCAAATATGAGTTTATTTACCCCAAAACCTTTATAAATAAAGAGCTTTGTTGTTTTTGATGCAAATTTATGTTTAATCAACCGATGGATTAACCTACAATTCTTATATGGCAAGGATTTTAAGATTTTATGATTTAATTTAGCATAGTAAGTACCGAAGAGCCATAAAAATATAGTAAATGAAAGTGTTTAATAAATCGGGCTTTTCTGTCTTTACGTGAAGGGTAAGTGTTCACAAAGGTAATTGGTGACTCAAATACTTGTGAACACTTACCAAGTCCGGATGCACGGAAACAGGTGCGTCTGGTTTTGAAGGAAGGGGTGAGATTATAGCGATATATTCCTGCTACTCGACTACGGTGATGCCCATTTTAACAATCCTTTAGTTCGAGTTTGACGGAGTGCTATTCGCAGCAGGAATCTGATAAGTTTATCTAGACCACCACCTAGCGGACCATAAGTAATAGTAGTTCCCGACAGAGAAGCATTAGCTCTCAAGCCATCAATATAGATCCATTCCATTACTGCGGCTGGAGAGAGAAGTTGACAATAATGCATTCCACTTGCAGAAGGGATAAAGTAATTGGTGGGAGTTTTCATCACCCTCGCTCTAACTTGATAAAATTGCTCGTCATTGATCCTGACGTAGTTATACTTGGGATAAACCCATATCCAGAGTGGACCTGCGGCAATAATCGGCACACTATCTTCTCCCATACCCATTTCGACACCAAAAGCCTTAAAGTATTGCCGAGCTTCTTCCCCCGCGTTTTCCAATGCCCACTTGTAAGCGTACTGATTGATTTGATTTCCCCTGGAAGCCCCATCCGTTTGTTCATAATTTGGATTTAGAACTCCTGCCTCTGTCCATATTTTTTGGCGCGAATTGAGTTTAGCTCGTAAAGAAAAAGCTGCTATTGGAAAAAAGCCAGTATCAAAAGAGTCTAGAAAATTATACAGTGCTTGGGTGACGCTACTAATTGTTAGTGTACAGTCGGACTGCCCAGCACAAGAATTGCGAACCTGAGGAAGATGAACAGAAGGATGACTAAAGGGATTGTAAGTATAGGAACGATGGAAACTATCGATGACATTTAAGCCAAACGAGACAGGCGATAAATCGCTACTTGCCATGATCGGATTTGCATGATCTTGAATCCAAGGTGAGTAGGGTGTGCATTCTGGATTGTTGCGTGGATTATCTTCTTGAGTACAGTAACAAGCCGGTTTGAAGCCGTTATACCCTTCCATTATCAACGCATTGAGAAGTGGCTGGAGGAGTTGCTGGGTTTTGATGCGTTCTTCCTTCAGAAAATTACTGCTGGCTTCAGCATTGACAGTTTGCAATATTAAGCAAATAAAGTTATGAGCTAACTTGCCAATTTGTAGATGAACTTCTTCCTCTGATGCTCTCGGTTTAAGGTCAAAATCTGCTACATAAGAAGGTGCTTTACCGGAAGCAAATTGCATATGAGTTGCCCCGTCAATAGCAACAACAGGAAAGTTTTCTATAGCAGTTAGTTCCGATGCATTCGACTGTTGATACCAAAACCCTGTTGCAATGCGTGTAATTCGAGCCAGCCCGTCTAAAGTGCCACCAATAGTTAAAGTCGGAACGGGATACTGAATAACCGTTTGCCCTGCTTCATTTAATTTGGACACGTATCCTTTTTCTAAGAAAGAACCCATCAAGATTTGTCCTTTACCACGCGCAGGAAAACTCTTGAGGTATTTTTGAATGGCAATCCCACCTACAGAATGGGCAACAAAGAAGATGTTATCCGTTTCTGGCATACCTTCTTTTCTCATTTCCTTGATCGCCTGATCGATCGCCAGCCCTATTTCACGCGGAACTGGAGAATTGCCAATAAATTTAGGAATACTCACCCAAATACTTAAATCTGGGGCAGCATTTTGAATGGCTTGTCCAACTGGACAATACTGCTCAACGGAGATGTCTTCGCCTTGAATCAAGATGATGACGACTTCAGTTCCTCCTTCGTGAATCGGTTTGAGGACTATTGGCGCTCCCAGCCAATTATAGGCATATGTTAATTGAATGAGAACAACACACAGTAATAAAAAGCCTGTAATTGCAACTCCGACCCAGAGTAGGTGGATTATTGAATCTTTAACTGAGCCGTTTAAATTAATAGCTGCGATCACAAGGCAAGTCAAAAACAATGACAAAAAGATGGTAAAACTTTTGCCTAACCATAAGAAATTTTTGCAGGGCATTGTTGTTAATCTATGTTGTATAGTTACTGAGCTACTTGCGTCGTTTCTTTACTGGCAGCAGTTCTGAGTTGTTGAATAAAAATAATACTCAACACAAACAAGATCGGACCAGTCACTCCGCCTGGGAAATAATCATGGAAGAAAAGCCAAGTGCAAATGTGGAATGCTCCATTTAATAGCTCAATAATTGCCCAAGTCCACATAAAGTAATAGCCCCATTGACTTTTTTTTTCAGCACTAGGCACAGAGCCTAACATTAATGCAATGATGAGATAATTGAGAATTGCAAACAAATCTGCACTGATCTCAAAAATGGGAATCCAGGGAAAGTATTGATGCAAAGCTTCGCTCATGATGAGGAAGCGAGTGTAAAGCTCGGTGTATGTTTCTTCTATACTGTGAAAAACTTGGACAAGTCCCAAAATCCAGTAGTTCTGAGCGATTTTTGCAGGTTGATCGTTAAGCATTATTGTTTAGTAGATAGTTATTACAAGTGGAAAGAAAGACCCAAATTCACCTCATAGGCATAAAGTAGGCAAATACGGCAAATACATAGACATCTCCAGAAATTAGCTGTTAGCATTTGCACAAGGCATTTCGATTTATTCTCGGAGATGTCTATGAATTATTGCTCTATAGTTTTTCAACTTAGTTTATGCGTACATAAGAGCAATGATTTGAGTGATGCCAGCAGCACCCAAGAATACTACCGCCAGCCAGTGCCAAAATTGATTGAATGTACTTTCAGCAACTAATCCTTCGGTTGCTCCTCCTAGCAGTAAGAAGACCGCAGTAATTAATGCTGGAACTAATCCATATACATGGATCATGGCAATAATGTAAATAAAGGTTGCAATGGCAAATGTCACTAGAATCCCAATAGGAATTGGAAACACTGGACGTTTACCTTGTCCAAAGTCAACATAGAAAGTTGACAAAGGTGTTCTAGGAGCAATGTAAAGCCAAACAAATATTGAGCCTAGAATAATCAGAGTCCAAGGATTGGAAATTGTCAGGAAACCAATCTGCCATTGTTGTATTCCGTAAACTCCAATTATGAACATGATGGCTGCAACTGATTGATAGGCAAACAGTAACTTATAAGCTGCTTCGCGCAGTCTTTCATTGTTATATTGGCCGCGATTTAAAGGTTGATCTTGAAAGGGTGCAACCTGCCAACCTTCATATTCATGCATCACAATTGGAGCAAATCCAGCCAAAATTTGGAATACGGGAGCCATCATCAACCAAAAAATTGATTCATAGGATGCGTGTGGAGGAAAGCTATAAAGAGCATAGGCAACACCTAGTTGAGTTAAAAACAAAGCATAGTGAAACAACTCAACTATGGTTAACGCTAAAGGTTGAGCAAATTTAAGGATTGATTGCTTTACTGGTGGATATTGCCATACCCAACCAGGTGATGGGTAAATATCCGGTATATCTGTTATGTTTTCGGTTTCTGGATACTGAGGAGTAACTTCTAGATTTTCTCTGGGAATAGGTGTCATACAGTGAAGAACAGTTATAATTTTAGATTCCGATGAAAGGCATTGATCAACGCCAAACGGTAATGCTTGAATTAGGCTTATCTAAAAAGATACCTAGCTTTTTAATTTCAAATTTCAGTTAAATTCAGGACTATGAAAATTCAGTTAAATTCAGGTATTCCAAAACCTGATTTTTCTCGTTAAGTATCGAGAAGATTGCTTTTTGATAAGGGATTCCAGAGTATAAAATATACAAATATAGCGGTTCTCGGTTGAATGAGATACAAGAACCCCACCCCCAACCCCCTCATCGCTTGCGATGAGGGGGCTATGATATATCTCATCCAAGTGCATAACGTTATCATAAAAATGATAATCATTAAAATAGAGAGAAACTCCCTCTCTCTTCCCCTTTTGTAATAAATTCAATATTTATGCTCAATATACTTCGCAAGGCAACAATTTGAGCTTTTGCTTAAAGGGGATATATGGATGTAAAAACGCAAGTTATGACCGTCTCAAGTATAATTAAAAACGTGAGACCGTCTTGACAATTCCAGGTGAGAATGCGATCGCAAATGTCGTCAATTAATTATTGCCCTAAATATGCTTCTAAAACTTTATCGTTTGTTTGAATTTCTGCGGGAGTACCGACAGCTAAGTTTTGTCCTTCAGCTAATACCCACACACGATCGCACAATGACATAATTACATCCATATTATGCTCAATAATTAAAAAGGTGAGACCGTCTTCGCGGTTCCAGGTGAGGATGCGATCGCATATATCGTCAATTAATCGCGGATTTACCCCCGCAGCAGGCTCATCTAACAAGATTAACTTAGGGTTAGTCATCAACGCCCGTCCCATTTCCAGCAGTTTACGCTGTCCCCCAGACAAACCACCAGCGTAATCATTAGCTTTTTTTTCTAACCCCACAGACTCTAACAAAAACATCGCTCGTTCTTTTAGCTGCTTTTCTTCTTTAGCGACAATATGCGGTTGAAATTGGGTTTGCCAAAAATTCTCACCGGTTTGTTTTTGTGCTGCTAACAGCATATTTTCTAACACCGACAACCGTGAAAGAGTCCGCGCTACTTGAAAAGTGCGGATTAGTCCTTGTTGGGCAATTTGGTACGGCTGCAAATTATGAATGGGTTCACCATCAAAAACAACTCTTCCCTTATCAGGGTGAATGAAATTAGAAAGTAAATTAAATAAAGTAGTTTTACCAGCACCATTAGGACCAATTAAGCCAGTAATGCCGCCTTTTGTAACTTCGATATTGGCATCTTTAACAGCTTGGATACCACCAAAACTTTTACAAAGTCCACTAGCGGCTAATAGGGGAAGTTGGTTATTTATCATAATAAATTCATTCTCAATTTTTTTATTTTTCCTCAACCAATTACCAATTACCAATTACCAATTACCAATTACCAATTACCAATTACCAA
>NZ_JAYGGY010000055.1:0-16205 GCF_034931625.1 Anabaena cylindrica UHCC 0172 | reverse complement strand
ACTGGTTTACTAATTGCTGTTACTGTACCTCATAACAGCGGGAAGTGCTGTATCAGCACATCAACTAACAATAACAATCAAACCATCTATGATCGTCAGAATAATAATCGCAGACGTGATGACGATGATGATTATCGCCGCCAACAAGGATATAACAGAGAACAAAATCGTAACTCATCCAAAGCTTTTCGGAACAAAGACTGGAGCGGCTTACTGCAATTTGGAAGACTAGTTAATTCCAACCAAAGAGGCTTAGTTTTGCAGCTAAATATTCTAGAAAAACCAATTACTAGATATGCAAATGTAGTCTACACCGTATATGCTTTACAAAACAATCGTTGGGTGCAATTTTACAGCAGTACAGGCTCAAGACTGATTGAAAAAAAATCCGGAAGGTTTTCTTTACAACCAGAAGTAATAGAATTTAATAAACTGCGGCTAGGTAATCTTGACTTGTCGAGATCAGACCTTAAATTTGTCACACAAATCCGCTACGATTCAACCAGCAGACGTGAGGAAAGCTTGGTATTTGAAGAAGTCAGAAACTATAGAGAGATAACTGAAGTTAGTAATGTCAGACAGTTTTCTACTTACCGTTAAATAATGCATCCTTAGGAATAAGAGGTAAAAATAATAAAAATATATATTTTTACCTATTATTCCTAAAAATTGTGAGTCATAAAATCTAAGGATATAAACCTCTATCAGTCAAAGCTTGAGCCACCCTACCAACACCTAAAGTGTAAGCCGCTAACCTTAGATTTACCCGTCGTGTCCGTGATTGTTGAACCACTTGACGGTAAGCATTTACCATCAAATTTTCCATTTCTCGGTTCACACGTTCCTCATCCCAGAACAGGTAAGAAAGTCCTTGCACCCATTCTAAATAACTAACTACCACACCACCTGCATTAGCCAAAATATCGGGTAAAACTGTGACACCACGAGCTTCTAAGACTCGATTAGCTTCTAGTGTGACTGGGCCATTAGCAGCTTCGGCGACAAATTGGGCTTGCACCTGATGAACATTTTCCTCCGTAATTTGGTTCTCTAAAGCGGCGGGAATCAAGACATCACAAGGTAACGTGAGTAAGTCTGCATTACTAATTGCTGTAGCTTGGGGGAAACCTACCACACTCCTACGATTTTTAGCAGCATAGGCTTTCAAAGCCGGAATATCAAGACCAGTTTCCGAAAATACACCCCCAGCACCACTGGAAACAGCAATAATTTTTGCTCCCTCTTGGTGTAATAATTCAGCAGCAGCGCCGCCAACATTACCGAAACCTTGAATAGCAACTCGCACACCCGCAAGGGATTTACCTTGATCAGCCAGTGCTTCACGGACAATAATCATGACACCCCTACCTGTCGCCATTTCCCGACCTAGGGAACCACCTATAGAAATAGGCTTACCAGTCACTACCCCCGGTACAGAATGACCTACATTCACAGAATAAGTATCCATCATCCACGCCATTTCACGGGACGAAGTACCCATATCAGGTGCAGGAATATCGACAGAGGGGCCAATATCTTTGATTAATTCACTGATATAACGACGGCTAATTCTTTCTAATTCCCCAACGCTGTACTGTTTAGGATCTATGGGAATTCCGCCTTTAGCGCCACCGTAGGGAATACCCAGCAATGCACATTTCCAAGTCATTAGCATGGCTAAAGCGGAAACTTCTCGCAATGTCACTGCTGGATGATAGCGAATTCCTCCTTTGTAGGGGCCTAAAATATCAGAATGCTGTACTCGATGACCAGGTAAAACTCTGATATCACCATTATCCATTTTCACAGGAATGGAAACTGTCACCACCTTACGAGGATGGCTGAGGATTTCTAATAGACCTGGATCTAGTTTTAATTCTTTACCTGCCCATTCTAAGTAGCTACAAGCTTGGTCATAGGGGCAAATGTACGCAGGAGAGTGACTTTCTAGTGATGGGAGTGATATTGAAACCATAAAATTTTCCCCTCGTCGCGGTATCTTCGCGAACCAGATATATATGTATTAAGCTTACCCTTATTTTTGAAAAAGATACCAATTTTGTAGTTTTCGTTACAGTTTTAGATGCAATTTTCTGTGTATGAACAACTGATTTGCGGAAAGGAACAAATGTTTTACAATTATTTAAGTTTTATTAAGTAAGTTAAATAGAAAATGAATACCCAAACAACCAAATTACATAATCAACTACCTTTACCACCTGGAAACTTAGGTTTACCGATAATTGGTGAAACAATTAGCTTTTTAAATGATCCAGATTTTGCCAGCAAACGACAAAAGAAATACGGTAACGTTTTTAAAACTAATATATTTGGCTCTCCTACAATTATGATGATAGGAGCAGAGGCCAATCGCTTTATATTTAGCGGTGAAAATCAGAATTTTACAATTCAATGGCCTGAGAGTGTTTCTGTCTTACTCGGTCCTGCATCTTTATCAATGCAAACTGGTAGCATTCATCAAACCAGACGTAAATTATTAGCTCAAGCATTTCAACCCAGAGCTTTGGCAAGTTATTTACCTGCAATGGTAGAAATCACTAATAGCTATTTACATAAATGGGAAGGTTTGGGGCAATTAACCTGGTATCCTGAATTAAGAAAATATACTTTTGATGTAGCTTGCAAATTATTAGTAGGAACAGATGCTACTAATAATCCTCATTTTGCTGAATTATTTGAAGAATGGTGTCTTGGTTTATTTACTCTTCCCATTCGTTTACCTGGGACTAAGTTTAGTAAAGCTTTAAAATGCCGAGATCAGTTATTGACAAAAATTGAAGAAATTATCGTACAACGTCAACAAAAAACAGGTTCTGAACAAGATGCTTTAAGTTTATTGTTAAATGCAAAAGATGAAGATGGTAATGGTTTGAGTATAGAAGAACTTAAAGATCAAATTCTTACCCTATTATTTGCTGGACATGAAACCTTAACTTCTGCACTATCTTCTTTTTGTTTACTATTAGCAAGAAATCCGGAAATTTTAGCAGCAGCAAGGAAAGAACAGCAGGAAATAAATTGTACAGGTGTCCTAACGTCTGAACATTTTAAACAAATGACTTACTTGGATCAAATACTCAAGGAAGTTTTGCGAGTTATTCCCCCAGTTGGTGGTGGATTTCGTGAAGTAATCAACAATTGTGAATTTAATGGATATCGCATTCCTCAAGGTTGGAGTGTGCTATATCAAATTGGGAAAACACATCAAGATGAAACTATATACAAAGATGCTCAAATTTTTGACCCAGAAAGGTTCAGTACAGATAGGGCTGAGGATAAATCTCAGCCTTTTAGTTATGTAACTTTTGGAGGTGGGATCAGAGAATGTGTAGGTAAAGAATTTGCTAAATTGGAAATGAAAATATTTGCAGCTTTGTTGTTGCGTGGTTATGAATGGGAACTTGTAGCAGGGCAAAATTTAAATTTAGCAATGATACCCACACCCCAACCCCGTGATGGTTTAAAGGTGATTTTCCGTTCTGGATTTGGGAATGATTGATAAAGTAAACCTTACTTCTCGACTCTTACCTGTCCGTTTGCATTTTTACGGCTTGCCTAATTTCTGCTAAAATATAGTCAAAATGTCTAAATTAGTCATACTATGCAGACCTACACTCTCACAGATGCTCGCAACAAACACGGTGAGGTTTTTGACAAAGCTGCTACTGAGCCAGTTTTACTTACTAAACAATCACGTCCTAGTCATGTCATTATTTCCGCAGATAGCTACCAAAAATTACTTGCTAGGTTACAAAATTTAGAAGATATATTATTAGCTCAAAATGCTGAAACTGCTTTAAATCAATCAAAAATGGTTGGTACAGAGGCTTTTACATCTGCACTGGAGCATTTAGCAAATGGCGCGGCTTGATGGTTTAGCAACTGTTCTTGATTTCCTCAATGGTTTGCAGCCTAAAATAGCAGCGCAAATAGCAAAAAAGGTTTTGGCGTTGAATGTTGAACCTTTACCAAATGATAGTGAGAAGCTATCTGGTTATCAGGGTTTTTATCGAGTCGATAGTGGTGAATATCGAATTGTTTATAGATATTTTCCAGAGCAAGATTTAGTAGAAGTAATTTTAGTTGGTAAGCGTAATGACGATGATGTCTACAAAAAATTAAAAAGGTTAATTGGATAAACTTAAATATCCAATTAATTTGCCAATGCTAAAAATCATAATCATGATTTTGTTGGGTTTCACGTTGTACCTTTAGGGAAGCAAGCTACAACCCAACCTAAATTTATTAGATAAATATTTCCGGTGTAAAACTCCCATGTAAACCATAGGGAATATGATGTTTTAAGTGTAGTTTTGCAACTGCACCTTTATGGAAATCTTGAGCATCTAAAATCACCACATCTGAGCGATTGTATTCTGCATCATAAACTAAAGCTATTACCCAACCTTCATCTTCTTGTTGAGAATGGGGACGAGGGACAAAAATTGGCTCACCTACAAAACCACGAGGTGCAGCACTCCATAGTTGTCTTTCTCCTGACTCTAAATCAACTTTCATGATTGCTTGTAGGGGAGCATTTCCAGTTGGATGATGATCTGCACCAATGTATAAATAACTATATTTTCTACCCATATAATTTGGGTGAATAGTGGGAAATTCACAAGCGCGATTGTCTATCAGTTGGCGTTGGACTTTATTTTCTTTTAAATTGAGATGAAACCGCCAAAGTTGTGCAGGTGCGTTGGCTTCAAAATTAGTTTTTCGATAATCGCTGTTGGGTTCAACTTCTGTTAAAGATTCATAGCAAATTGAATCAATAATTATTTCATCTTCAACTTCAAAAGCATTGACATGGTGAAAGATAAAACCTGATTGAGTTTCTAGAATTTTTAACTCTTGTGCTTCTGTTTGGGATGTACGGGGGATAACTATAATCTGAGTTGGTTGATTTTTTAGTAACTTAATACATTGTCCGGCACTGGATATTCCTAAAGCAAAAGGTAAAGGATTAAATTTAACAGGATTTTGAAAAAATATGCAGTAATTTGGGGTAATTACAAAATCGTGAATGAAGCAGAAACCAGGAACTTTGTGAGATTGCTTTCTGATAATCTCCCCTGCTAGATTTAATTCAAAAATGGTAATTGTTGTTGATAATCCGGGCTGAATAGAAAAATTGACTAGACAAGGTGCGTCATTATCTTGTTTGCAACTGGGGTCAAAACGAGGATGGGCGCTAAAGGCTTCACCTGTTGATAAAACACCATTAAAATATTCTTTTTCTATAGTTTCTAATGTCTGGGGGTCAAGACGATGAGGTTCGGCAGCTTCCCATAAGGCTAAGAGTTTATCACCCCAGTAAATAACGTTTGTATTAGCAATATTCTTGATTTTGAAATCAAATATATTCGCCAACCAACCACCAGGTTTTTGAGTGCCAAAAACACCACGATAAAGAATTTTTTGGGCTTTTTGTTCTGCTAGATAACCACTAGTTTGCACAAAGCGGTTACGAAAATGGGCGCGGCCATTGGTAAAGGTGATGCGGCTAATCATGCCATCACCATCAAAAGGATGATGTAAGCGTTTCCCGTTTATATCTAATAAGCCGGGTCCATTTCTAAATAGTGTTCCTTGCAATTCTGGGGGAATTTGTCCTTCTATGTCATCAATCCAATAATCAAATTCTTGGGTGAGAGATTCATATCCTCCTTGCCAATCTTCTAGAGTATAGGATTTTGCTAAATTCTGGTTTTCTGGAGTTGCTAATGTCTGCATATTTTTGGAGATTCTCTAAATTTAGGTTGCGGTTAGTTATTAACAGTTGTGACTGTCAATGTTGCTGATGCTGTTTCTTTTTCGTTTGGTAATAGATTAATAAATATCAGAGGTAATAAAGCACTAAGATTAGTGATAATTACTAACAGCCATAGGGCATCAAAAATAGTGTCGGTAATCCCCAACCAGTGCATGATTAATGCCCCAAATTCTTTGGAAATAGCTCCTCCTAAGTTAAATATTGACATTAAGAGTGCAAATAATGTTGCTTCTATTCCTAAGGGACAAATTCTGGCGGCTAATACCATTACGGGCATGAATGCAATTTGTCCCATGACAGCGAGAATTAAGCTATCACCTAAACTAAACCAGTGATCATCTATTCCTAAGGCTCTATTTGTGTGAGTTACTAAGATTAACATCGTCATTCTTAATGTTGTGGAAATGACGATACTCCAACCACAAATTACACGAAAAGGAACACTTTTAAGGAAGCGTTGAAAAATCCAAATACCAATTAGTGAAGCTAAACTGGTAACTAAATGTACTCTTCCTAAAAATTCTGGTTCAAAGTGTAGTTCGTTGGTGAAGAAAAAGAAAAAAGCTGCATCCCCACTAGGGGTAGATTGCCACAGAAAGATAAATAATGTGGGTAGCCAAATTGCTTTTTGAGTGAAGGCTTGGCGTAGTTGTTTGAGTTGATTTGAAACGTTGAAAGGATTAGTTTGATGATTCTCTGGGGTATTTTTGTGAATGGGGGTTTCACTAATTAACCAAGCTGCTACGGAGATAATCAGGGGGAATAGTGCTGTAACTAAAAATACTGTGCGGGTGCTGAAGTATTCTAAAAGTAGCCCGCTAAAGTAAGCTGTAATTAAACCTCCGAGGGCTGTAGCACCCCAGCAGATAGATTGGAGAGAACCCACTTGTGCTTTAGATTCAACTCTGGCACGTTCGACAACGAGGGAGTCAACTATGACATCACTGAAGGCAACGGAAAGGGAACTAAGTGCGATCGCTATTGTTGCTCCTAAGCTAGTATGAACTAATGTGGACAAACTCACCCAAGCCGCTGATCCCAATATTCCCGATAACACCAAATACGGGCGACGACGATAGCCAAAGATAGGCAAACCATCGGATATAAAGCCAAATACAGGCTTAATCATCCACGGTAAGGCAACTATTCCCAACAGTGCTGACACCTCGACTGGACTTAGATGTAATTCATCTTTGAGGAAAAAACTGACGGCTAGACGAGCTAACCCCAGTATGCCTTGGACAAAGTAAACAGCAAGTATGGCAATTAACTCCGGCTTCGGTTCGTTACCTAAAAAGATTTGTTTGGTTACTGAGTCTTTCACCTTGGATAAGCCAGAGGAGTCAATCAGCATTTGATAAATATTCGTTAAGTTTTATCTACTTTTATATCATAACTATATACGGATGATGTTCTCAGCTATCTTAATCACAAAGTTTTTAGCTGCAACTGTCAAAGAAGGGTGGAATGTAAATAAAAGCAAGACGCAAGCATCATTTATAGTCTGACGCTTGCGCTTAATAAATTCGGGCTGATTGTGTTTTTATCCCAAATGAAAATCAAGACGATATCACATCAACTGCTTTCTGATTCAGCACTCCAGTGTTACGACTGTCCAAACTAGACAAACGATTAATGCTTAAAAGTGGAACTTCTTGCCGACAAGATAAGCAAAACCAATACAGTTCACCATGACGGACATGACGCAGGATAGAACCACCGCAGCATGGGCAGATGTTGGCTCTCTTATTCATATCAATGTCCTCCTAAAAAAATTGTTGTTGAAAACAGGCAAAAAATTTTTGATTAAAACCTAATTAATATGTATATTCAAGCGCTAACAATTCTGCTTGGCGACAAAAACTACATATTTTGATATTTTTCCTGGTGAATAGTCATCTAAAAATGCTAAATTCTGTGGATATTACGGTTGTTCTACACAATAAAAATTGTTTAATCCATACCGTAACCAGCCGCATCAACATAATATTGATTTAAGGTTGTACTTTACCAATACTGATTTAATAACTGACATTATTTGATGAGGACAAAGCATTTGTATATATTTTTCTGAAATTTAAATTAACTTTTTCCCTCCCAAAAGCAAAATTTCAGCTAACTATACTATCAATTTCCTACAAAATCATGATGTCATCTCATCAGCAATAGCTAACTACCAGCAGCATTCTTAAACTATAACCGAGGATTTAGTATTTTCATCTGTCTTGGGGATCAGAAACAATTAGAATATTCTGTAGCTGAATTTACAAATTCGCATATTTTGTAGCTGACAATACTAAATTGGGGCTAGGGATCAATTATTTACTACTGTTTTGAAGGTAAACAGCAACAAAATGGAAAAATTATCGAGAGTCAATAGTCACCAAAAATTCACATATTTTATAATTCTTAATTTACCATCATACTGATAAATAACTCATGAAAATTGCTACCTGGAATGTCAACTCGATTCGCACACGTTTAGAACAGGTTATTGATTGGTTAAATCAAAATCCTATTGATGTCCTCTGTTTGCAAGAAACAAAAGTTGTAGACGCTGATTTTCCGCGTTTACCTTTTGAAACATTAGGCTATCACCTTTATATTTTTGGACAGAAGAGTTATAACGGCGTTGCACTCATTAGCCGTAAACCCCTGGAAGATGTGAGTATGGGTTTCTGTGCGATTTTGCCAGAGATAGAACCACAATGGGATGAGCAAAAGCGCGTCATCACTGGTGTTATTGATGGAGTTCGCATTGTCAATCTTTATGTTCCCAATGGTTCCTCGGTGGGAAGCGATAAATATGAATATAAGCTGGGTTGGCTAAAAATACTGCGGGAATATTTGCAGGTGGTGTTGTTGTCTCAACCTGATATTTGTATGTGCGGTGATTTTAATATTGCCCTAGAAGATATAGATATTCACGATAAAGCGAAGATAGAAAATCACATTATGGCATCTGAGCCAGAACGCCAAGCTTTACGAGATGTGATTTCACTAGGTTTTGCAGATGCTTTTCGGAAGTTCAACAGTGAAGGTGGAAATTATAGCTGGTGGGATTATCGTACTGCTGCTTTCAAGCGTAATTTAGGTTGGCGGATTGACCATCATTATCTCACACCGGTTTTGTGCGATCGCGCTCAAAGTTGTATTATTGACGTTGCACCGAGGAAGTTAACCCAGCCTAGTGATCATACACCAGTGATTGTAGAATTTTAGTTGTGTGCGATCGCTACGCTCTCTTCGAGACGCTACGCGAACGCCGCAGGCATCGCGCTAAAAGTTGTATTATCGATGTTGCACCCAGGAAGCTAACCCAGCCTAGTGACCATACACCTGTGATTGTAGAGTTTTAGTTGTGTGCGATCGCTATAGTTTTCTTTCTAGATTGCGATCGCTAATTTCAGTTTATCTTCCAAAAGTTAAAAACAAAATTTATATAAGTTTATTTTTTATCGTTAATTAGATGATAACAACATCTTCTAAATGTTTATAATTATGTCCTTGATTGTCGGGTTTTACAATTGAATTATTTTTATACTTTTGTAGGATTAACTCAGCCCAATTATCAAGGCTTCTATTACTAATCCGATGTTCAAATTCATGTAGAGAATTTACAATTGGTGGAATTGTTAAATTCATCCGAGAGCAATAATCGCTTTCTTTTATTATTTGTGTTAACGTTTCTGACGATACAATATTATCATAAAAAGTCAGAATTAAAGGAATAACTGGTTTATTTTCCATAGATTTTAGTACTTTCACTGTTGCAGAAATTTGTTCACAAGCCGAATGAATTTTACACCATGTATCAGCAATTCCTTCAGGGTGGAAATATGCACTTGTATCGAGATACATAACACTATTTTTACATTCTATTACTAAATATGAATTAGAGAGTTCAATTATAAAATCAGCACGTTTGTCAGAACTTTTTTGAGGATTTTTAACTTCAGGAATTTTTTGAAAAGAGTTAGGTGCTATAGATGGAAAAAGTATATTTTCTAGATAATGTTCAAATGCGTCACTTAATATATTTCCTTTTTCTCTGCTGTCCAAATTTTTCAAAACCAGACTTTCGATTTGATTCCAGCATGATTCAGTGAAAGAGAAAGGATCTGGTAAACAAAATTTATTTGACTCAAACTCAATAAAAGGAGTTTCTAGGAGGATATTATGAAAAAAAGGTTTATAAACTTCAGAGAAATTATTGAGAGTTCTTTTGACTCTGGTGCGGAATGAGTTTTCTGATTCTAAGTTAAATGGCGCACTATTTTGTTGAATGAATAACTTAATATTTTCTTGATTGATACCCAGCTTTTGATTTTCATAGTCAATAATAGTAAATTGTAAAAAATCATAAAATCCCTTTCTTTCAGACGATCCAAATAAACCCAAACAACTTATAAACTGTCGAAAGTATATTTTTGTGGTTAATCCTGTAGATTTAATAAAATCTTCTGAAAAATTGTACTTAAACTGATTTTCAAAAAATTCGATAAATTTAATTGTTCTATTAATTCGGGCAACTGGCTTTCCAAAACCTGAATTTTGAAAGGCTACTTGACGTTGTAAAAAAAGACCTATCATATGTTGACGGATCAATTCTAAATCAAGAATATCACTAATTTTTAATGACCAATTACGAACTCTCCTCTCATTATTTTTTTCCCATGCTTTAATACATTCAACTATATTCTCTGCCTCTTGATCAAGAATATGTGAATATGCAATAGTATGTTTATCCCAGTTAAAATAGACATCAACCAAATTATTAAAATTTTGAATACTAACATTATTACGGCGATGAGGATTACCTATACTAGCTAATAAAATTAGACGGATACTATAGTTACGTAAAGCATTATCTTGTAGCCAATTCAATGGCTCATGGTGTTGAGTCGGCCATATTTGCCAACATTGTTGACTGCCGACTTCCAAAATTGATGTTGAATTATAAGAACGAGTTGAATTAATAAAATCAGTAAAGGTGTTGTAACTCATTTATACTTGTAAAGTAAATAGTTGTTTATGTCGTTTTTTTGTACAAATCTTGTATAAATTATACCTTAGCTCCGATTAAGCTATACACTAAGTAATACAAATTCATAACAAAGTGACCTATAAACCAGAAAGCGATCGCTATCCTGCAAAAGCCATCCACTAAGGTTCTGCGGTAAATCTTCGTTACAAAACTTAATTATAAATTACGAATTACAAATCATTTTTTCTGTTGAATAAATCAGCTAATTTTGTAGATTTATTAGCTTTGCAAAAAAAATATGAAGATATACCGTTTCCATAACGTAAGAACTACCATTAAAACAAACGATAAAAAATTGGTGTGTGTCACATGACAACTAAAAAGCAATTTAACAGCTTTGAAGAAATGCTGTCTGGTTCTGATGTACCTGTGTTGGTAGATTTTTATGCTGATTGGTGTGGCCCCTGTCAGATGATGGTGCCAATTTTAGAACAAGTCAATGCCCAATTGAACAATCGTTTAAGAATCGTCAAAATTGACACAGAGAAGTATAAAGAGTTAGCCAGCCAATACCAAATTGCTGCCTTACCAACTCTGGTATTATTTAAACAAGGTCAGCCAGTGGAGAGAATTGAGGGTGTAGTCCAAGTACCGCAGTTAGTTCAACGTCTTAAATCTCTCATTTAATTTGAGGACAGGGGGCAGGGGGCAGGGAGCAGGGGGCAAAAAAAAGATAAATACTCTACCTCATCTGCCCAATCCCCAATCCCCAATCCCCTCTATCACGAACGACGGGCATTTAAACAACACCATTCTTTTCTTTTCCAGAGAGTAGCCACAACCCAACCATTTTGCTCTAAGACATCAGCAACGGCTTTGGATTGTTCTAATAAAATACCGCTAAAGATGCCCCAAGTAGTAGGTTTAACAATAGCTGTCATTTCTGGAATTAGCTCAATAATTACGTCAGCCAAAATATTGCAGACAATACCATCGACTGGCTGAGGAATGATTTTTGTTAAAATTTCTACACTTCCCTCCGTGGGGATTAAGTGTTCTGAATTAATATCATTGAGGGCGCGATTGCTAAAGGTTGATTGTACTGCTAAAGGATCAGTATCGACTGCATAAACTTTTTCTGCTCCCAGTAGGACTGCACCAATGGAAAGAATGCCAGAACCGCAGCCAACGTCCGCAATTACGAGGCATTCTCTTTTATCATTTTTACTAACGAAAGCTTCAGGAACTTGACTGAGGCGCATTTCTAGGGATTCTAAACATAATTGGGTAGTGGCATGATTACCCGTGCCAAATGCCACGCCTGGATCAAGACGAATGACCAATCTTTCTAATGATTCTGGGAGTGGTAGCCATGCGGGGTTAATGAGAAAGCGATCGCCTATTTCTTGAGGTTGCCAATATTGTTTCCAGCTACTAGCCCAATCTTCTTCATCAATCAATTGCCAATGTAGGATGGGAGATGGCAACCCTATACACATAGCATCTTGCCGCAACCATAATGATAAAGCCGACAAATCCAGTAGCTGTGCTTGAAAGCTGGGTAAGTAAGCCTTTAACAGTGAGGAATTACCTTTGCTTTCACTAGCTGTACCACGACAGCCAAAACCTTCCAGTCGCCAAAAGATAGAATCTTCTAGGTCTGGTTCACATAAAATTTTCAGTTCCCACCAGGTGTTTGCCATATTCAGTGCTGAGTTGTGAGTGCTGAGTTATGAGTTTGAGAGAGTAATGAGTTATGAGTTTGAGGAGTGATGAGTGATAAGTTATGAGTGATTCAGTTAAGAAGTTACTCTGAACTTTTTTTCCACTCAACACTCGTGACTCAGCACTCAGCACTTATAAAGTTACTGTATACGCATCTCGAATTCCTGGTAATTTCGTAATTTCATCTAAGATGCCGTCAGGTAAAGGATCATCAATACTCAGCGCCATGACTGCATCACCACGGACGATTTTACGACCTACCTGCATACTGGCAATATTGACATTAAAACTACCAAGTAGGGAACCGAGTTTGCCGATAATTCCTGGCATATCACGGTGCAGAGTGAACAGCATATATTTGCTAGGTGGAACGTTAATGGGGAAACCATCAACATCGGTGAGGTGAATTTCTTTATCACCCAACAAAGCACCTGTAACTGAATGAGTACCTAAAGTACCTGTAGCTTCTAGATGCAGTGAACCGGCATAATCTCTAGCTGAGGCATCCCGTGTTTCAATGACGCGAATTCCTCTTTCTTTGGCTTCTATGCTGGCATTGACATAATTAACCCGTTCCCGTAGGGCTTGATAAAGTAGTCCTTTCAGGGCGGCTACAACCAACGGTTGACTTTTGTTAGTTGCTAATTCCCCTTGGAGGGTGATATTCAGTGTTTCTACCCTGCCACCTACTAGTTGTCCCACCAAGTTACCGAGGGTTTCGGCTAACTGCATATAGGGCTTGAGTTCTTCTAAAACATCGGGTCCGAATCCGGGGATGTTAACAGCAGAACGGGCAGGTAGTCCTAAAAGGACATCGCGGATTTGTTCAGCTACGTCTATAGCGACGTTAACTTGGGCTTCAGCGGTAGATGCACCCAGGTGGGGAGTGAGAATGATCTCTTTACCGAGCGATCGCAAATCAGATTCTCCTAGAGGTTCTGACTCGTACACATCCAACGCTGCACCACCAATTTTACCCTCTTTAATTGCCGCTGCTAAAGCTGCCTCATCAATAATGCCACCACGAGCGCAATTAATAATTCTCGCAGTCGGTTTCATCTTGGCCAAAGTTTTAGCATTGATGATGTGGGTAGTTTCTGGAGTTTTAGGAATATGCAAGGTGATATAATCTGACTGCTGCATCAGTAAATCTAACTCTACTAACTGACAGCCCATCTGTTCAGCCCTTTCTGTGGAAATAAAGGGATCATAAGCTAACAGTTTCATGCCCATAGCTCTAGCTACAGATGCAACATGGGAGCCAATTTTACCTAAACCCACAACACCCAGAGTTTTTTTGTATACTTCTGCACCCACAAAAGTTTTTCGATCCCATTCACCCCTTTTGACGGAAGCATTTGCATCTGGGATATGACGAGATAAAGATAACATCATCGCTAGTGCGTGTTCAGCAGCAGCGATCGTATTTCCCTCTGGAGAATTAACGACTACAATACCTTTGCGGGTAGCAGCAGGAACATCAACATTATCTACTCCCACACCAGCACGACCAATAATTTTTAATTGTGTGCCAGCTTCGATAATTTCTTGAGTGACGCGAGTTCCAGAACGGATCATCAACGCATCGTACTCACCAATAATTTCTATCAGTTCTGCTGGTTTAAGACCTGTTTTGACATCAACCGTAGCAACTTGGGAAAGGATGTCAATACCAGCTTGGTCAATTGGATCGGAGACAAGAACCTTAGACATGATTAGTTTATTTAAATTTACAGGTTTCGCTGCACAAGACTTATAAGTTTAGTCTTTATCTGTAACAATTCAGCAAAAATTATGTGTTTAGCAATTAAGATTCAGGCAATAAACTATACAAATGCTCATGGTTGTAGATATGGCTATGAATAAATATCTACCACCATATTTTAGATGATCACAGTAAAATTACGGAATATATCTTTAGTAAAGGAGAATAAAATTTGTTTATTCATCTAAATTAATTCCCAATTCTCGCAATTTCTGCGTTAGTGCTTCTGTCCGTTGTCGCTCCTGTGATAATAATAATTCTGTTTGCTCTCGTTTTTGTTTTTCTAATTCAACATTTTCATGTCCGGTAAATAGTAAATTTCCCTGATCATCCCACCAACGCAGCCAAGGTAATTCTAGATTCTGATATTTTCCTTGCCAAATTCCCAATTCTACGCCTAAAGAATGAATAGGAAAATGACCACGTTCATTGGCTGGTAATAATTCATAATGGTCTTCTATTAAATGATAGAGTTCTATACTGGATTTTTCTACTTCATAAATGCCATAAAATGCAGGTCTAATGACTTGTTCATAAACCCAAAATTTACCTTTCCAAGGTGTTTTGTCTCGTTCTTCTGAACCATCACCAGAAACAAATTCTAAGACAATTAATGGCGGCATAATTTCTTGCCATAGGACATAAGAACGACGGGGTTTTCCCTTGAGATGTGGAGGAACGTTAGGGACATAAAACCAGTCTGGTGCTTCTGCGCCTTTTTCTAAAGGGTCAGTAAGTCGCCAATAAATACCAGAGTCTTGTCCAATGCAATAATTACCATCTGGGTGGCGTTTTTCTAAAATTGACTGAATTGAATCCGTCAAAAGAATGCTTTGGGGATGTTCTTGAAAGTTTTGACCTACGGTACGCTCCGCGAACACAAATTCGCCGTTAGACTCTGGTAACTGGGTGTGATCAGGTAAAGTAACAGTTTGGGGTGTGCCAGTAGTGATCATTTTTGTTAATGATTGGTGATTGGTGATTGGTAATAAAATCCCAGACTTCATCCTGTTCATCCTTAAATCCTGGAAATCCTGATTCAGACAGTAGCAACTTACGTTAATCTATTATGGGAATTTTCCTTCGCGCACTTCGGCAGAATAATTTTGTACAGCTTGAGTAATTTGTTCTCGTAAATTTGTATAAACTTTGGCAAATGGTGGTTGTTTTTCTGAAAGTCCGAGAATATCGGAAGTAACTAATACCTGACCATCACACTCTGAACCTGCACCGATACCAATAGTGGGAATACGTAATTTTTGAGTAATTTGTAATGCTAAACTAGCGGGGATATGTTCTAATACTATTGAAAATACACCAGCTTGTTCGAGAGCGATCGCTTCATTTAAAATTTTCTCACCCGCTTCTGGGCTTTTTCCCTGTTGTCGTAAACCCAGTTGATGTACAGATTGTGGTGTCAACCCCACATGACCCATGACCGGAATACCAGCTTGTACCAATCTGTCCACAGTTTCCACCATTGCCGGATGTCCACCTTCTAATTTTACCGCTTGTGCGCCAGTTTCCTTCAACACCCTGCCGGCTGAGTGCATAGCTTGAGAGATGCTTTCTTGATAAGTCAAAAACGGTAAATCGACAACAACGAGAGCGCGTTTCACAGCACGACGGACAGCTTTAGCATGATGGATCATTTCATCTAGAGTAATTGGCAGCGTTGTTTCATACCCAAGAATTACTGCCAAAGAATCACCTACCAGAATTAAGTCTACACCAGCTGCATCCAACAGTTGAGCGATCGCATAATCCCAGCCAGTCAAAGCGACAATTGCCCGCCCCTGTTGTTTCCATTGAATTAATTGCTGGGTAGTAACTGCCATAAGCGATTTTAGATATTGTAGATGAAGTAACAGAAGAGTAATGAGTAATGAGTAATGAGTAATGAGTAATGAGTAATGAGTAATGAGTAA
>NZ_JAYGGY010000054.1:0-17084 GCF_034931625.1 Anabaena cylindrica UHCC 0172 | reverse complement strand
CACAGAAGTTGTATGAACCAAAATAGCTTAAAAAGGCACAAAGTCAACAGCCTAGTGCTAACCCCAAGTAAGTTAGTTTTAATCCAGTATAGGCAGCAAATTGCATGATAATTACTGCCTAGTACAAATAATAATTGACATTTATATGTAAAAAGTATACAGATAATAATTAGATATATTAACATTTGTGAATGTTACACTAAAACTATCGTAACGCTAGTGGTCTTCACTAGAATTTAATTTGTGTCAAGTTATCAACAAGATTAAATTACTACACTACCCATTCTGCGGAAATTGCGTTTAACTTGACGTAGTAATACATAAGTTCTGACTTTAAGTGACTACTCACACTTTTTACAAAACTTCCGTCAGAATACTATTCCCCCGACTACCGTGATTGTCATATTGTATATTCATCAATAAGGTGAATACCCTCATAAAAAGAGAGGCGTAACCATGAATAAAGTATTTGAAAGCACCACGAAAAAGATTTTTTTATCAAGCTGGGTATCGGTTCATCAAGTAGAGAGTAATAAGGCTGATGTTACCCAGTTACAGGCTTCTCATTCTCAGTCTGATTGGAAACTTATCCGCCCTTTGCGAAATTGGTTAGATGAATTGAAAGTTAGCGATCGCCAACTAGCTCATCGGTTGTGTAAATTTATTCCGGCTCAATGTCCTTTTGAACGCGATGTCAAATTGTTTGGTAGAGTCCTGTTTCACATTCCCCCAATGTGTAAACTCAATCCTGTGTATGAAGAAGTGGTAGGTCTAAGATTTCGAGCCATGTGCTATCTAGCAGATGAATGCGGCGAAGATATTTCACAGTACTGCTAATTGAGTACCGAGTATTGAGTACCGAGTAAAAAGTAGAGAGTCCAGAGTTGATTACAGTTCCTGTTAACTCTGGACTCTTTACTGTTAAGCAATTACCAATTACCAATTACCCATTACCCATTACCCATTACCAATAACTAATTTTTTTTTACTTGCCATTTTTGAATAGCATCTTGAGCGTCTTCGTAAGCGGGTGTTATCTCTGGGACTAAAGTAGCGGTTTCAATGGCGGTGCTGAGTTCTCCTTGGGCGGCGCGATTTTTAGCTAAATCTAAAATTTTTTCACTCCATTGATTGATAGATTCTTGGGCAATTTCAAAACCTGGTTGTCCTGATGGTATTCGTTTGGCAACTTCGATGGCTCGGTTGTAGGTAGATGCCTGTCCGGGTTGAATCAAGGCATTAGCGGCATCTAATAGAGTTTTGTTACTTACATAACGCTTAATTTCTAGTCGCCATTTGGCGATCGCTTGTTGTGCTTGGGGATATAGTAAATCGTCTTTAGTAATTAACTCAGCAGCAGCGATCGCATCACTATATTCTTTTTGTTGAGCGCGTTCCTCGGCTAACTCTAAAATCAACTGATTCCAAATCTGAATATTCTCCTGAGCTTGTTGATCAAGAGGTTCACCGGGTTTAATTTTTTTAGTCGATGCGATCGCTTGACTCAAATCACTAGCTTTAGTGGCGCTCAAAGACATCTTACCTAGCTCCAAGATTGCTTGGTTACGCTTTTGGGAGTCTACAATGGGAAGCCTAGCTGGTTTTATTGGTTCTACAGTCGGGGTGACAGGGGGGAAAGTCTGGGAAAATTGGGAGTCGCTAGTAGTATTATTTACGGTTGTTGAGAACTTTTTGAAGCGAAAACTAGCCTGATTGTTGAGAACAAAAGTAGCGATTAAACCTACTAGAATCATGCTGCCTCCGCCCCATAAGATAAATTGTTGCCAAATGGGGGTATTTGCCTGAATTGAAGGTGTAGCGTAGTCTTTGGCAGCAGAAGGGATAAACCTAGCTCCTGTATTTAATTCTGGGGAAGTAGCCAGAATTTGATTATCGTCTACAGGTAAAGTGCCAACTGATTCGTCTGAATTGGCAGAAGTTTTGTTGAGGGTAGTTTCTACAGTTTTCTTTTCTGCCCACCAAGCTTTATCTGTGGTCGAATTTTTAGATTTATTGTCTGCTAATGGGGGAGACGTGAGAGCAACAGCAAAGTTTTCTTCAGGAAAAATCAGTTCCTGTGTTTCTGATTCGCTGTCTAATTCCAAGATAGGCAAAATGGCTTGCTGATGGGATGGAATAACAGTTGCTGGGTTTTGAATAGGTCGCCAGTGGTGTTGACAAAGTTCCGGGGTGAGGGAACTGACATAACTTTCTAAATCTGTTAAGTTGCCACCTTTGCCAGCACGTAAAGCTTCTAACAAAGCAGCGGTAAAGAATCCGTGACCTAATTCGCTACTTTCGTGGGAAAATTGCTCTGGTTGACAAGAAAGCATGACCGCCATTTGTAGTTCTTTGGCCATGTCGAGAATTTCTTGACCAACAGGAGCATCTGCTTGTGTGCCAAAGGCGCGGTTGATATCGAAAATGAGTAATACATTCAGTTGGGCAACTTGAAGACTTTGCATCAGCGATCGCACTTCTATGCCAGTTTCGGAGACCATATCTGGGTTTCCTGCCACCGGCATTAAGTAATCTTTGTCGTTATGGTTGACTCCATAACCGCTGAAAAATAACCAGAGATGGTCTTCTGGTTGCCAAGATGTTGCTGCTAATTCCTCCAGCAAAGACAAAATATGATCTTTAGTTGGATAGGAAGTTTTTTCCCCTATCGGTGGCGAAGTATTGGTCATCAGCAGGCAGTTTTCGGGTAGTAAACCTGCTTCTGTCAAAAAATCATGTAATGCCTCAGCATCAGCTTGAGCGCAGCTTAAAGGTTGAAATAATTCATATTGATTGATGCCTATAGCGATCGCCCAGTAATTTGCCATCCCGCTCTTTGTCGGTTGTTGTTTGCTGAAAATTGCGGTTGGCCTTGCTGAAAAACAAAGCTAACCTATGTTTTATCAAACAGAATACAGGAGTCAGGAGTTCAGGAGTCAAAAGGAATTCTATGAGACTAGCAAATGTATAAGTGGGCTTAATCACAGAACCAAATCTATGATTTGGTGTTCTTTAAGAGTGGTAGAGATTCATACCCACTAAATTAATTCTGATTCCTGACTCCTTCTTCAAAGTCTAGGTGGGTTTCTACTAATTCCTAGATATAATGTAGTTCTTATGACGTTAAAATTTCGGAAAATACTTGCATTCATTGAAAATGCTCAGTCATCATTCAGGAGGGCTACAAGTTTATGAACAGAATTTACACTCAACCATCATCATTCATTCCCTTTTCATTTATTGGCCAATTTGGCAGGAAAATCCGGATAGTTCAAGCTGGAGTCTTCCTATTCTTAGCAGTTCCTCTTTGGTTAGCTACGGAAGCGATCGCACCTCAAATTGTGCAAGCTTACACAGTCAGAGTTGATTTAGCCATTGACAGACTACCAGAAGAAAACTACGAAACCGTTCTCAGAAGAGCAGAAGCAGCGGCTAGGGCAGCGGCTCAACGCAGTTTTGACCAAGATATCTTAGTAACAGATGTTTCCATAATTGTTTCTGTACAAAATTATGGATCTATCGCCCCAGTTATAGCCTTAGATGTCAGTCGTTTGCAATGGAAACAGCGTCCTGATCCCCAACGTTGGGTGACTTACTTCAAAACGGCGCGATCGCTACTTTTCTTTGAAACGCAGAAAGAAGTTCCCGATCCTAATCCTGCTGTCTCTCCAGCCACAGCTACACCTCCAGCCACAGCGACCCCTCCCACAGTTAATGAACCTACACCACCTACACCACCTGAACCCCAACCATAACGATAAAAAGCTCATATTTGTATTAGAAACGTCCGAAAATTCAACTATCTATCATTACCTAATGTCAATTGATGGCCTAGAATAAAAAGGTTGTCAAGAATCACGATATCCGCTATCATGGCTGTTCCAAAGAAGAAAACGTCCAAATCCAAACGAGACAAACGCCGCGCTACCTGGACACATAAGGCTGTTGTTGAAGCTCAGAAAGCCCTCTCTCTCGGCAAATCAATTTTGTCTGGACGTTCTAGATTCGTCTATCCAGTTACTGAAGAAGAAGAAGAAGAGTCATAAAGCTCTCGTTGAAGAAAAGCACAAACAGCATATATGGGAGTGCTTTTTCTTTGCTTTCCTGATGGCATCAACTACTAACCGCTAGACGCTTTGCGTTATAGCGGAGGTTTCCAGAAGGTAATTTATGAAATTTTTTCACAAACCAAATCAAGCAGAAAGCGATCGTGTTCCTCCTGGTCAACATCTAGCTAAAGGTTTTCCTGTCTTAACTTATGGTGAAACTCCCCAAGTCAACATTGAGGAATGGGAATTTCGCGTTTGGGGTTTAGCAAAACCTGTCACTTTTAAAATGTCAGATTTTTTGGCACTACCTCAACATGAATTTACAGCAGATTTTCACTGTGTCACCAGCTGGTCAAAACTTGATGTCAAGTGGAATGGAATTAAAGTCACAGATTTTATGAGTTTGCTGGCAATAGATCCAAAAGCAGCCCACGTCATGGAACACTGCTATGGAGGTTATACAACAAATATTGATTTGCAAGACTTTGTACGGGAAGAAAACTTTTTTGCCGTTAAACTATTTGGTGAACCATTACCTCCAGAACATGGTGGTCCCATGCGGCTAGTTGTTCCCCATCTTTACGCTTGGAAAAGTGCCAAATGGATTAATGGTTTAGAATTTTTAGAAGAGGAAGAATTGGGTTTTTGGGAACGTAATGGTTATCACCGTCGGGGTGAACCTTGGGCAAATGAGCGTTATTCTAATTTGGGATTTTAGATATTGGATTAAAACTTAAAAAGTTGCCTTAATATCGACAATTTGCCTTTGTAGGGAGCATATCTTAATTTTATATCTACCCAAAAAGGATTTTGCAAGATGCTTTTGTAATGGGAAAAAGTATCGAAACTAGATTTACCATGATAGCTACCAATACCACTATTACCTACACCACCAAATGGTAAAGATGGAACAGTAAAATGAATCACTGTTTCATTGAGGCAAACTGAACCGGAAGAAGTTGCTTGTAAAACTTGCTGTTGCAGAAATTTATTTTGAGAAAATAAATATAAAGCTAAGGGTTTTGGTTGAGAATTAACCCAATTGATAGCTTCTTCAATATCTGTATATTCAATTATTGGCAGGATAGGTCCAAAAATTTCTTCCTGCATAATAGAATCTGTAAATGAGACATTTTGTATTAATGTTGGTGCGATATACAAGTCATTTGGTTTCGTTTCTCCCCCAACGATAATCTCACCATTTTTGAAGAAATTAACCAATCTATCAAAATGTTTTTGATTGATAATTCTGGCATAATCTTGACTTTTTTCTGGATTATCACCATAAAATTCTTTTAGACATTTTTCGAGATTAATTAATAATTTATCTTTGATTTTTTTATTAACTAAGAGATAATCAGGAGCAATGCAAGTTTGTCCAGCATTAATAAATTTACCCCAAATAATGCGTCTAGCGGTATGTTCAAAATGAATATCAGCATCTACGATACAGGGATTTTTTCCACCCAATTCTAGAGTTACAGGTGTAAGATGTTGAGCCGCAGCAGCCATGACAATTTTACCTACATGAGTGCTACCTGTGAAAAATATATGATCAAACTTTTCTGTTAATAGTTTTTGGCTTGTTTCTATACCTCCTGCAATTACAGAAATATAAGCTGAATCAAAATATTTAGGAATAATTTCAGCTAAGAGATGGGACGTATGGATAGAAATTTCTGAAGGTTTGAGAACTGCACAATTTCCGGCAGCTATTGCACCGATTAAAGGGACAATTACTAATTGAAAGGGATAGTTCCAAGCACCAATAATTAAAACTACTCCCAGAGGTTCTGGTTTAATTTGGGCTGAAGCGGGTAATAATTGCCAAGGAATTGCTGCTTTTTTGGGTTTAGTCCAATTTCTGAGATTTTTAATTGCTAATTCAATTTCTTTTAAAGCTAAAATAATTTCAGAAGTAACAGCTTCAAGTTCTGGTTTTTGTAAATCTGCTTGTAATGCTTGAATAATTACGAGTTCATTATCAATAATTAATTGTTTGAGAATTTTTAATTGTTGCAGTCGGAAATTAATTTCTTTTGATTTACCTGTAGAAAAGTAAATACGCTGTTGGCGAATATTTTCATTAATTGATAATTCAGTAATCATTTCGTTTATGTAAAAATTCAGAAATTTATATTATAAATTAGCATTTAGCATTTAGCTGAAATTCATAATTTAACTAATTCTGGGGCTTGAAGTCAATAACTTCTAAAAATCGCAGAGTCTAAAATTACGAATCACGAATGATTTTAGCTGGTAAACAGATCGTAAAAACGCTACCTTGACCTAATTCTGAGGTGACATTAATAGTCCCTTCATGTGCTTCGACAATCCGACGCGCTAGGTAAAGTCCTAAGCCGCTACCAGACCGATTGTGATTACCTTGGCGAAATCTTTCAAATAAGGTAGGTTGTTCTTCAGAGGGGATACCAGATCCTGTATCTGCGACTTCAATAATATTTTGTTCTGGCTGATGTTGATTATTAAGACGGATTGTAATTGAACCAGAATCTGTAAATTTGATGGCGTTACCTATCAAGTTTGTGAATAGACGATGTAGTTCTAATCTATCACCCATGACTATTTTTGGAGTTGAATCATCAGAGAAGTCCAGATTTATAGCCAATGCTTTTTCTTCAGCGAGAGGTGTTAATTCTCCCGATACATCTTTGAGTAACTCGTTGATATTTACAGGTTGAAAAATTAGGGTTTTGCGACCTGCTTCAAAGCGGTAAACTTCTAATAAGGTATTAACCATAGTTAGCAGGTTGATGTTACTCCGCGTCATGATGACAACTACTTCCTGTATTTGGGGTGATAATTGTCCCAAAGCACCTTGTTGTAATAGCATCAACATCCGATCTGCGGCTACTAAAGGAGTGCGTAAGTCATGGGTGAGACGGGAAACAAAATCTTGCCGCTGACGGGCAATTTCATCACGTTCATCTATACTATGTTTAAGTCGGAGGAGCGATCGCACTCTGGCCAGCAATTCATCCACACTGACAGGTTTGCGGATAAAGTCATCAGCACCCAAATCTAAGCCTTGGGCAACGCTGGGAGAATCATGGGCTGTAATTAATAGTATGGGGATATATTGCTGTAAGTTTATCTCGCTCCGAATGTGTCTGGTGACTTCATAGCCATCCATTTCTGGCATCATCAAATCTAGTAATACCAAGTCACATGGAGATGCTTGCAGTTGCATGAGTGCTGAAGCGCCACTTTCAGCGGTGCTAACTGTGTAACCTTCAGCCTCTAAGATAGTTTTGACAAGAAAGATGTTATCAGGAGAGTCGTCTACAACTAGTATTTTGCCGGTGTGAGGAGATTTTGAATTCATAAACTTTGAGAGATAGAGAGAAAAAGTCAACTTTTCTTAGATTAGCTGAATCTGAACAATCCATGAGCGGTACGCTTCAAGAATAGAGCTTTTGTAAGAGTATAGTGTCCCATCAGTATCTTACACATAGATTTTTGATACGACTCATTTGTTGTTGGGTTGTTTATTTGCTGTGTCTTTGGTAACAGGGTTGAGAGGCGTTTTCAGTAAAACCCAATCGATATAAAGCACAAGTATCTGCGTTTTCAGGTAGTTATTGAGATTTTGGCTATTTTCATCATTCAGCACCCATTTCCACAATTTTTCCAGCAGTAGCGTCAGGATAACTTCAAGAGATTTGTTGAGTAGTTGGGGGATTAGAGTTTCTAGCATTGCGAGTGTCTCATTTGTTTGACTGAGTTCAATGTCGCAATTTTCTTTTGGAGTTATTTATTTGACTTACTCTTGACTTGTCTTGACTTACACTGACTTACCTTGATTATACGTAAATTACTGAAAATGCAAGCTAAACTGGAATTTACAGCGTTTTTCAGTGCTTCTATGTCCTTACCTGAAAATTTCCTCAAGCAACTCGAACAATACAGCGAATTATCAAACAGAGAGAAGGAAGTTTTTATAAAAATCTTTGGAAGTGGGAAAAGTCGAGTACAAGTAACACAGACGCTAAATATCTCTGACAGTAATCTCAACTCTTGCTTAACAGGTATTTATAAAAAATTTAAGATTACAGGTAATGGACCTGTTAAAGAAAACCGCTTGCGAGAATATTTAGAAAAGCGGTTTTCACAACTAAAATTCCCTATAAATGCAAATGCTGATATTGCAGATAATAAAATTGATGATTTAGTTCAAGAAATTCGCGCATTGGTAAAACCTCATATCAAAGAAAAATGTGGAACTATGCGCGTTTTAGATATGGCGCAACCGATAGAGTTAACCGGTGAGAGGGGTATTTATACAAATGTCAATATTTTGGAGAAACTCAACCGAAGTAGACGAATAGAAATTGCTGAACTTTTACAAAACTGTAAACCTGAAGAATTTGACCGTTTTGGACTTAGCCGAATAACTGAGAAGCGAGTATCGGGACTAGAAGCTGTGCAACGGCACAGTAAATTGATGGTTTTGGGTAAACCGGGAGCAGGTAAAAGTACATTTTTAAAATATCTGGCTATGCACTGCATTAAGGGTGAATTTTTAACAAATAAAGTTCCCTTTTTTATCACACTCAAGGAATTGGCAGAAAAGCCCAAACAGCCAGATTTGCTAGAATATTTTGCTCAACAATTATCAGACTGTAATGTTAAAGATGCTGAAAATAAAATAGACAAACTATTGAGACAAGGTAGAACATTAATTTTGCTAGATGGTTTAAATGAAGTCCGAGAAGAAGATACAAAGCGGATTTTAAATCAAATTCTCGAAATTTCTGACCAGTTTTACACCAATCAATTTCTCATTACTTGTCGTATAGCTTCTAAAGAATACACCTTTGAACGATTTAGCGAAGTAGAAATTGACGATTTTGACCAAAAGCAAATAGCAACATTTGCCCAAAATTGGTTTAGGTTAACTGACCCAGTAAAAGCAGAGCGTTTTATTGAAAGATTAGAAGAAAATAGACCGATTTATGAACTAGCTAGAAATCCATTATTATTAACATTGCTATGTTTGGTTTTTGGTGAAAATAATGATTTTCCAGCAAATCGTTCTGAACTATATGAAGAAGGTTTAGATATACTACTAAAAAGATGGGATGCTAAACGGAATATTGAACGTGATCAAGTTTATAAAAATCTGTCATTACACCGTAAAGAAGATTTATTGAGTCAAATTGCACTGACTACTTTTGAGCAAGGAGATTATTTCTTTAAACAAAAAACGGTTGAGAGATATATTGCTGACTTTATATACAATTTACCCGATACTCGTACTGAAGCGCAGGAATTAGAACTTGATAGTGAAGCTGTTTTAAAATCTATTGAATCACAACATGGACTATTAGTAGAACGCGCAAGGGGAATTTATTCTTTTTCACATTTGACATTTCATGAGTATTTTACTGCTAAAGAAATTGTTGCTAATTCGGCTTGGGATAGTTTAGTTGAACATATCACAGAAACACGCTGGCGGGAAGTATTTTTACTCACTGTAGGCATGATGCGTAAAGCTGATGATTTGCTGCTGTTGATGAAGCAAAAAATTGATGAGTTAGTTGCTAAAGATGAAAAAGTGTTAACTTTCTTTATTTGGCTTTTACAAAAATCTCATTCTGTAAAATGTTACGGAAGATTGGTACAAACAAGACTATTTTATTTACATTTAGAGTACATTCATAATTTTCAGCTTGTTACTGGTGATCAACACTTTGAATTAACTGATTATTTTAATGTTAACACTCAAGTTAACCACTGGATGATTGATAAAACGGAATGTGGACTTGATAACTATTATTATTTTTTTCTTGATTCTTACCGTTATTGTAATATATCCTCACCTAATAATGCTATGTTTAGAGATATTGATGATATGCTGATTTATGAACATATTTCGGAGTTAAAAGAAGTATTAGAAAAAGTTAAAAGTGAATTACCTAATCCCAAGCAAGAAGAAGCAAAATTTCAAGAAATATGGCTAGAAAATAGCAATAGATGGTGGACAGAAATAAGGAATCAGGTATCTAAATATCATAATATTTTTCGTGACTGGCAGTTCAGTGATGAACAGGATGAACTATTGCTTCAGTATTACGATGCCAATTTACTGCTAATTGATTGCCTAAATAGCGATTGTTATGTCAGCCGCGAAGTTAGACAATACATTGAGGATAATTTACTATTACCAATGAGTGAAATAGAAAAAAGAAACAATGATGTTGTGCTTAATTAGAAGCTAATTAGGAAAATCAGTTAGGACATTTTCTCCATTTAACTTTCAACAGGAATCTCATTTAAGAGATGTGTAAATTCATTTGTAGAAAGAATCAATTTTTTATGCAGTGTTATTAATGCAGATGAATTATTAATTTTTTACTGCATTAATAACAACATTTAAAGTTCATGGTAAAGGGATAGCTTATCACCCGAATGCTTCGCCCTTACTAAAATTGATAAGGACGATTCCAGTCTATTTTTGCATAAGCTAAGGGAAAGAAAAACTCTAAAAACTTGTCAAAATAAAGTTCTATAATTTCTTTCCAAGGACTATCGTAATCGGTAGATTGTTCAGTCATAAACTAAAATAGAAAATATCTTTGTGCCATTGGCAAAATAGTTGCAGGTTCGCAAGTTAATAATTCCCCATCTGCGCGAACTTCGTAGGTTTCTGGATCTACTTCAATATGAGGTAAGGCATCATTTAACTTCATATCCCGCTTACTAATTTGCCGAGTTCCCGAAACTGCAACTGCTGTTTTTTGCAACCCTAATTGTTGAGGAATATCTCTTTCTAAACTTGCTTGAGAAACAAATGTTAATGATGTGGTATTTCTAGCACCAGCAAAACTGCCAAACATGGGACGGGAATGCACTGGCTGCGGTGTAGGAATACTAGCATTTGCATCACCCATTTGCGCCCAAGCAATCATTCCCCCTTTAATGACGATTTCTGGTTTGACTCCAAAAAACGCCGGTTTCCATAAACATAAATCTGCTAATTTCCCCGCTTCCACTGACCCCACATATTGGGAAATACCATGTGTAATCGCTGGATTTATTGTGTATTTAGCAACATATCTTTTAGCCCGCAGATTGTCTGCATTGCTATCTCCAGCAAGGCTTCCGCGTTGTACTTTCATTTTGTGTGATGTCTGCCAAGTCCGAATTATTACCTCACCAACACGTCCCATTGCTTGGGAATCGGAAGCAATCATACTAAATGCGCCTAAATCATGCAGGATATCCTCAGCAGCGATGGTTTCTCGACGAATGCGGGACTCCGCAAAAGCGACATCTTCGGGAATTGCCGGATCTAAGTGATGACATACCATCAACATATCTAGGTGTTCGTCTAGGGTGTTGAGGGTGTAAGGACGGGTGGGGTTGGTGGAAGACGGTAAAACATTGCTTTGTCCACAGACTTTGATGATATCGGGTGCGTGTCCTCCTCCTGCGCCTTCGGTGTGGTAGGTGTGAATGGCACGATGTTTAAAAGCCGCAATGGTATCTTCGACAAATCCGGCTTCGTTGAGAGTGTCAGTATGAATTGCAACTTGCACGTCATACTCATCAGCGACGGTGAGACAGGTATCAATTGTTGCGGGAGTTGTTCCCCAGTCTTCGTGGAGTTTTAACCCCATTGCACCGGCTTGAACTTGTTCTATGAGTCCTTGGGGTTGACTGGTGTTACCTTTGCCTAAAAAGCCGATATTGACAGGGAAAGCATCGGCCGCTTGCAGCATTCGGTACATATTCCAGGGGCCGGGAGTGCAGGTAGTGGCGTTTGTGCCTGTGGCGGGGCCTGTTCCACCTCCTATCATAGTAGTGATTCCAGATGCGATCGCTACTTCAATCTGTTGGGGACAAATAAAATGAATGTGAGAATCAATTCCCCCCGCCGTGAGAATCATTCCTTCCCCTGCTAAAGCTTCAGTTCCAGGGCCAATAATAATATCTATGTTGTCTTGAATATAGGGATTTCCGGCTTTACCAATTTTGTGAATTTTGCCGTCTTTAATGCCAATATCGGCTTTGACAATTCCCCACCAATCGAGAATTAAAGCGTTAGTAATAACTAAGTCTACTGCACCATCAGCGTTAGAAATTGGGGATTGTCCCATCCCGTCTCTGATGACTTTTCCCCCTCCAAATTTCACTTCGTCGCCGTATGTGGTGAAGTCTTGTTCTACTTCTATAAATAATTCTGTGTCAGCTAATCTGATTTTGTCTCCTACTGTAGGGCCAAAGGTTTCGGCGTAGGCTTGGCGGTTCATTTTATAGGGCATATTTTATCCTTTTTTTAAACGCAGAGGGACGCGGAGGTTAGCGCTGAGGGACGCTGAGGTTTTTTAGAGGTTTCCGTTGATTTTGTTGTTGAATCCGTAGATTTGGCGTGTACCGACGAGGGGGATGAGGGTAATTTCTTTTTCGTCTCCTGGTTCAAATCTCACGGCTGTGCCGGCGGGGATATCTAATCTCATTCCTCGTGCTTTTTCTCTGTCGAAGTGTAAGGCTATGTTGACTTCGTAAAAATGGAAATGTGAACCAATTTGAATTGGTCTATCTCCTGTATTTGCTACTATTAATTTGGTGGTTGGACGACCTGCATTTAATTCAATTTCACCTGTTGCTGTAATGATTTCACCTGGAATCATATTTTCTTCCTTTGCGTCTTTGCGCCTTTGCGTGAGCATTATCTAATCGGATTATGCACAGTTACCAACTTTGTGCCATCAGGAAAAGTTGCTTCCACTTGGACATCATGAATCATTTCTGGAATACCTTCCATAACATCATCACGAGTTAATAGTGTTGTTCCATAACTCATTAATTCTGCCACCGTTTGTCCATCTCTTGCACCTTCCAAAATTGCAGCAGAAATAAAAGCAACTGCTTCGGGATAATTTAATTTCAAACCTCTATTTTTTCTTCTTTCTGCGACTAAAGCAGCGGTGAAAATTAATAATTTATCCTTTTCCTGCGGTGTTAGTTGCATTTTTCCTCCTCTGCGGTTATTTTAAATCTGCCAGACTCTGGGTATACAATTACCACGATTCAGCAAAGATACTCGTAACAGTTGCCAAACATTTGTAAACCAATTTCTGACTTCAGATGTAGAATTACCACGATATCGACACAAAAATCCATTTTGCAGACGACTGACACCAATTAAATTATTTTGAATAGCTAAAAAACGTGCTTTTTCAATAATTTCTGTGGAAACTGGACTTCCTACCCAAACCAGACTACCAACTACAGGACATCCTGCTAAACCGTGGGGACTGTGAAATACTGCTTCGCTACCGGGTAAGATTTGCCTATCAATCCATTGCGGAATCCCATTTTGCCAGATTTCGGTGTGCGATCGCATCTCCCCTTCTAAAAACTTTTCTCTCCTCGCACTCCTTCCCAACCGTGTAATCTCCCAGCCGATAAAGCTAGAATTGGTATCTAAATTTACTTTCAAATCTTGGCGATAAACAGCACCGTTAAATAAAATCGTCTCTTGAGGTAAATATTCTAAACAAGCATTAGCTTCAATTTGGATATTTACAGTTTGTTTTGCGGGTAAGCCATTACTGCGATATATCTTACCAGCAGCGGCTGTGGTGATTACCGCATTTGTGTGGGATTGGAGGTGAATTGCGGAGGTTAAGCGATCGCCCCCCACAACGCCGCCAGCCGTGTGTAAAATGACGCTATGGCAAACATCTTGCCCTTCTGGGTAAAACGGGCGTTGTACTTTAAATGGCGCTTGATGATGGTTGTAAATTAACTGGGTGGAATCTTGGCGTTTAGCATAGACTAAGTTAAGTTTTCCATGCCAACCTGATTTTGTTTCTGGGTTGTCAATCATTTCTATGATTTTTTCGCTATTATTACATAATCATCTAAAGTATAGGTTGACTCATATTTCTGTCTAAAATACTTTTTGATCATAGGACTCATGTAAATTTGTTTAGGTAGTTTATCTCTAGCAAATTTAGCAAATTCATCAGCAGATAAAGATATTCTTGAAGCAGTTGATGTGAGATATTTATACGAAACTAATTCTAATCCAAGTTCTGAGACAAATTCGTATACTAAATTTTTTTCGTAACCGTTCAGGGGGTAGAAGAGAGATAGCTAAAATTTACCCCCAAAATCTGATAAATTAAGTGACATGGAACAGAAGTGCGTCAATCACTTAGAATTTTGGGGGTTGTTCTTCGTCTTCTTTTTACCCCCTGAACGCTTACAAAGATTATGGTTTCAATCCCTAATAGGGGTTAGGTGAAATTGCAATTTATTTTGGATTAATTGAAATTGTGAATGTAAACCATCCAGTTTCAATCCCTAATAGGGGTTAGGTGAAATTGCAATTATTTATTGCGCGCAGCGCCATTAGTAGAACTGGTGTTTCAATCCCTAATAGGGGTTAGGTGAAATTGCAATAGCGGCAGCCTGAAAGCCTTTATATATGTATATATGTAGTTTTCAAGGTTCAGTTGCGCGAATGAGGTCATATTAGTCCATTACAGGAATCGTGTCAAGAGAAAAAATAGCTGAAATCCTTACTGTATAAGGTGCGCGGGGGTATCGTAGAAAAAAATCAAGCAAAGCCTGACGTAGACATGATTTCAGAGATTTTTTGAGAAACCAGATTTTTTACACCCACCCCCTCGCGCATCAAATTGTGAACTTAATCATGATCACCAATATCTCGCTTAGGTGGACGCTTATAAGTAAAAGTAAAACTCTCCCCACTAGCAATTACTTTCCGCATTTCCTCATACATAGGATAATTACCAACACCGCTTAAATTTGCCCAACCTCTAGCTCTAGTTAAAGCGACAAACAACTGGTTA
The DNA here is from genome assembly GCF_034931625.1 of Anabaena cylindrica UHCC 0172. Lineage (GTDB taxonomy): Bacteria > Cyanobacteriota > Cyanobacteriia > Cyanobacteriales > Nostocaceae > Anabaena > Anabaena cylindrica_A. Next base: position 2,185 of record NZ_JAYGGY010000054.1, on the reverse strand, counting down.
CGGAAATTTACATCATCTTCATTCCGCGCCACATTATCAAAACCCACCACATATACCATATCGGCTTCATGTCCTTTTGCGCGAGTGATGCGAGATACAGTTACACCACCTTCATGCCAAAATTTATCAGGATCATTATGAGGATATTGGGGAACTAAATCATTTAACTTTAAAGCTGTGGGAATATAAACATCAATGTCGTATTCCATTAAGAAACTCGCTACATAAGTTTCTAATTCCATTGCTTCATAAGTCGAACCTAAAACTAACACTAAAATATCACGACTGGGGTTGAGTCCATCATGAACGATATTGTGCATAATGTTCTCAGCTAAAGCCGTCATTTCCGCTTCACGAGAAGAGTAGGTTGCAAATTCTAATACAGGTTCTCCCCAAAGTTCAGGAATAGGATTTGGTGAAAATTGTGGTTGTCGATTAACAGTTATAGGTTTACCAACTCGCCGAAAATCTCCCTTCACTTCATAACCAATTCTATTCCAATCATCTTTATTAGTAATACCAGTTAGCATCCCTTCTGGACGTAATAAACCCATACCAATTGCGTGAGCAGATGTGAGAATTAGTCCTGGAGTCCGGTAACAACGACGCATTACTTCCGAGCGTTTAATTCCCCCTGGATATTGGGGTTGTTTATTCAAGAGATTACTTAATTTCTCACCAAATACTTCTTTAGCTTTGGGAACTACTAAACTATCCAAACTTTGAGCTTCATCGTAAGCCCAAATTAAACGTCTTTCTTCTGGCTTATCTTCACTTACAGGTCGTAAAGATTGATAAGCTAACCAATAAATAGCTTGCTTATCTTCGTATTTTAAATCATCTTCTGCGACTAAATCTTGACCTTCATCTATTAAGATGGCATCAAACATCGGCTCAATGCTAATTTCTTCTAATAAGCGTTTGCTTAAATCTATTAAACCTCGATTTGGTTGTTTTTCCTTAGTATTCTGGACAGTTCCAGGTCTTTTACCATGATGTTCGCAAATGGTTCTATATAAACCTGGTTGTTCCTTCGCTCCCCAAGCATGAAATACTTGTAATTTCAAGTTAGTTTTGGGATCATATTGCATTTCACCACAACTAAAACGGCGTATCCATTGGTCGAGTAACCCAATCATTAAATCATACAGAGAACGAGTAAAAAATACTAAAGCAATATCCCAGTCTGGATGTTTGAGGTGCATATGTGCAGCTTTTTGACACAACAACACAGTTTTACCAGAACCAGCAATACCGCGAATACGTTGGGGACCTGGAGGAATTTCTTTACCAATATGTTCTTGTTGTAAATCAATTTCATATAATCGTTCTCGTAGCCCTTCGATGACGCTAGAACGAGTTTTACCTGTAGTATTAACCTGATTACGTGGTGGTTTACGAAGCACAGGTGTACCGCCAATCACAGATAGTAATAATTCCCAGTCTTTATCTTCTAAATCTGCACCAGGAATGACAATATTAGCTTGCTGAATTCGTTCTAATAAACCAACTTTTCCTAATTGGTCTTGAAATATAATTGGTGGACAATCTGGTAATTTATCAAAACCTTTTTGCTGCCATTGTTCTGCGGTAATTTGCGGTAATGCAACTATAGCTCTACCATTAACTTTCCGCCAAAGTGCCGATTCTCTGTCACTATATGATATTAATGCTCGGAGTTGATGTTCTGCTTGTTGATAGGGATTTATTTCTGTTGTATCACTATTTTGTAATTGCCACTGTTGACCATTGATAGCTGCAATTTTGTCGATATTTATGGATTTGACTTCAATTATAACTACACCCAATTCTCTATCAACTATTAAGATATCCGGCTCTTTCCTAATTTCTCCAGCTTTAGAAAAAATAGGATAACGCCAATATCCAATACAGTTTTTATCTGCAAACGCACTCCGAACAGCATCCCAAACTTTCTGCTCTCCGTCTTGATTCTTGATTGCTTCGGTGGTGATAAACTTGCTACCCTGTTCTTCTATACCCACAGCCATTTTTTTATTTGCCTAAAATGGTTTATGCTGCAAAACTATCATTGCTTATGGGTAGTGAACCAGTGAGATTATACTGATATGGAATTATAGAATAGGGTTAAGATACGTGGGTATGTTTGCGTAACTGGAGTTTAGACTAAGGCACGACAAAATGACCCAGAAGGACTGAGTTTACA
>NZ_JAYGGY010000053.1:0-17442 GCF_034931625.1 Anabaena cylindrica UHCC 0172 | reverse complement strand
CTCCATTTAGCAGTAGTAACTGTCATGGTGAGTTTTCCTTGCATCCAGGGTGTGATTTTCATTTTAAGCTCAAAATTCAATACAAAGATGAGATATTCTGACTACTGAATCTTGAATTCTCTTTCTTTGATGAGGAATTTACATCTAATCTTCAGTTTTTCAACTTCTAGCTGAACCTTGATTGCTGAATGCAGAAGCTAAAAATTAAATCACAAAAAAATGTTGTTGTTTATTTTATAATAATATCATAATATCACAATCCTAAAGTTTAATTTAATACTTATCATGGTGTACCCAAAGCACTGGAAAGAATTAGCTAAAAACATTAAAGAAAAAGCTGATTGGTCTTGCCAAAAATGCGGTCGTGTTTGCTTACGTCCTGGTGAAAAACCTAATGACATTACTAAACCTCGTGCCTATAATCTACAGGTTCATCACTGGAATAGAGACCCATCTGATAACAGATTAGAGAACCTAATTTGTCTTTGTAGTGGATTATGTAGAATCCACGTCGTAGAAACCTTGATGTGACTGATATTGATGAAAATCTTCTACAACGTAACCCATGATAACTCCCTTTTAACAAAACAGAAAACTTGACAAAATTTAACTTGTATTTTTGATTCAGTACCGTATAAACAGAGCAAGGTTGTTAACATCACTGTATTGAAGAGTCTTGCATAGTCAAAGCAAAAACGTGGTTGAGATGACAGTAAAAATTGCCTATCAACTTGACAAATGGCTACAATCGAAGTGGCAAAGAGATACACGATTCTACACCTTAACCCTTTGCCAAAACATATTTGGAGAATGGATGATCACCAAAACTTGGGGCAGTGCTATTTATCGAGGATTTGGCAAATCAAAAGATTTAGATTGCCCTAATTATCAAGCTGCTTTAATAACTTACTACAAGCTGCAAGAACGAAGAGAAAAGCGCGGATATAAAAGAGTTGACTTTAATTCAAGAAATTGATGAATCCTCATTATCTTCCATTTTCGCTTTAGCCATTCGCCACTCTTGTAATTCATAGCCCGATAAACATTTATCATTGCCGACTCGAACCATAATTTCTCCTTGTTGTATGGGTAAATATTTTTTCGGAACATCTTGACAGAAACCACTCTCAATAGCCTGACGATACCAACATTCAAACTCATCTTCTTCAGGAGTCATCGCTGTTTGAGGAACATTAGGTTCAGCTTCATCACGAATCATTGCCAGCAAGCAAGCACCAGGACTCTCAATTTTATTATGGCTTCTATACTGTTTGAAAGCGGATATTGCCAACTTCACTTTCTCTGGCTCATGTTTAGCTATTTCCTGTTTTAATCTAACGCCGATTTTCATGCCCATTTCAGTAATTAAATGAATAATCTCTAAAGATGGATTCTGGAGTTCACCATCATCTGAATTTTGGGCAACCGAGTTGAAAGAAACAACTTTTGGGGATGATTCAGGTATAGTCAACTGCTTAATTTGTGTTCGTAAGCGTTCACATTCCGACTTCAACTCAAAAATTTCAGCAACATGACCTCTCAAGTTCTGATTCTGTCGCTTTAATTCTCTATTTTCAGCCTCCAATTCTCGAATTCGTTGCTTGAATACTTCAGAAATAGTTTTCAGACTATGAGGTCCAGGTTGTTTTTCCGCCAATGAGTTAAGTTGCTGTGTTTTTTGCGACTGTAAATCATGAATATATTCCGTTAATTCTGTCCATTTGTAGAGGTAAGAAATGGAACAGCCAGCAACTTGAGCAATATTAGGAAAAGTCAAAGGTTTACCACTTTTTTGAATCTCTTCAATAGCACGAAATACTTGTTCACGTTTGTGTTCTTTTCGCTGTTGTTGGGCTGCCCGCAGGACAGCAGTCTGTTTTTCACGTAATGGTTGCTTCGTCATTAGCAACTTTCCTCAAATCAGATAACCATTTATCCATTGCTTCTAGGGTAGCCTGAGATTCTTCATAGGCTAGGGTAGCCCCGGCTTGTTTAGCTGACTCCATGCGTTTGTGTTCTCCAGCATATTGCCGTTCATAAAGAGGTAATTTGCTGGTACTGGGGCGGAAACTACTACAGCCGTAACATTTGGGATAGAGGTTGTAGATACAGTTGGTTTTAGGGTCAAGGGTGCAGTAACCATAGACCGTCAGACGCGGTGAAATTTCCAGGTCAAGTTCGTGGGCTTGAGGGTTTTTAAGAAGGCTTTCAGGTAAACTTTGCCAAGGGAGAAAGCGGTTTTGGGAATTGAGCAGTAGTTTCTGAAAAGGTAAATCTACTGCCGCTACTTGCTCCTTAGTGGGAGGCGCATAGTGTTGAAATGTGGTTTCACTATTGAGGTGGTCAGCATAGAGTTGAGCAGCTTCCATTCCGTGTTTAGCCCTCACTTCCTGGAGGCGACTAGAACGGGTAATTTTACCTGTAAAGTAGGGTCTAATACCATTATGATCACGAATGTCTTCGCGCTCTATTAACAGACGAATCAGGCGAACCATTGGGTTTTGCTCTGCTGTTACATGAGGGGGTCTGGGCATTGGTTTAAGACTAGGAAAGGATGGGTAAGAACTCTGTTTAATACTTCTAAAATGACAAAACAGATAGGGGTAATCCTTGCCAAAGGTTTTTCTCATCCATTGCTGTTGTTGTTCAATGATTTGTCTAATTTCACGAGAGGCAGGGAGTCTGTGCCATCGTTCTACCTTATGCTGATAAAACTTGATATACCATTGATCATTTTCTGCAACTAAACAATCAAAAGTCATCTGACAAATATCTGCGGGACGAGCAGCTGTATATTCTTGGATTAAATAATGACGAGCAAGAGGAGCAGGAATTTGGTCGAGATGCTGTTTAATCTGTTGACGGGTGATTTCATCCAACCAATCCACGTCCTGAATGGTTTGTTTAGGAATATCTCGCTGACGAACTAAGTTTTGGGATTCTAATCCTAAAAATTCACAAAAATCTTTGAGGATATATAGCTTTTCTCGAATAGTCCGATTACAGTTAGTTTGGTTGAGGTCGAGAAACTTGAAGATTAGTTCTCGGCGAATTTCAGAGAGATTTTGGATATGATTCTGCTTCAAAATTTGACCGAACTGACGCAAAGCTACTAGAGAATTTATCGGTGTGGCACTGGCAGAATACTTACCTGATTTGAGTAAGGAATATAGATATTCCTTGACTTTGACACGAAACCATTCTGGTTTAATTGACTTAAAGTTGAGAATTTGAGGGGGTGAGTTTTTGACAAAATGACGAAAATCCCAAACATCATCATCAAAACAGAAGTTCAATAAGGTTTTTTGTTGTTGACACCCAACCCAACTATTATAACTTGTGGCGTGAGGATTAAAGTTAATGTGGCAGAAGTAACAGCGAAAATTACTCTGTCTGCTGTTGGCTTGAAAGCTTTCATAAATCCATCCTTTCTGTCCATTTGGTCCTATTTGATGGCAGAGGGGATTAGGACAAACTAAATGGGGGCGATAACTATGAATCTGAGGTGGAACTTGACAACAAAGGAGGGTCTTTTGGGAACAATGATTACATCCTAGCCTGAGTTGACAACTATGTCCATTAGTATAATTAAATTTGCTGATTTGACCTTGATTACACTGAGGACAGATAAATTCTCCAGCATACTTTTCTGCCCAATTTACTGATAGAGTTCCTTGAAGAGTTAGATGAGTGGAAATGGGTAAGTGTTTAACTGTACCAGTTAGGTAAGTTGTCTGATGACAAAAATCACATGACAATTTTAGTTTGCAAACAGCCCCTTTTGAGTAATAAAAGTTGGTGATTTTTCCTTGATTACATTGAGGACAGATAAATTCGCCAGCATAATCTGTCTGCCAATTGACTGATAAAGTTCCGTGAAGGGTTTGGTGTATTGAGATATTTGGATGTTGAGGAAGTTGACAAGTTAATTGGGTTATTTTAGCGCATGATTGACATTTAACTCTCAGTTTAGAAATGGCTTTTTGATTGTTATAAAAGCTGGTGATTTTTTCTTGATTACATTGAGGACAAATAAATTCGCCAGCATAATCTGTCTGCCAATTGACTGATAGAGTTCCTTGAAGGGTTTGGTGTATTGATATGGGTGGAGACTGTCTAGTTTGACAGGAGAGGGGAGTGTATGTGTGGCAGAGTTCGCAGCTTAATTGAATTTGACAAAGTGTTTTCTTGTCATAAAAGAAATGGCTTAACTGTCCGCGATGACAATGGGGACAATTAAATTCGCCAATATAATCTGTCTGCCAATTGACTGATAAATTTCCGTGCAGGGTTTGGTGTATTGAAATTGGTAAATGCTTGCGTTTACCCATGATTTTTCTGGTTTTGAATATGTTGTAATTCTGACAATCCCTGAAAACGATTTTTGATGAAAACTAATAGGTTATTAATCTCTGTTACTCGTCTTTCTTGTCCGTTGTTTTGAGTTTGAATTAGGTCTTGCTGTAAGCGGTTTAAGTCAGCTTCTAATTGGGATTTATCTTCGAGGGTTACGCGATGATGAGAACAACTAAGACAGGCATAGCGATGTTGACAATCTCCTAACATGGTGGGACGATGACATTCTCCTAGAGGGGTACTAACTTTGAGGAGATTCGCTAATTTTTCATACCTGGTTTTTCTCGGTTTAAAAGCTGTAATTTGACCATACATATCCACATAACCTTTGAGATTAGCTTCTTTTTCTAATCTGATTAGTGAACGCTGGCGATAATGAGGTAACATATCTAAGGAGCCGTGACCTAGTACGGCGGCGATATATTCATCTTCTACTTCACAATGAGCCATAATGCTGGCTTTGGTGCGGCGAAACATATGGCTAGTTAATTTAAATCTGTTGCCATGTTTATCTTTTAAGTCTGCTACTTCTCGAAATTTAGTTAGCCAGTTACTAATTTTTAATCTGGTAATTGTTTGGGGTTGATAGCACAGTTTTGTTTCTGATTCTCTATCAGCCCAAGGAATACTTTTTTGGGGACTATAAACGTGACAAAATAGTTTATCGAATTCACTATCTCTACCAAATTGGGTATCCAGAAATCTCTGTTGTTCTTGAACTAATTCAGCTACTTGAGGATGAATCTGAACAAACCGCCAGTGTTTGAGTTTTTCAAACCAACGTAGTAAAAACCATTTTTCGCTTTCTTGTTTGAGGCTGTGGCGTGGCATGGTGAGAATTTCTCCAATGCGGCAGCCTAATGCCAATTGTAACCGAAAAAGTCTTTCAATTGTCGGGGGGAATAAGTCAAGTTTTTCGTAGATTTGGTAAAGAACTTCTTCTGGTATTGTCTCGATTTTGGGTGTTTTTTGGGAAATTCTCATGGGGGTGAAGGCGATTTCTAGCCACTTTTCTTCTCGCCACAGATTGAGAGCATAGTTAATTGTATTTTGACGATTATTAGTGTTAATTTCGCTGATAAATTGATGGAGGATTGATTCTGTTAAAGATTGGGGCTGGGTATATCCATTGTTATATAAAAAATGTGCTAAGTGGTTTAAACAACCTAGTCGTTGAATAATACGACCCAGGGAATATCTCTCTCGAATGCTGGCTCTAATGGTTAGTTGAGTCAGTTGTTTTAACCAAGGCAGTGAAATTTTGTGGAAGTAGAGATGATAATGTCCATTAATTCGGCATTCTTCTTGGCTATAACCCAATTCTAATAGTGACCAAATATCTTGATTCATTAGTGGGTCATTAATCCACTCTTTTCCTAGTTCGGAGTTTTTAATTCGCTCTTGTAACTTTTTTGGAACAAGTGCTTGTGCCATTAGTTTTCTTCTTCTTCTCTTAGGTATTGGTCTAGGGTCATTTCATCAAGAACATGACTGTAAATGTCTTTGGTTGTGACGATTGAACGATGTCCTAAAAGCTGTTGTACATATTGGTCAAGATAATTATCTTGCAACATTCTGGTAGCGAAGGTATGGCGAAATAGGTGGGGATGTGCTTTAATTCCTGTTCGTTTGTGGAGTTGGTCAAATAATTTATTTAAGCGAACTAAAGACATTGCTTGTCCTTCCCATTTCCCTGATAAATTGACGAATAACATTCCATGTCCCAAGGTTTCGGCTCTATGTGGATATTCTTCTAATAGGTAGGCATGAAAGGTCTCTTGAATGGCTGACCGTTGGTGTAGAATGGGGATTTCTCTTTCTCTTCCTTTTGCCATTGCACTATTAGGGTTGTCTTCTCTGCGGACAATGCGAATGCGTCCACTGTTATCTAAATCTTTTACGTCTTCTAAGTGTAATCCTAATAGTTCTCCTCTTCTTACTCCTGTTGAACGCAACAGCATGATAATTAATCTGTCTCGATAAGTTGTACAGGCGTTGGCTAAGGTGGCAATTTCTTCGTCTAGTAGACATCCACTAAATTGTTTTGGTTCTTTTATTTTGATGCGTTTGCTTTTTTGTGGATTGTTTTTAACGATGCCTTTGAGAAAGCCTCCTCTTTTTCCCCAATGATGCGCTAGTTTGGTGAAATGTTTTTCTTCTATTCTGCCTTCAATTGTGTGATAGGTATAGAATTCTTGGATGGCGGTGACTGCTTGATTGACGGTGCGAGGACTTCTTTTGGCAACTATTTCTCTGACTTTTTCTGAGATGGCTTCTATTTCACTACCTAGCAAGTACCAATTCACAAAGTCGGCTAATTCATTTAACCCAATTTCAGACCAGTTGAGAGATTTGAATTCTAGCCAGCGCCAAAAGTCTACTAGTCGATAGGCGTATGTACTTATTGTATTAGGTGCTAATTGTCGCTTTCTACAGTAGTTCAAAAATCTTTGGATTGGCTCTATGGGTAGGCAGGTTTTAGGGTCGAAGACACAGCTAAATCTTTCTTCTGTGTCAGGGGATATCGCCCATTCTACTTTGACCATTTTCTACGTTGTGGAAATTAATTTGTTTCTACCCTAACGCAAAAATTAGGTCTGTTGTTGTTGTTTTTTCTATGTTGTGGAGGTGGTTGTTGTTGTCTATATAAAGTGGATGCCACCTTCATTATCATCGTGGTGGGAAGGGTAATGTTTCTGTTGGTCAATTATCTCTGTTTGATCTATCAAGATTTTAAATCTTATTCAGTTGAGATTTAAATATTTTCTTGAAGAAAAAGGGTGAAACAACAATCACAATTATTCATCAAAGTAAAGAATATCTATACGAGACAAGGAACAAATCCATAAAATTTTCTTGACAGAAGGGTTTAACCTCCTCCTGTCAAAATAATTCTTAATTAGTTGGCAACACTGGTTATTTCTTGTTATTTAATCAGGATTTGTCTGATCAAAATACTCATGAACTCCCCAACATTACCAGTGGGTATGGGTTCGCTCCAATCTCCAACATCTGCATAACCAATTACCTGTAAATGATGAATTGTACTGGTAACAGTTCTCCTTGAACCAATTAATAAATGCTTTAATGGTTCTCTGTTACTGGGTTGTTCTTTGACTACTGTGGTGTCATTAGCACTGGCGAGAAAATTTTGAATTTGTGTCATGATTGATTTACCTGTAAGGGTTAAGGCGATTTGCCTACCTGTCAAGATTCACAAAGTGCAGCGTAGGTGTCGCCTTATTTTTATTTTATATGTAGATGTGTAAGTGTGTATATAGTATTGCCCATAAATTTGTAAAGTGTGGAGGTATTGATGTGTGTATAGCCAGTGGTAAGACCAAGAAAAGCTGAGAAAGACAAATATGGTGAACCAAAGCAGAGGTATCAGATCATGCTAACTGAGACTGCTTCCACAGAACTTGATAGGGTATCCGAGAAATTAGGCATCACTAGAAGTGAGTTAGTTGAACAGGTGATTAGACAGGGTTTATTGGAATTAGTAAAAATAGATATAACAGAGTATTAATAACCTGTGAACAATTATTGTTAGCATTTGTTAGTAAAATACTAGCTAGTTACTAACCTCCTACTGCCGAACTGGATAATACAACCCATCTTCTGCCTGAAATTTCCAGCCCAACCCACTAGGATCTCGATTCCTAGACCAGCTGATGAATTCCTGTTCAGTTTTGGTTTCCCGTTCATTAATTAAACTCTGCGGTGTCATCCCCAATCTCTGCGCTAAATTTTCATTGGGGAAGGAGTTGATTTCTACTGCTTGTTGATACTGGTATGGATACGCTGAACTCCGAGGTCTAGAGTTACTGTATCTACCAGAAGCTATAGCCCGTTCAATTTTATCTAAGTGCTTGGCAATAGTTTCTAGTTTAACAGCCAGCTGTTCGTCTTGCTGACAAAGGTGTGTTTCCAGTTGCCCCAATTTCTCCTCCACCTCCTGTAACTCGGTGGTTGCTTCCAGTTTAGCACTGCTATCAAACTGCGAAATCAATTCCTGTAACCCTTGCAGTAACGCCGTTGTGTGACCATCACGGTGAATTTTTGAGAGTTTTTGTACTACAGGAATTAGTACATTAGGCACGCGGATCATTTGGCTGGGTGGGGTCTTGTTATTCATGGCGATATCAGTTGTGATATCAAGAATTTTATAATGAAAGTTTCTTTGCTGGCTCACCACTTGTCGGTTTGCAGACTAAATGAAAATTTGTTGCAGACAAAGTGAAAATGGGAGCTTGTAAAGTTCACTCAATTTTATATAAAGCAAGGAAGACTTTGGCAATCGGGGTAAGAAGGATTACCAGTATTGGCTCAAAGAAACAGCCGTTACGGGCTGACACTAGCGCTAATAGGGGGTTCCCATGATGAAACAGAGCCTAGAAAAGCAACTTAGTCTTTGGGCAGGGCGTAACAACCATCACCCCTGACCCCACTAGAGCTAATCCCCGCCGTAATTGCACGTATAACGGCAAGAGTCCAGGGAATCTAGTAGTTGAAGTGGCTACATCTAAAGGAACTATCAATCTCACCGAGGGAACGAATAAAAACTAATTGTGGGTCTTAAGGCAGTCGAACCTTGGGTAGCCCAGACGAGCGGAGGAATCCCCACAGTTAGGGTAGGACGCAACGTAATTGCTGCGAGGTGTTCAGAAAATACAACCCAGAGAAGAGAAAATGATTAGACACAGTTATAAAACTAGTGAATCTTGGAAAGCTCTACCGTGGAAGAAATTCCGCCGTAACCTTTTCCGCCTTCAAAGACGCGTATTTAAAGCTGTTCAAGTTGGCGACAAGCGGTCAGCACAACAGTCGCATTTAGGGAATACGAATCAATGTTACGTAAACCTAAGTACTTTGACGAAATTAAATATATTACTCCTGTGTTCTATACTTATATGGAAGCATGGCGAAAAAGCCTCAGTCAATCAAAGCAGTATATAACCACTGCAACTAACCTTATTTCATCGCTGGAAGTATTTTCGCTTGAGTGCGATGCCTACGGCGAGCGTTCGCGGAGCGTCTCGAAGAGAAGCTATCGTATTACTGCTGGTATTTAAAGCCGGAAGACGGAAATTAGTAGGTAGAGAGTAAAAATTTTCATTGCCAGTCATATATTTCCAAGTTCTTGACTTTTTCTCTCTACGATGAACCTGCAAGTTCAGATAAAGATGTGATTTCATGTCAACTTCTAGCAAAAAATCGATAAGAACAAATATCATGAAGAAGATGTTAAACAGGGTTCCAGAGGTGACAATTTACTTCTGGATTATTAAGGTTCTGGCAACCACGGTAGGTGAAACCGCAGCAGATTTTCTGTCAGCAACCCTGAACTTGGGTTTAGGTGTTACATCCTACATTATGAGCAGCGTGTTACTAATTGTGTTGTTGAATCAGTTTAAGCTGAAACGCTATGTTCCAGCAAGTTTCTGGTTTGTGGTCGTTTTGATAAGTATCGTTGGCACACTGATCACTGATAGATTGGTAGACGAGCTTGGAGTTAGTTTGGTAACAACTACTGTAATTTTTAGTGTTTCCTTGTTGGTGGTATTTGCGCTATGGTATGCAAACGAAAAGACATTAGCCATGCACTCCATAAATACAGCTAAAAGAGAGCTTTTTTATTGGGTAACTGTTTTGTTTACGTTTGCTTTGGGTACTGCAACAGGAGACCTTTTAGCAGAGGCTTTGAAAGTGGGTTATGCACAATCAGCACTGATATTTGGTGCTTCAATTGCAATCATTGCGATCGCTTATTATTACTTCCAGATGAATGCAGTTTTGGCATTCTGGTTAGCTTACATCTTGACTCGTCCGCTTGGGGCATCTATGGGTGATTTACTATCCCAATCTTCTACAAATGGAGGTTTTGGTTTTGGTACAGTCGGAACCAGTATGCTTTTTCTGTCTATAATTGCGAGTCTGGTTATTTACTTAACCCTTACGCAGAAGAAACCAGCCTTATTGCCGATTGACCGACAAGACTGATTAGCGATCGCCTTCTCAAACGAATGGGATTTTTCTGTTTGTGAAGAGGCGATTTGGTTGGCAATTTGCGATTACCTAACCTATCTGTTGACTGTTCAATAGCTTTTAATGTTAATGTAGTGCTTATTCCACACAGCTTAGAGCTTTTCAAGCGTGCCATTGATATCTTAGTTGTTTCCACCAGACTCAGCTAATCTGAATGATCATGACTGACTATTTTTTATTGTGAAAAATAAATGAACAAAGTTGCAAAAGTCACAATTTACTTCTGGATCATGAAGATTATCGCCACGACGCTCGGCGAGACAGCAGGTGACTTCATCTCAATGACTCTTGGGCTGGGATATTACATAGCCTTTGCCGTAACTTTCGCCCTTTTGGCCATTCTCCTATTTTTTCAAATTCAATCCGAGAGATATATTCCAGTCCTTTACTGGGTGGCGATCATTGCAACAACCACAGCCGGAACCGAAGTTTCAGACTTAATGGATCGATCTTTTGGGCTAGGCTACGCAGTGGGATCGCTGATCCTGGTAGCCTGTCTGTTGAGCGTTCTTGCCATCTGGTACTACCGGGATCGAGACTTGAGCGTTTATCCGATCATCAGGAAAGACGCAGAGACTACCTATTGGCTGGCTGTCGTGTTCTCCAACAGTTTGGGAACGGCCTTTGGTGACTTTCTGACAAGCAACTTGGGACTGAGCTATATCCAGGGCGCATTCGTGACAGCCAGTGTCATTGGTGTTGTCATCGCCCTTCACTACGTAACAAAGTTGAGCGATATTCTCCTATTCTGGCTCGCGTTCATCTTCACGCGACCCTTCGGAGCCACCTTTGGAGATTTTCTGACCAAACCAGTGAAAAATGGCGGACTCTCACTGCCAAGGGAATATGCTTCGGCGATCGCCTTTATCCTGCTGGCAATTGTCCTATTCTTTTCCGTGCGAAACGAGAAAAAGGTGCGTCACCAAATTGAGTGATGCGTTTAAGGAGATAAGCTAAAATACATCTAATTTGCATATCAAAATTTTATCAATATCTTGTGGGGTGGGCAGCGTTCGACTGAGCGCTCACGCCGAAGTCTTGCCCGCCTTAATTATGCAACGATTAGCTTAACTCACGCCATAATAGGAACACCTCTCATCCTTGGAATCGTAGGGTTGCTAAATTTTCCCTTTCTGATTTTTGGCATAGCATCAAAGATATGAGAATCTTAATAGTTGAAGATGACGATCGCATCGCTAAACCCTTAGCCGAAGATTTAAAACACCAGCATCATGCTGTAGATATTGCTGGTGATGGGATTGAAGGTTGGGAATATGCCGAAGCAGGTAATTATGATTTAATTTTATTAGATTTAATGTTGCCGTGCTTAGATGGAATTACTCTCTGTAAACGGTTACGTGCTGCTAATTGTAACGCTTTTATTTTGATGTTGACAGCACGAGATACAACGCCAGATAAAATAATTGGACTTGATGCTGGTGCAGATGATTATTTAGTTAAACCATTTGAACTAGAAGAATTAGCAGCACGAATTAGAGCTTTATCTCGAAGAAGTCCAGAAACTCGCCAATTAATTTTAATTCACGGTGATTTACAACTAGACTCTAGTAATTGCAATGTAACCTACGCAGGTAAGCCTCTATCATTAACACATAAAGAATACATGATATTGGAATGTTTTTTGAAAAATCCTACTCAAGTTTTAACTCGCTCGGCAATTTTAGATAAATTGTGGGAATTTGATAAATTATCCGGCGAGGAAACCGTTAAAACTCATATTACAAATTTAAGAAAGAAACTGAGAGCAATAGGAAGTTCAGAGGATTTTATTGAAACTGTCTACGGTGTTGGTTATCGTCTGTGTGCTAAGTAAGGGCAAATCTGGTTTATGTTTGAAAGAATTCGCCATCGTTTACTGTTGTCTTATTTAATTGTATTATCATTAATCTTAGGTGGATTTGCAATTGTTGTTCGGATTGTCTTTACCCATAGCCTCCATAAACAACAAACAGAAAAACTTGCTGCATTAGCACAAGTTGCTGCTGCTAATGCAGAGTTTGATAACGGAAGAATTAAAATTGAAAATGACTTACCTCAAGATAAATTATTTGAAAATCATCAAGGGTTAAACTGGTTTGATACTAAAGGTAATCTAATCAAAAAGCAGGGGCGAGATATTTTAAGTCTACCTGTTCATGTAACAGAAGGACAACAAATTAATACAGTTGGTAAAAATCGCATTCAGTTTGTTACTTTACCAATTATTAGTAGTGATGATAAACAATTCATTGGGTATGTAAGAGCCAGTCAATCTTTAGAAGAATTTGATGAAACTTTAAATAAATTAGATTTGGGATTAGGTGGTGGAATAGTTGTAGCTTTGATTATTAGTAGTGTTGGCGGAATTTGGCTAACTCGTCAAGCGATGCAACCAATTGAAGAAAGCTTTGAATGCTTAAAACAGTTTACTGCTGATGCTTCCCATGAACTCCGCAGTCCTTTAATGGCGATTAAAAGTAATGCAGGGGTAGCACTCAAGTATCCAGAAGGAATGCGAGAAACTGATGCAGAAAAATTTCAGGCTATTTCTAGTGCTACGAACCAAATGACTCGCCTCACTGAAGATTTACTATTTTTAGCTCGTTATGATAATATTCCTAGCCGCAGTGAAGAAACTGTTAATCTCAGTTCAATTTTAAATAACTTAGTACAAATGTATTATCCGCAAGCGATCGCTAAACAAATTAATCTCAAAAGTCAATTAATTGAAAAGCTTTATCTATTAGGTGATACAAATCAAATAACACGATTATTTACTAATTTAATTCAAAATGCTATACATTACACACCGTCAGAAGGGATAGTAGAAATCACAGCTAATCGTTCTGCTTCAGATATAGTAGTTAATGTTCAAGATACAGGTGTAGGCATTGCACCAAAAGATTTAGGAAATATTTTTGAGCGTTTTTGGCGAGCAGATAAATCACGTTCTTATAATTCTGGTGGTTCTGGTTTAGGATTGGCTATTGCCCAAGCTATTGCTCAAAATCACGGTGGATTAATTACCGTCACAAGTCAATTGGGAATTGGAAGTTGTTTTACAGTGTGTTTACCTGCAAGTTCTCTTAATTAATGTTTATAAAAATGTCTAATTAAGTACCATAGCACAGCTATATTAACCATAAATACTAAAATTTTTAAAATTGTCACCCCTTTAATTAACTCATAGATTTCGGGAGGTATACTAATACCAACTAATCCAATAACTAATATCTTTGCCCAAGTTTTTTCATACCATAAACCGATAGCCTCAATGGCTGTCACAACTGCATATATTGCAGTGGCAATTCCACTAAATTTTAAAGTTTGTGGTTTGATATTAATAATTTTTTCTAGTAACCACTCAATAACTTCGCGTTTACCTTCCAATATGTAAGATTCGGAAAAGACCACAAGAGTATCATGTTTTTTTAAAGCTAACAGTAGAACAATAGATGTAGCTGTAAGTAGTAAGGCAACAAAGCCTTTATAAATAACAATTGCTATTAATCCTGGAGGACGTTTCTCGATCATTTAATTTTCCTTACTTGTTACTTTATTGCTTGCTGAAAGCTAAATAGGTTGTCAATAAAAAGGTTGACAACCTAAATCTGTGATTGATTTATGATAATTATATTCCCAGGTTGGATAATTAATTGATAATATGATAAAAATTAAGTATACTGTTTGTCAGCTTTTGTGTTGAAGCATTCATAATGTATGTTGCTTAAATCTATGTTTTTAATTTTTTTTAATATCAATATATTTAATAAAGGTCAAGAATTAGAAAAGATTAATTGTCAATATTTTTTATTTAGTACCACTAGTATAGTAAAAATTAAGGGATGGGTTGTATTCCCATCCCTTATGTAACTAATTTTAAGCAATCGACCTCACATTTTAATCAAAATGTTCTCTGATGGCTCTGACATAAGCAGCGTCAGTATCATTGAGGTTGTTAAGCTCGTTTTCATACTGAAAGTTTAAAGCTAATGAGTCAGATTCAGGATTAAATTTATTAGTAAGTTAAATTCCAAGTTTGTTAAATCTATTTTTTC
Source organism: Anabaena cylindrica UHCC 0172 (assembly GCF_034931625.1). Lineage (GTDB taxonomy): Bacteria > Cyanobacteriota > Cyanobacteriia > Cyanobacteriales > Nostocaceae > Anabaena > Anabaena cylindrica_A. The sequence goes on along the minus strand of NZ_JAYGGY010000053.1, from coordinate 2,980 downwards.
TGAAAAATTAGGGTTCATTTGACGCAAAGCGGAGTGTTGCTCTATATCGAGCAGAAAATGTTGGGTACGGTAAATTTGATGTTTCTCTGGTTGACGCAAGCTACGTCGCAGAAGCGCCCGAACTCTGGCAACTAACTCTTTGGGGCTAAAAGGTTTGACTAAGTAATCATCAGCACCAGTAGACAAGCCAATAATACGATCAATTTCCTCACTCTTAGCTGTCAACATTAAGATGTAGGGGTCTTTTGCACCAGGTTTTTGTCTAATTCTGGCACACAACTCTAAGCCATTGAGACTAGGAATCATCAAGTCGAGGATGATTAAGTTCGGTTGATGCTCTTGAATTATTTGGAATGCTTGAAGCCCATCACCACAATTATGGCAAGAAAATCCTTCGTCTTCCAAAGAAAACTGGATTAACCGAGAAATTTCAAATTTATCCTCAACAATTAAGATTTCCATATATAACTGACTTTTGACTTCTGCTGTAATTTCAATTTAGTTAGTAAAAGTAAAGAACTTGGAAAGATTTATCAGGATTTGAAAAAATTATTTTGTGTTTCAGAAATACTTGTGAAAACTTGCAAACATTATTTGCAAATTAGATAAAGAGAAAATTGTTACTGTTTTTTTATAGTTTTGTAAAGAATTTGTCACATCTGACTGATAGAGTCTAGAGGAAGCAATTCCTAAAGTGCTTTGCTGGTGATAGATACAGAGCAAAGTCACAAAACCACAGTAATAGAGGTTTTAGCATGAAATCTGTTATCAAGCTTATTTTGAAAGCTAGTTTGGTTGGAACTTTGAGTTTAAGTTTATCAGTACAATCAGTTTACGCATCTCCATCACCGATTAGTGTCCCCATAATCGAAGTTAGTGACAGTAATGATGATGTTGATGGTACAAAGGCATTTGCAATAGTGAGCAAAGATGAACAAGTAGCAACTCTAAATCAAATCGGCGAGTATAGCAAGACTATCTATAACCTGATTAAAACCAACAATTGGGCAGAAGCAAAAAACCATTTATCACTACTCAAAGCTCTATCAGATCACCTTAAAACAGAAAAGGGAAAAACCGATGTCAACCTAGCCAAGCTTGACTCAAGTATCACTGTTTTGCAAAGTACGGTTGCAGCAAAGAACCATCAAGCGATGTGCGATGCTAACCAAGTTAGTGCGATCGCCGATCAACTAGCAATGCAGTTAGAACCTAAAATGCCTTTGGAGGTTGCAATGCTCGACTACTATGGTCGTGAACTAGAAATTTGGGCAGCCGATGGGAATACAGCTAGATTAAAAAATGTTGCTGGTAAAATTCGAGAGACTTGGGAAGCTTTACGTCCTTCAATCCAATCTCACGGCGGTTCACCTCAATTACAGAAGTTTGACGATACTCTAGTTGCTTTAGTTGAGACAGCTAGTTCTCCTACTGAATATAGTCTGCTTGCTGCACCTGTACAAGGTGAAGTCAATAATCTCCGAAAAGTATTTCAACAGTAGATTTTTTTAAAAAGGCTCATTCATCTCACTGTCAATTTTGCACGCATGGTAGGAGATGAATGGGTAGTTTAAAAACTGTCTGTGAATTAAACTGAATCTTCAGTGTGCTTAGTAGGATTCAACTATATCTAAAGTGCGTTATGTTGCCGGAAGCATCGCTTATAGCAAGGCGTAGCCCATTGCCCAGGTAAAGCCAGTCTAAACCTAGTAAATCTTAAAAACTCCGCCCTGTAAGATTTGCAATAGCTGCAATTAACTCAGCTTGTTCTACAGGTTTAGCTAAACTTTTTTGAAAACCTGCCGACTGCGCCTGTTTTTTATCTAATTCACGGGCATAACCACTTAAAGCGATCGCCGGAATCTGGCTATATTGTCTCACTTCACTAGCTCTAATTTCTTGCATCAGCATATAACCATTTACATTTGGCATACCAATATCGCTGATGAGTAAATCTTGCTCTGAATTTGCCAGAACTTGTAATGCTTGTTCAGCCGATGCAGCTGTAGAAACGTGCATCCCGTGTTGTTCTAGGATAAAAACAAGCAACTCTCGAATATCAAGTTCATCATCTACTACTAAAACTTTTAAGCCTGCTAAAAGTGATGAGGCAGAAGTCAAATGTGAAAGGGCTTTTGAATTAAACCCCATCCAAGTTGAAACCTATAGTTTTTTCAGAAATTGATGTAACCTAATTGGGAGGGGAAATTAGGTGAGAGACAAGATGTTAAAACCAGACTGTAGCCGTTGGGGAGAAAATGCAGAAACACTAAGAGAGAAGGCGTTAAAAGCAACTCATCCTCGAAGCAGAGAAAGGTTTATGGCGCTGTACGAGATAAGTAAAGGTAAAAGTGCAACGAAAATAGGACACCAAACAAAGCGTCATCCACAAACAATCATGGGATGGGTACATCAGTACAATCAGGGAGGCTCATCAAGATTAGTTTACCAGCATAGTGGTGGACACCCCCCCCTTTGTCTCCAGAAATAGAACAAGGATTAGACAAGCAAATCCGAGATGCGTTGAATTTGTCGGCAATACCACCACAGGAAAGGACAGAGCAACCGATACCGCGATGGACATCTCCCTCGTCTAGTAGAGTGGGTAAAAACTCAATTTAATATTGATTGCTGTCGTCAAACGATTTGTAAAAGTCTCAAAAAATTGGGTTTGTCTTGGAAAAAGGCACTTTCCTCTACTCAATAAAGGGAATACAAAAAAACGGGCGGAGTATCTAGAAAAGCTCAAAGTATTACTCGACAAAGCTCTACACCAGGAAGAATTGTTAGTTTATATAGATGAAGGTCATATTCATCTTGACACTGATGAAGGTTATGGTTGGTCTATTAAAGGTAAACGCTCTTGGATCAGTTCCTGCTCACCTGGTAGAGCCAAAGTCTCTTTTTATGGTGTTTATATTTATAACTGGAGTTTAGACTAAAAACAGAGATATAAGTTACAACTACTGAGAAAAGATAA
>NZ_JAYGGY010000052.1:0-17795 GCF_034931625.1 Anabaena cylindrica UHCC 0172 | reverse complement strand
TTCAGGCTCTATCCCTTATGAAACAAGCTGTTTAACCACCTTGTCACCCGTTAAGTCGATAAATACTAAATGAACTGACTGAAAACATTGAAGAATCCATCTTAAAGTAGGTCGAGCAGTGGGTTGACCTTTTTGGTTGGGGAGGTGAGAATTAGTAAGTTTTAAGGATTGTCTGAGTTGACGTTGCCCTAAACTATAATGGTTTTGGGGGAAATAAACTCATATTTGGCATAACAAGTAATGAAGAGCCAAAATAATTGATTTTGTCGTTCATTAAGGTAGTTAATTAACGGGTATTAACAATGTCATCGCACAGATGCTTATCAGGGTTGTCTTCATCCAAGCTATTGTTTAAATAATCCCGCGACCAACGGCAAGCACTGGTGAGCAGGGAATCAAGATTTAATTCGTCTAACTTCCACAGAATCACAGTGTTGTCATAACTAGCAGAAGCGATCATATCGATCATTTTGCCATCTGGTCTAAAGATGACACTTGTTAGGCTTTCCCAATGCCCACTCAAGGTTTGGATCTCATTGCCATTTAAATCCCAGAGTTTAACAGTTTTATCATAACTAGCACTAGCTAGGCGCTGGCCATCGGGGCTGAAAACAACACCTATCACCTGTTTCTTATGTCCTTTGAAGGTTTGCAGTAAATTACCCTTTAAATCCCAGAGTTTGACGGTTTTGTCATCACTAGCACTAGCCAAACGCTGCCCATCAGGGCTGAAAACAACACTTGTGACCTTATTCTGATGACCTGTGAGAGTTTGCAGTACCTTGCCGTTATTCAAATCCCAGAGTTTAACAGTTTTATCATAACTAGCACTAGCTAGGCGCTGGCCATCGGGGCTGAAAACAACACCTATCACCTGTTTCTTATGTCCTTTGAAGGTTTGCAGTAAATTACCCTTTAAATCCCAGAGTTTGACGGTTTTGTCATCACTAGCACTAGCCAAACGCTGCCCATCAGGGCTGAAAACAACACTTGTGACCTTATTCTGATGACCTGTGAGAGTTTGCAGTACCTTGCCGTTATTTAAATCCCAAATTTTAACAGTTTTATCATTACTAGCAGTAGCCAAGCGCTGCCCATCGGGACTAAAAACCACACTTCTTACTGCTTGCTGATGCCCTTTCAAGGTTTGTAGTTCTTGACCATTTAAATCCCAGAGTTTAATGGTTTTGTCATCACTAGCAGTAGCTAGAGTTTCACCATCAGGACTAAAAACCACACTTCTTATCCCTTGCTGATGTCCTTTCAAAATTTGTAGTTGTTTACCCTTTAAATCCCAGAGTTTGACGGTTTTGTCATCACTAGCACTAGCGAGATACTGGCTATCGGGGCTGAAGACAACACTACTAAAACCAAACTCCTGGTCTTTCAAAGTTTGCAGTTCATTACCCTGTAAATCCCAGAGTTTAACAGTTTTATCATCACTAACAGAAGCCAAAATATCACCTTTGGGACTGAAAATAACATTTTTGATCAGCGCCTGATGCCTATTAAAACTTTGCAGTTTTTTGGCGGTTTTGACATCCCAAAGTTTGATAGTTGTGTCTTCACTACCAGTAGCCAAAGTTTGACCATCGGGACTGAAGATGATAGTTGTTACCTTATCTTCATGCCCTTTGAAAGTTCGTAGTTGTTTACCCTTTAAATCCCAGAGTTTGACAGTTTTGCCTTCACTAGCAGTAGCTAAGGTCTGACCATCAGGACTAAAGACGACATTTGTTACCATCTCGTCGCCACTAAAGGTTTGTAGTAAGTTACCCCTTAAATCCCAGAGTTTAACTATATTTTTATTACTTACAGTAGCCAAATTATGACCTTTGGGACTGAAAACAACCATTTTTACCTGGTCATTTGGCCAACTCAAGGTTTTTAGTAACTTACCTTTTAAATCCCAGAGTTTGACAGTTTTGTCCTTACCAACACTAGCCAGGATTTCACCATCAGGACTAAATACAACAGTTTCTATCTGATGTTTATCTTCACTCAAGGTTAGTAGTAAATTACCCTTTAAATCCCAAAGTTTGACAGTTTTGTCCTTACCTACACTAGCCAAAGTATTACCTTGAGGACTAAAAACTACACTTGTTATCCCATCCTCATGGCCACTGAAAGTTTGCAGGACATTACCATTTAAATCCCAAAGTTTAAAGGTTTTATCATCACCAGCACTGATTAAGGTTTTACCATCAAGACTGAAAATTACGCTCTTAACTGCATTTTCATGTTTAAAGACGTTGCGTTCTCTCACCCCATAAACTACCTTTTGCAACGCTTTCATTACCACCGGCTGGGTTTTGTTTTTTGCTTTTAAGATATTTCCTGCCTTAATGACTTCAACAAGAGCATCTAAATCTTGATTATCCTCCAGCAGTGATAAGGAATATTGACTATTTACTTCAGCTTGAGAGATTTCTGCTGTTTGTTTTTCTCTCAAAGCCCACAACCCCAAGCCAGTGCTAACAATTAAAGCCACAACTGCACTACCAGCTATTCCCCACGCAGTTCTTACTTCCCGACGACGACGCGCTTCTTGTTCTTTTTCCTGACGCTGGCGCAGTTCGACACAAGCGTTTACATAGTCAGCCTCAAGTTGGTTCAGAAAACCTGCTTGCTTTGATAACACTTGGGCATCTTCCAATCTTCCCCCCCGATGCACCAAATAATTCTCATCTTTTTGCTCTTGTTCCCATTCCAAAGCAGCCTGACGGATAGTTTCTCGTAACTGCAAGTTGGTACGATTTTCATCTAACCAATTTAGCAATCTTGGCCAGTGGCGAATTAATGCTTCATGGGCTACCTCTACCTCTTCTCGATTAGTAGAACCGTCTACACTGGTAACTACCAATCGCGCCCCTTCACCTGCTAACCGATTCACCAATTCTTTAATCAGTGTCAAGTCACCACCAGCAGGAACTAGTTCATCTAACCCAACCCGTCTGCGTGTATCCCGATGGTTCTCTCCTTGGAGAGCATTTTCATCTAAACGAGTTAAACGGATAAATATATTCTTAACTTGCTCTTGTTCGGGAAGCGACAAAGTATGATAAACATCATCCGCAGTTTGTGCGATCGCCTTCCTCACACCACCAATAGCCGCATATTCCTCAGCCCGCAACCATCTACCATGTCGCCGCTTCCACATCTCTAGCAGTGCGTGTTGTAGCAGTGGCATTGCACCCGGTTCACCTTGGACATCATCGAGAATGGTATTACTCAAGCCAACCTCAAATCGTAACCCTACCTGAGCCGCTTGCATTTCCATTGCTTTCCGCAGTTCTGATGTATCCATAGGGCCAATTAACTTCTGCCTAGTTTCCATCAGTTCTTTTAGTTGACGGTAAGGCGCACATTCGCCCCAAAAGTCAGCCCGCATGGTTATAACAACTTTCTGGTGCTGAGTCAGCTTTAACAACTGCTGAATGAACGCAACCCTCATACTTTCATCAGTGCAGAGGGTAAATAGTTCTTCAAACTGGTCTATCACCAATATTGAAGATTGATCTTTTACCTGAGAGAGAGTGATTTGCAGTTTCTCAATGGGCTGATTACTTGGTGTCATGTATGCCATGACTAAACCAGGCTGTTTTTCCTGGAGTAAGGGGATCAAACCTGCCAATACTACCGATGATTTACCACTACCAGATGCGCCTAAAACAGCTAAAAAGTTATGCTCAGTCAGCTTTTCTTGTAATTGAGAAATTAGTTGCTCACGCCCAAAGAAAAATTCGCGGTTTTTTTCCCGAAACGGATATAAACCCAAGAACGGACAACGAGAATCATAAGTAGGTGGTTGTTGACCTAATGCCAAAGCATTGAAACTCAGATCAATTACTTGCTCACAAAGGTTATTTACTTCTGCTAATGCCTGTTCTCGTTCTTCCAGAGCTTGTTTGCTCAAGGCTGTAATATCTGCACCTAAGCTGTTTCCCAGTTTCTGGGCTGCTGTCTCTAATATTTTTTGTCGTGTTGGCGCTCTTTCTGGTAATAACTTTTGCAACCATTCTAAACCATCTGCAATTTCGGCATTGGTGAGTTTTCTGTCCAGTTGGTCACTAAATAGGGGTCTTCCTCCTAAACGGCTAAACAATGCTGGTACAGTCACATCACCCCGTTCTGCTAAGGTGGCTGTAGCTTCATGTAATGCTGAGTCCACCTCTCCAGATGCTCTAAGTTGAAAATAAAACTTTTCTATGAAAGCTTGGGCAGTTTTAACCGTGACTTTCTCTGTCATTGCTACTACCGCAGGCATCCCTAAATCCCGCACTAATCGCTGTCCTAATCCTCCTAATGCACCTTCAGCATCGGGACTGGCACTCTCGCAAGTACAGAGAAAGGTAAAATGAGGTAGCCCTTTAGCTCCCCGTAAAGGCTTCAAGCGTTCTATCAAACGTGTTGCTGTTACTACCTCCACTGTATTATCAGCTTTTGACCAGTAGAGTAAGGTTTCACCATCATCCATAACTCTACCGTGACTGACAAAATGCAATATAGTATATTGTTTAGTGCGATCAGTTAGTTGAGAACAAAGTTCATCTAGGGTTGGTAGACCAATAGCACCATCAACGCTGGCCAGGACATCACAAGGTATTTCTCCTAAAGCTATCTTGGCACTATTGACGTTAGCTGCTACATCAAAATCAGCTAATTTATACTTTTTAGAATCACTAGGACTGGCTACTAATATTAATGCCCGCAAATCTCTTCTGCCAATGGAAGGAAAGCGACGGTCAGTAATTGCAGGGATGTAGAATGAAAATGGCACTCTCTGGTTGAGTGCTAATAATTGCCAAGCACCATCTATAGGGACGCACAGCTTTTCCCAACGTAAAGTCCTTAATTCTGGATCTGATGCTTCAATAAAAAGCAACATTCTCAGTGTTTCCTGAGACTCCCGTAATGCACCCACAAAGGCATCACGGATGTCATCTTTAAATAGAGCTTTTCCCAACAATGTACCGTAGTCGCTGGTTTGTCCTAACAGACTCGTGAGTTCCTGCAAATTTTCAGAGGTGAGTTTGAGACTACCTTCCGAACGTAATGGTAACAGTTCACCTGGTCGGCTATGTTCTACTACAAGCGGCCAGTTATCTCCTGATTTGCGTTGGATGGTAATTTCAAAGATGTTCATTTTATTAGTTATTAGTTATTAGCGATTAGAAATCGCGGCTACACAGGCAAAACCCGCCTACGCGGGTTTGAAACCCTTGATTTTCCGTAAGTCCGCGCAGGCGGACTTGGTTTGTATAGCCGCGATTTCTAATCGCCAGGGCTTGGTGCAAGATATGAGTAGTGATTAGTTATTAGTCATTAGTCATTAGGTTTCTAATTTTGACTTTTGACTTTTGACTTGATTTGTCCCCAATGCCCTAATTCAGTTTTTTCAACATTTCTAATAGATTAATAACGGCTGAAATTGCCGCCTCAAGTTTTTCAGTCTGGTTATTAGAAGCTTTTTCTACAGTCTTAACAAACTCCTCTAGTGCTTGGTTTAAGTTTGTCTGGGCTTGTTTGATGATAGAAGTATCACCAGCTTGAGTAGAGGTATCTGATATTGTTGGGGCTGTGGGCAAATTAACCTTGTCTATAGTTGGTCGCTCAGAACCATTAACATCACCAACAACTAATCTCACTGCTGGATCACCGATAATGGCATAACTGCGAGCGTCGTTATTTGCAGTCCACATAGTTGACAAAGCTATAGGATCGGCTGTTGCACCATATTTAATATCTTCTAATTGCACACTTAAATCAGAAGATAACTCTGCATAGCGTTCATTGAAATATTCTACCGCAGATCCGACAGGATGACCTTCCAATAGTCGTTTGAGAGTACTTTCAAATACTGCCAACTGCTTACCGGTTTTCTCCCATACAAAAGAGCAACCCCAAGCGCGTTCAACGTGACCAATTACAGCCAAAGCGCCACCGTTAGGATGACTCAATAGCCGTTGGGGTAAAGGTGCAATAAACGCATAGGGAGCAATTGCGTCCCTTTGATTTTTATCTTTGCTGTGGGCAAATTCATCAAATTGGGGTGTACCAGCACCGTAACAGGCAAAGTGAAAGGCTATTAACCCTAACAAACGAGCATCTGCTCCTACGTCGTCAGCGGAAAAGTAAAAATCTTCTGAGATGGGCTTATTACGCCACTGTAGGGGACCTGGCCAGTCTTGACAGAGGAGTGCGCCTTGGTGTCTTAATTGTCGTTTATCGCCATTGGGAAAGCCCATACCATGACTACCAGTGAAGAGTAGGGCTGGTGTTTCTTCTCCTCCTAATAGTTTGCCAAGTCTGGCTTTGGTGGCTTCCTGTGCCAATATGGTTTGCACAGTCCAATCTTTTTGGTCTTTGGCCATCCATTCTGCTAAGGGCTGAATCAAGTTTTTCGCACTGAGTTGAGTAGCTGGATCAGCATTGGTTTGTACTCCAAAAAAGCTGGCGCTACGAGGTAAGGAAAAGCCTTCAGTTTCCGCTTTGACTACACTGCGAGCATATTGGGCATATTCTTCTACGGTGTCGAAGTAAATTCGACCTACCGCATACTGCACATCTATTTGGAACTGAAAGCGATAGGGAATGGTTTGCGGATCACCAACAATCAACAAATAATAGGGCATTTTCTCTGGGTCGGCAGGCCCAGGTCCGACTCCATGACGGGATAAAAATTGGTTTTTGGACTCACCGGGACGATAACCTCTGGGTCCTATGTATTCCTGATAGTAATTTTCTTGATTTTTTGTTGCTTGCTCTTGGCGATGGTTTAACAGTTCTTTGAGTGCATCTCTGATGGCAGGATCGGCATTATAGGCAAAGATCACACCCCAACCGGTTTCGGCTAGGTTTTTGGGGTCTACTCCTTCTATGGGTGCAAAGTCGGGTTCTAGACCCTTGACGTGCATATCTTTTTTTCTGAGTTCGCTGATTTCTGTCGGGTCGAACTCTTCTCCTTGAGCAATTTTCGCTATTTGTTCTGGTGTTAGTGGCGGTAGTAAATAATCTCCTGAAGCGCCATCAATGCCATTGAAATACATTTCTTTAGTCAGTTCTTCTAGACTCATTTCTGCTCCTTATTCTTGTGCTTCAATTATGAACATTAGGGTTAAGGAATTTACCAATAAATCCTCAATGGTACAAGCCCTCGGATGTATCTTTGCAGTAAATTCCATATTCAAAATCTAAAATCCCAGGACTTAACTAACTGAGGCTGCTGACCAGATAGCATGGGCAACTTCGGGCTTATCAATGGCGTTATGTGCGCCAGTAAATATATCTGGTTTAGGTACAGTAATATATTTGCTGCTTTCTAGGTTGTAGATTTTCCCTGGTTGAAAATCGTAAACTTCGGTTTTGCTCAACATATCTATGTTGGTGATATCTAATTTTTCGCCTTGGATGCCATAGATACCAATACCCCCAACACCTGGATATTTCGGGGTAGTTACATCAAAGTCTATATCTTGTCCCTTTGCCATTCCCAAGGTTCCTGCTGCTGGATAGGCATTTTTGACGGCATGATCATAAATGGATTGGGTGGTAATAATTGGACCATTCACTTTGCGATCGCGCACAATCGGATAAAAATAACCTTGCAGATTATTTCTGAAGGGAATTTTGGCGCTATAAGACCACAGTGATACAGCCCCTTGTATTAATGCCAGAGAATCTATAGGCCGCACTAACTGGTTATTGTTGTTCGTACCAGCAATAATGGCAGAAACAACGATAGTTCCAAAACTATGCCCCATCAAATGAAACCGCACATTACCATCTGCCATTTGTTGCATTTTGGTCAATAAGTCAAACCCGCTCGTTTGTCCTATTTGACGTGCGAGGTCTTTCATTTTCCAGAATGATAACAATCTGGGTACATTCAAAAACTTATCCCACCCTTTGGCAATGCTGTCACCAATGCCAAAGCTGATTTCCGTGGTGTATTCGTCTTCTATCAAACTCGCTTCATATACCCTGTCAGTGTCTATATTTAAAGGTTCGCTCTCTTCCCATTCGCTATTTTCTTTACCTACATTGCTAGAAGATGCTTCGTGGATCAATATTTTATAGGCTGCCCTGACTTCAGGAGGCAACTGTTCTGGAGATGTATCGTATTCAAAGCCGGCAGCAAAAATAACTCGTAATGCTTCTCTTGTCGCTTCGGTATCTGAAACTTGATGAGCATACTCTTCAATTAACCGATTTAATGAATCATCCTCTGTGTCAAAGGCAAGAGGAGCATTTGGGTTTTCGTTACCCCAGGGTTTACTAGGCCAATGCAACCCAATCAGTAAAGGAAGGAAACCATGTCTTTTTTGTTTCAGTTTTTGAATATCATCTGTGGCAGCGGCCATGGCTGCAATCCAGTTTTGGTATTGTTTTTTCGCAGCCAGAACATCACCCTGCCATCCGTGACTCATTACAAATACATCTGTAATTGGCTGACTGGATAAAATATCTAAGAGTTCTTGGCTGAGTAAATTGCCATTTTCTAGACGTTCTTTTCCTGTCTGATCGAAACAAATTAGAAAGTATTCTAAGGAGGTTCCAGCTACTTTTTCAATGGGCATATTTTATCGCTTCTTCAGTAGAACATTAGAAAGCGTTTACCGATGGCAACCGCTTTCTTTTTAGTGACTTACTTGAGCTAATACTTAAATCATTCCAGCCTCTCTATAAATATTTAATCAATTAAATATTTATGCTTTGAGGAATCTTGGAAGGTAGCAAATATTCATAAGCTATCAACCTATTGCTCTCTTGATTTCGATCTCGAATTTTTTGCTCAATGTCTTTTAGTGTGTTCTGAAAATCTGTTAAAGCGACTTCTACTCCTGGGGGGGCAGCCTCAAAATATGACTTGGTGTAATCACTTAGCTTAGTGTAGTATACAGATCCTAGCAGATATAGCATATTAATCTGATCTTTAGCTCGTTCTAGCGACGGCAGCCCATCCATAAAGTTGACTGACTCTTGGGGATTTGCCGGTGCTTCTTGATAACGGGCTAAAGGAAATGCTGGTGGATAAAGCATTAGACCACGTTGAGAAAAATTAACAGCAGCGTGTTGAGCGCTAGCGGTAAAAATAATTGTAGAGATAGCCTCAACTAGATAATCTACTGTCTTTATTGTGCCTTGGGCATCCTCACCGAAATTTTTGAGCCGTCCTCCTTTTTGAGAAATCAATTCAGATGACCACTTTTGCAAATCCTGATCATTGAGGACTAAGGAATCTGTGGGGTAGTAGGAGCTTAAATATGCCTTAACCCAATTGTAAATAGCATCCCAAATCAGCTTACCGTCATCCCGGTAGGGATAAATAGGTAGCTGACTATCATCGTTAACACCACGACTTTCTAAAGTTTTAGGAAATGCAACATCATTAAAGTTAAATAAGTAGCTCTGCGCTGCTTTTACAGATAGATTTTGGTCAGACCTAATATCACTAGCTAGTAACTTATCTACAGAACCTTTTGGTGCTACTAAAGATGTGTGAGCGCCATAATTTATGAGTACAGTACCCTCAAGATGCGGTTTCAGCAGTTTTCTGAGATTGTGATTTTGAGGTAAGTGATTAGTTGCTACGACAAAAGGCTCAATAAATAAGTGAGTACGACCAAGGTGACTAACCAATTCGTGATAGTTGCTATCTGCCATTTGCACAATGTTTTTAGCAGTCATCCAGGTTCCTTCCTCTAGGGGTGTAAATAGAGCCTGCTGGCAATAAATTGCTATTGGTACTAAAGGACGAGATGAACTATTAACTGGTGGGACTGCAAATAATGCTACAGGAGCATTAATATATTTTTGTTGATCAGGAAAATTGCCATTGACCATGCCGTCTAAAAGTGCATAGTCTGCTATATAAAGCCGACCTTCTTGCAGTGCTACTGAGAAAGAATCAGCGGTTTCTGTAATTTTGGACGTAATTTTTTGGTATTGTTCGTTGGTAATTGGCAACCGCGAATCTTCGGCTTTCATTTGCTTGAGCATAACTGGGTTTGGCCCGGCTACTTGCATATAAGCAAAAACTAGATCTTGTTGGAACTTAGTCGAAATTTCTGGTTTGGTTATATGCTGAAATAAGTTGTCGTAATCCTCAAGACTGAGAGAAGAGGTTTTTTCAGTTACAGAAAAGTTGATGTTATTAACATCTACAAATTCTTCTGCATTTTTATCCTCATTTAGTGCTAATAACTTAGCGTTATATCTGATTATTTCCTTTATTTTTTCTGTTGTACTGTCTTCACTAGAAGGTAAATCAAAGGAAACAGACCCCGTAGGTTCATTTAATAATTCAGCAAACTCTTCATTAACTTCGTTATGAAAAGTTCCAAGTTTTTCATCTATCTTCAGATGTTCATCAACTTCTTTTAAAGTTGATGCAAGATTAAATGCAACATCGTTGAGGACTTCTGGCTTTTCTTGTTTCCTGATTTGCTTCCCAATTGCTTCTAGGTGATCGAGCTTGTTGCTTAAAAATGTACTATCACTTTCTAGAGAACTCTCTAGACTAAATGAGATATCGTTATTTGTCGTTTTAGAGGTGTTATTTAGATTAATAACACTGAGGGTATTTAATAGTAAAAGTACCCATTCTTGGCTGGGAAGTTCGTTTTTAGGCAGCTTGGGTAGCTTAGGAAATAGAGTATTTGGTATATCTGTCATAGCCAAGGGACTTAGATAGTCGTGATTATACTCGTACCTATCTCCTTGATTAGGCAAAATACCACTAACATTCCGGTATAGAAATACCAGCACATTTTTAAGGTCAAACATATTTTTCCTTTAGTTTTGAATGTTTATACCCGATTAGATTGTGAGAAGAATTATTTTTTGATCAGTATCAAAGCAGTTACTCAATTATACAAAGCAGTTACTCAATTATGTTTTGCTGTTGTCCTGCGATAACCCGTTAATACTAGTTGTAATCTTAATTATCATACTTATTTATTTTTACTAATTTTCTTTATATTGTCTTAATTATTACAAAAGAACTTTTAGTACGAATTATTACTTAAATTTTTCACTTTGCGGGTGTTTTGTCAATAAAGCTAATTTCCCATCTCAGTCAAATTTATGTCTCCTGATGAAGAAGAGCTTGAAGAAAGCCGAGAGTGTATTGCAGATAAACGAAGTACAGAATTGAGTGAAAAAGCTTTACATAAAGAGGATATTACTGCTGACCGCTATTGTAAAATTAGCCAATTTATCCCCCATATCCGATCACTAATTCCCAACTATTGAGCTTACCAACATCTTGAGGTGAATAATCAATAACTTGCAATTGCCAACGTCCTTTAGCTGGGAGAGAAAGTAATTGCCTGAGGACGGGATGCGATCGCACAGCATAAGTCCTATTTAACTGAGTCTGTCTTCCCAGAGTCCGATTTTGTAACAAAACTTGCTGATTATTGGGTGCAATTAAATAAACTTCTAAATCCCCTAAAAAATCGTGAGTGATATTCACCTTAACCTGAATATCTGCAACAGTTACAGCTTCATTCAGAGCGATGCCTTCGGCGAGCACAGCTATCGCACTTCTAATTCCCCGTTGATCATTATCAGGAATCCAAACTTGGCTTTTATTCTCAGCCCGGACTTCTCTACTCGGACTTAATGCTACTGTATGCAACTGCTGTGCCACCCGTACAGCCTTAGCAGCATTCACCTTCCCATAACCAAACCATAGACAATGACCATTACTATCATAAGTACCCCCACGCAAACCCAATTGCGGATCAGCCTCAGGATCAACAATCTTATCAGTAGTTTCTTGCAAAATACGGTGGACTTGTTGCGCCGTCAAATCAGCATTAGCTGACAAAATCAACGCCGCTACCCCAGCCACTACCGGAGTCGCACTAGAAGTACCACCAAAATTATTAGTAAAATTACCTGGGTTATAGCCTGCTGCCCCCAATTGGTCTGTTGTAAAAATTCCCAACCCCGACAGAGAAGAAGTAATTGTCGGTTGTGTATATACAAAACCCGTTTCTTGAAACCACATTCCCGGTGGCGCATTATTACTAGGCGCACAGACAGAAATATTATCACCCCAATTACTATAAGCAGCTTTTTTATTTAAACTCGTAGAAGCCGACACAGCAATTACATCTGGATGAATAGCAAAACCACTTAACCAATTCGTTTTACCTGCCAATATATTTTTCGGCCAATTCTGCTCATTTACAGTCCCACTAACTGGGCGATTAGCATTACCTGCCGCAAACAGAATTACACATCCTTTACCATTACGTCCTTGAGTAGCAGCGCGAGTAATTGCCGACTTTTGGCGCAAAGACAAAGGGAAATAAACAGCAGATGCACCCCAGCTACAAGAAATTACACTCGCACCTTTATTAATTGCCCAATTAAATATATCCTCAATTGATTCATCATCCAAAAACCCGGTTGTCCGAATTGGCATTAATGCACAACCAGGCGCAACCCCCACAATTCCCGTACCATTTTCTTCCGCCACAGCTATTCCCGCACAAGCAGTACCATGACTAGTTTCCTTCTCATCCGGTAAAGGGATAAAGTCATTTTCTTTCAAATCTTGAGGTGCAACAACTTTACCCATTCCTTGAAAATCTGGGTGATTTAAATCAAAAGAATCATCCACCACCGCCACAACCACAGAACGCACACCACGAGTAATATCCCAAGCTTGTTCCACAGAAATATGAGAACCCACACCCAACTGATTACCACTATTGTGGTTGAGATACCACTGTTGGGAATAGAGAGAATCATTGGGTTTGTAATTTGGTTCCTGCTGGATGAAAATATTTGGTTCCGCTGCCAAAACTTCTGGGAGTGCTTGCAACTGGTTAGTAATTTTGATGGGATTTTCTGTTGCTTGTTTGCTAATAAGAAATACAAACGTGTTAGGTAAACCCAAGACTGGTTGATCTTCGATTAAACTGAATGTATTGGCTATAGTATTAATCTTGGCAGAGTCTACCCAAGTAGCAAATTGAATTGTAATTTGGTCACTTAAATAAACGTAAGTTCCAGGATTATCTTTAAATTTGTACACATGACTAGCAAAAGCAACATTTTCGTCAGCCCGTGCTTGAGACATCGCCGTCTCTAAATATCCGGGTTCAACAGTGAATAATTCCAGCTTTGCTCTAGGGATAGTACGCCGCCAAACACTACCAGTCACCTGAGAAAATTGCCCAGGAGGAAAATTAGCAGGTGGACGAATGGTGAAGCGATTTAAAGCTTTTTCTAAAATCAACTCTTCACCACCACGTTGTAAAACCACACCCAGACTTCTATCCGGTACACCTGTGGGTTGAGAATCAGAGGAACTAATATTTTGGGGTAGCCTATCGTAGGTATCGCTCATAGAGAATATTTTCGTGAATATACAGGGGACAGGGAACTCTCTCCAACCAATTTCTAGTCTAAATCAGAGAAACTTGTTCTATAGTTTTCCTGTATCTGAGACACAATCAGAGTTAAGATACCCGAAGTTTCCATAAATTTTTTATAGACTTGTTACACTAAACTAATCCCATGAACCTTGCTGCTGCTTTCTTAGTTCCCTTCACTTCTTTATCATTCATCACCTTCCTGAGTCTACTATCACCTGTTAATGCTCAGGTAATACAGTTACCCGACTCCAATAATCAAGCGCAACCTATTGATGGCAACGAACCTAACACGCTCCGTCCTACCAGTCAAAGTAACAGCCTGTTGAGTATAGAAGGAGGACAGCGACTGCTCAAAGAGTCAGATGATGCCGTTTCTGCTCAAAAATATGACGTTGCTGCTAAGAAACTCCAGGAAGCACGTCAAGTTTTTAATCAGCTATCTAATTTTTATCAGGATCTCAACTCCAGTTTTTCGGGCATAGATATTAGAGTATCCGATTCCCAGCGCAAGAAAGCCTTAGAAAGCGCCCAACTGCGAGATGATGCTACCTATCGTTTGGCCTTAGTACATCGGGCTTTAAATCAGCCAGAATTAGCAGTCCCTTTGCTGATTCAAATTATTAAGAGTCAAAACCCCACACGGGAATTAGGTAAAAAAGCTTATCAACAGTTGTTTGAATTGGGTTTTGTTGATACAGCTTACCCCCGACAAGGCGCAAAATAATTTGGAGGCAGGGGGCAGGGTGACAGGTGACAGAAGTAAAGATAAATATTATACCCAATCTCCAATCCCCAATCCCCAGTCATTTGCTCCATATCTGTTCATAATAGAGAAGTAAGTTTTTTCAGGAATGGCGATGATTACTCCGCAGCAGGTTGAGGCAATGATCAAGGCAGGACTGCCAGATGCCCAGGTTGAGGTGCAGGACTTGACTGGTGGTGGAGACCACTATCAGGTGACAGTAGTTTCATCGCAGTTTGCAGGTAAGGGACTGGTGCAACAACACCAGTTAGTTTATGGTGCATTGCAGCAAGCTATGTCAACCGAAGCGATTCATGCCTTGGCTCTCAAGACATCTACTCCTCAAGCTTAACTACTAAATAGACTGATTTTAGTTAATCATTCAGCTAATAGCTGACGGCTAAATGCCATTGATTTTTGATTTGAGAACCGCAACAACAAAGGAAACAAAAAACCATGACCCCAGAACTTAAAGAGAGAATTGATAACTTGTTACAAGAAAACAAGATTATGGTTTTCATGAAGGGAAATAAGTTAATGCCTCAATGTGGTTTTTCCAATAATGTGGTGCAGATTCTGAATACATTAGGGATTCCCTTTGAGACAATTGACGTTCTTGCAGACCAAGATATTCGTCAAGGTATTAAAGAATATTCCAACTGGCCAACAATTCCCCAAGTATATATTAATGGTGAATTTATTGGCGGTTCTGATATTTTGATTGAAATGTATCAAAAAGGTGACTTACAACAAAAGGTGGAAGTTGCATTAGCTTCTTAATATTTTTCAATTAGTTCAGTTTTATTGCCCTTGAAAACGGGAATATTCCTAATTTTCAAGGGCTTTTTTGTGGGTTAGAGTATGACAATATCCAATTCTTTTTTTCTATCCACCATCACAAAACTGCAAGTATTGTCGAAATAGTTTTTTACCAATTATCTTCTGTGATAACTTAGTTTCTGATCTAAAAACCATCAAAAATCCCCTCTATGTTATGAAACTGAGGGGATGCTCTTTATAAATTACAGTATTTACAAAATTCCATACCTCTGGATACAGTTGACCAATACAAAAAATGTGCTATGATCATCTGCGGCAATACAGGATTGTTACCGATCAGTCTACCCCTGTTCAGTAGTATCCATGTTGTCGTTCTGGCTCTGGTTGGGTCATGGCAAAGTTTGAAGCATCGTACAGGTAGCGGCTTGCTTCCTCCTCTAAGCGATGAATCAAGTAGGCATCAATGGCGTTACCCTGTCTTAGTGCGGCTAGATACCCGTCCAAATACATCCGCATATCATCCATACGATAACCGCGATTCCATAATTCGACGAAGGCGTCGGTAAGTCTTTGGTAATAGCGGATGGTTTGTGTGTCTTGGAGCATAACTGCTGTATTAATCTCTTGGGAATGAGAATTGTAAATGATTCACGCTTGAAAATGAAGTATGACTTCCTCCTTAAGTATTAACCCAAAGTTAAGATTTTAACGTTGGGTCTGACCCCTCATTTGCTAAAAACTTAATTACATCCTATGCCAAAAAAGCTAAAATATGATTAGTTGGTAACTTATTTTTATGGTTTTGGCTGTTAATAGCTTGATTTATGCTTGTAATTAAAGTTTATAATCAGTACAAAGTATAATCTGTACCCTAAGGTTGATAGACATTTCAGATAGCTTTTGCCTAACCTAAAAATAGTTTTTCAAACTTACCATGAAAAAACTTTGATAAGTTTCACATAAAAATTAAGAATATTGCTAATTTGGCGGTAGATAAAGGGAAAATTAAATTTATTGCAAGGTTTTGTATGGATGAATGTGAAGATTATATCAGTTGAAGTAACAAAGGCTACAAAACCTTAGGCTTGAGATTGTTAATTTGAGAGTCATCGACGCTAAGGGGTCTTGCCACTGTGGGTTCGGTTTGTATTGAAATCGTTGAGGGGAATCCCCATCTGAGGTCGTTGCTTGGTTGGCACTTGCAACAACTGGAATACCGAGTACATCAAGCCGCCAGCATTTATCAAGCAAGGGAAGTGTTTCTAAGCCATCAACCGACGCTAGTCATTCTAGATGCGGATTTGCCAGATGGTGACGGTATCGAATTTTGCCGTTGGTTGAATCGTCAGCAACAGCCTCTAATTTTAATGCTATCTGCCCGAAACAATGAAGCGGATATTGTTGCCGGCTTAAAGGCAGGAGCAGATGATTATTTGAGCAAACCTTTTGGAATGCAAGAGTTTTTGGCTAGGGTTGAGGCGCTGATTCGACGTAACCGCACACCCACTGCACCAGCTTACTTGGATTATGGCACTTTGCAAATAGATTTGGTACAGCGCCGAGTCCGTTTTCAAGGGGAGTTTATCGACTTGACTCCCCAAGAATTCAGTTTGCTGTATGTTTTGGCGCAAGCTGGGGGAGTACCTTTGAGTAGGTCGGAATTACTGCGTCGTGCTTGGCCTGACGCTATTGATAATCCGCGTACCATTGATACTCACGTTTTATCACTGCGGAAAAAGGTGGAACTTGATCCGAGACAACCCAGCTTAATCCAAACTATCCGCAATGTGGGATACCGCTTTAACATGGAAACTTTGAATGCTAATGTTCCGCAATCACAAACAAAGTTAGCGAAAGAGAGATTCAGTAATCCACGTTCAACACTTGCGACTCAAATTTCTTAAATGGGTAATTGGTCATGGGTAATCGGTGATTGGTGATTTTCTGCCCATTACCCTATCTGCTACTTTCGACTTAAATCCATTCTTGAGATGTTTGAGTTTCTGCTTGTATTAAACAGGCTTTTAAGTTCTCCCAGTCTAGCTCAAAGGTTGATTTGTTTGCCAACAGTTGACCTTGTTGGATATGCAATAAACGGGTGCAAAATTCTTGGGCTAGGTCAAGCTGGTGATTTACCATCAAAATTGAAGTTGTAGGGGTTTGAGTTAGTTGGGTGAGGATGTGCATCAAATGGGAAGCTTGGCCAGTATCTAAGGCGCTGGTAGGCTCGTCTAGGAGTAAGATTTTAGGTTGGATGACTAAGGCACGAGCGATCGCTACTAATTGTCTCTGCCCGGCTGAAAGTTGTACTTCAGTGCGTCCTAACCATTCTTCAGGAATTTGCAGTTGTTCTTGCCAATAACCGACTTGTTCCTGAATTTTCTGCTTAGACAAACCACGCAAAACTAAAGGATAAGCCAAGGCTTCCCTAACTGTCATCCCCAACAACTTAATTTCTTGCTGTACAAGTGTTACCTGTTGACGTAGCTGAATAATGGGAATTTGGCGATATTCCTGATTTTCAAGATGTATTCTGCCGCTAGTGGGTTCAGTGAGACGGTTGATAAGACGTAATAAAGAAGTTTTACCAGCACCAGCAGTACCGACAATGGCAATGCGATCGCCTGAAAAGACCTCAAAGGAAATATCCTGTAAAATAGGATATCCCGGTAAATTGCTCTGAGTCTGACTTTTCAGTCTGGTAGATAGATTAACTTGCTCTAGTCTAAGTACGGTTTTAGCAGTCAAATTATCGAAAGGGGAATAGAGGGCAGGGGGCAGGGAGCAGGGAGCAGGGAGCAGGGGGCAGGGGCAGGGGGAGAATTACCAATTACCAATTACCAATTACCAATTACCAATTACCAATTACCAATTAC
>NZ_JAYGGY010000051.1:0-18291 GCF_034931625.1 Anabaena cylindrica UHCC 0172 | reverse complement strand
AAATATTATTTTATATTCTTATAGCATAATTTAATTGTTTTTCGGAGATGTCTAACAGTTAATAACTTTAATGATATTCATTTGGCGCAACAATCTTTGTTAGATGCTAGCGGTAGCGGTGGCTCAATTCAATTACAAGGACGGAATATTAGCTTTACAGAAGGTTCTGCCGGTTTGCTACACAACTTTGGCATCCAACAACCATCTCATGGCATTACCATCAAAGCTACTGAGGATATTAGTCTCACCGGAAATACATCCGATGGCAAATTAGAAAGTCTCATCCAAATTGACAACTTAGGCATTACACCATCAGGGGATATTAACCTTTCTGCGGAACGGTTACTACTGAAAGATGGGGCAAGCATCCGTAACTGGACATTTACACCCGTCAATGGTGGCAATATTACAGCAAATGTTATGAATATGATTGATATTGATGGCTTTGCCCTTGCTAATCCCATTGTTTCAACCTCAATCAGTTCCGTCACGTTAAACTCAGGTACAGCAGGTGATATTAACCTCTCAGCTGGTAACATGAGAATTATGAATAGTGGCACTATTATTACTACATCTCAAAGCTCAGGGCAGGCTGGAATTTTAAGATTTAATATCGCAGATTTACTTGAAATTGCTGGTAATAACCCCTTTACAGCATTCCCAAGTTCAATAAGTTCATCGACTAGTAACACAGGAGACTCTGGTAGCACTTTCATTAATACATCTAGATTATTGATTCGAGATAGTGGCATACTAGGTTCTAGCACTGTGGCTTCCGGTGCAGCAGGTAATGTCAGAATTAATGCTTCAGAATCTGTAGAGGTGAAAGGTAGAGCATTTAACTCAATACTTCCTGCTCGCATTGCCTCAAGTGCCGAAATTCTCGATCCTATCACTCAAGCTGCGCTGAGACTTCCTGCCATTCCCACTGGTAAAGCTGGTTCTCTAACTATAAACACCCCAATATTAAGTATCACAGATGGGGCATTTGTTACTGTCAAAAATGATGGACCCAATAGTGCGGGAGACTTGCAGATTAATGCCAACTCAATTTTCCTCAACAATCAAGGTAGTATTAGCGCATCAACGGCTTCTGGCAACGGTGGAAATGTCAAATTAAACTTGCAAAATTACTTATTGATGCGCCGCGATAGCCAGATTTCCGCAATGGCTAGGGGTCAAGGCAATGGCGGTAACTTGTCAATTACATCACCTGTAATAGTGGGGTTAGAAAACAGTGATATTATTGCCAATGCCGTGCAAGGAAAAGGTGGCAATATTGCCATTACCACTCAAGGTATTATTGGTCTGGAATTCCGTAACACCCTCACCCCTAGGGAAGACTTAACCAACGACATTACCGCTAGTTCCGAATTTAATCTTAACGGCACAGTCACAATTAACAATTTTGGCATTGACCCCAATTCTGGCTTAATTGAACTACCTACAAACTTAGTAGATTCATCCCAAAAAGTTGCCGCAGGTTGTGCAGATACAAGTAGTAGTTTTGTCGCTACAGGAAGAGGTGGCATACCTCAAAATCCCACACAGGATGTGAGGAGCGATCTGACTTGGTCTGATGTTCGCGATATCTCTGCATATCAAAAAAATAGCCCAATCACAGCCAAAATATCAGAAATTCCAGCATCTTTAGCACAAGCGACTTCCTGGAGACGTAATGCGATCGGGAAAATCGAATTAGTTGCAGATCAATCTATTGCACCAACGCAACAATTATTGACTTGCGCTGCGGTTACTAAAAACTAATTTTTGGGAATCATTAAGTAGAAGTCTAAATGGAGATGGTGTAGATGAAGTTAACTGCTGTGTATTTGGGTTTAATGAGTGGAATCTTGACAGGTGGGATGATTTTCCCTGCAAATGCACAGGTAACATCAGATGGAACAACTCACACCCTTGTCAATCAAAGTGGTAATAATTTCAATATTCTCAATGGTATTGAAAAAGGTAATAATTTATTTCATAGTTTTAGTAACTTTTCTGTACCCACTGGTGCTTGGGCGACATTTGATTTAACTAATACGCCAAATATTACAACTATATTTAGTCGGGTTACAGGTGGCAATGTTTCTAATATTGATGGCTTGATTCAGACTCTTAACGGTAATCATCCTGCTAGTTTGTTTTTGATGAATCCTAACGGGATTGTATTTGGAGAAAATGCCAGTTTGAATATTGGTGGTTCGTTTGTGGGGACAACTGCCGAAAGTATCCAATTTGCCGATGGGACAGAGTTTAAGTTTAGTGCGGTAAATGCCTCCGGAACCCCCTTGCTGACCATGAGCGTACCCGTAGGATTGCAGATGGGGCAGAATTCAGGAGATATTCAAATACAGGGAAATGGACATCAATTGACAGGAGGAGGATTTACCCCTGTAATTCGGGATAATACCCAATCAACCTTAGAGGTGAATTCCGGAAAAGCGATCGCATTAGTTGGACAAAATCTGAATTTATCAGGTGGTGTTTTAACTGCTGAAAATGGCAGGATTGAGTTAGGTGCAGTCAAAGCTGGTACAGTTAATATTAATTCTACATCCTCAGATTTTCAATTGGATTATGCAAATATCGAAGATTTTGGAGATATCCAACTTGTAAATCAATCTTTAGTTGATGCAAGTGGGTTAAATAGTCGTGGAATTCAATTACAAGGGCAAAATATTAGCCTTAAAGATGGTTCTGCTGCCTTGATTCAAACTGTGGGAAGCCAAGCACCGAGTAGTATTCGCGTTCGTGCAACAGGTTCTTTAGACCTTTCTGGAGATGTCAGAACAGCACCGGATGTAGGAATTGTGACGGGAGTTATTTCTAGTCGCTTGATGACTGAAACTCTGGGGAAAGGGAAAGGTGCTGATATTGATGTTTTTGCTGGAGATTTACTCCTCAATGATGGAGGTATTATCCTAGCAAGAACTTATGGTTTCGACTCTGGAGGTAATATTAATGTAAATATTGTTAGAGATATTCAAATTAATCGTGTATCACCGCTAAATCTGATTGCTACTAGTGGAATTGCTACACCTACCTTTGGCTCTGGGCAATCTGGCAATATAAATATCACTGCATCGAACCTAACAATTACAGATGGAGGCTTAATTATTTCTAACAATTTTGGAAAAGGGGATACCGGAAATGTAAATGTGAATGTTTCCAAAACTATAGAAGTTAAGGGTATATATCCAATAACTTTAGCTCCTGCTAATATTAGTTCATCTGTATTTGGCCAAGGTAATGGTGGTCATTTAAATATAAATACATCCAGGCTGATTCTAGACAATAATGGATCTGTTTCTGCTGCAACTTTAAATAGTGGTGCTGGTGGCAACCTCACCATTAATGCTTCTGAATCAATAGAACTCAGTAATGGCAGTATTAGCGCAGCAGCTCCAATTTTACCAATAACTTTGCGTCAAGCATTTGGACTTCCTGATCGCCCTAGTGGAAATGCTGGCAATGCAACCATTAATACTCCTAAATTG
Source organism: Anabaena cylindrica UHCC 0172 (assembly GCF_034931625.1). GTDB lineage: Bacteria > Cyanobacteriota > Cyanobacteriia > Cyanobacteriales > Nostocaceae > Anabaena > Anabaena cylindrica_A. The sequence continues at coordinate 14,791 of NZ_JAYGGY010000051.1, read as the reverse complement.
CAAATAGATAATGGGTCATTAGTTACTGTCAATAATGAAGGATTGGGAAATGGGGGAATTTTAACTATAAATGCAAATTCCTTACGACTCAATAACCAAGGTAAATTAATTGCCAATACCGCTTCTGGGGAAGGCGGTAATATCAACTTGAATCTCAAATCTGACTTGATTCTACGAAATAACAGCCTCATTTCTACAGAAGCTCAAGGAACTGGCAATGGCGGTAATATTACTATCAACTCTCCAGTTATTATCGGTTTAGAAAACAGCGATATCATCGCCAATGCTGTAGACGGAAATGGCGGTAATATCAACATTACTACCCAAAGTATTTTTGGCTTAGAGTTTCGCAACCAACTCACCCCAGAAAACGACATTACAGCAAGTTCTCAATTTGGAGTTAGCGGTACTGTACAAATTAACAATTTTGGCATTGACCCCAATTCTGGCTTAATAGAACTACCTACAAACTTAGTAGATTCATCCCAAAAAGTTGCCGCAGGTTGTGCAGATACAAGTAGTAGTAGTAGTTTTGTCGCTACAGGAAGAGGGGGAATACCTCAAAATCCCACACAGGAAGTGAGGAGCGATGTCTACGACGGGCTACACCTACGCACTTGGTCTGATATTCGCAATTTGAATGCATATCGTCAACATAGCCCAGTTACAGCCAAAATATCAGAAATTCCAGCATCTTTCGTGCAAGCAACTTCATGGAGACGTAATGCGAGCGGGAAAATTGAATTAGTTGCAAATAAATCTATTGCACCAACGCCACAATTATTGACTTGCGCTGCGGTTACTAAAAGCTAATTTTTGGGAATAATAAGTACAAGTCTAAATGGAGATGGTGTAAATGAAGTTAAATTCCTTGTGCTTGGGTTTGATCAGTGGAATCTTGATAGGTGGGATGATTTTCCCTGCAAATGCACAGGTAACATCAGATGGTACTACAAACACCCTTGTCAACCCAAGTGGTAATAATTTCAATATTCTCAATGGGATAGAAAAAGGTAATAATTTATTTCATAGTTTTAGTAATTTCTCTGTGCCTACAGGTGGTTCAGCGACATTTGATTTAACTAATACGCCAAATATTACAACTATATTTAGTCGGGTTACAGGTGGCAATGTTTCTAATATTGATGGTTTGATTCAGACTCTTAACGGTAATTATCCTGCCAGTTTATTTTTGATGAATCCCAACGGGATTTTATTCGGACCAAATGCCAGCTTAGATATTGGTGGTTCGTTTGTGGGAACTACTGCTAATAGTATTAATTTTGCCGATGGGACGGAATTTAGTGGAGTTAATGGCAATACAACGCCTTTGCTGACTATGAGTATACCAATTGGGCTACAGTTTGGTAGCAATCCGGGAACGATTTCCGTTCAGGGAACAGGAAATAATCAGCAATTAAATGGCTCATTTCCTATTTCTGGATTAACCAGTTCCAATGGGTTACAGCTGTCATCTGGAAAAACACTAGCTTTGGTGGGTGGTAATCTTGTCCTAAATGGTAGCTTTCTTTCCGCACCAGGAGGACGAATTGAACTAGGAAGCGTTATTCAAGGCAATACAAATATCAATTTAACTTCTCAAGCATTAACACTTAGCTATCCTCATGATACCCAGAGCTTTGGTAATATTCAGATGAGCCAAGGTGCTGTAGCATCTGTTCGCGGAACAAGTCCAGGGTCAATTCAAATTCAGGGAAAAAATATCGATCTTCGGGATGGTTCTTTGGTGGCAGTACAAAATCTAGGTAGCAACACTGCGGGGGATATTACCATTAATGCCACAGAATCGCTACAAGTGATTGGGATGTCTCCAAACTTTCAAAGTTCCAGTGGTATAGTCAATGAAACTCTACAAGCTGGGGCATCAGGAAATATTGCCATTACTACCCCAAAATTCACCATTGATCGAGGTGCGATCGTTATTAACCGTACTTATAGTTCAGCACCCAGTGGTAATGTCGTAGTCGAAGCAAATGAAGTGTCAGTGGGTGGGATTCAACCTGGTAATCCTTCTCCTGCGCCGATATTTGGCGTGTTGATAGCTGCAACTTATGGCAAAGGTCAAGGTGGAGATTTATTGCTTTCTAGCGATCGCTTGACAATTTTTGGTGGTGGTAATGTCGGTACGAGAAGCTTTCTCACTGGTAATGGTGGCAATGTTAAGATTCATGCCGATACTGTTCAGGTATCAAGTTTGAATACCCTGCCAGGATCTTTATTGATTAGTCTCTTATCAGCTAATACTTTTGGTTCTGGGAATGCTGGCGATCTTCAGCTTGATACCCGCGCACTGTCAATTCAAGATGGAGGTTTGGTTTCAGTTTCTACTGTGAATTTTGGGAACGCTGGCAACCTCACGATTAATGCCTCTGAGTCAATTGATGTAAGTGGGATAAAAGACTCGCAAAATCCCAGCTATATTGGAGCGATCGCTCGTCAATTCACTGTGTTCACATCTGCTGGTATTAGTGATAATAGCAACTCTACTGCCAAAGCTGGTAGCGTCACCATCAATACTCCTAAATTAACCGTTCGCAACCAGGGAAAAGTTTTTGCTCAAAACCAAATTCTAGGTGATGCCGGAACTTTAACAATTAACGCAGATATCTTAGATATTGACAATGGCGGTAGTCTTTCGGCATCTACAAAAGTAGGTGAAGGCGGTAATATCAATCTGCAACTGCGCGATCGCTTACTCATGCGTAATGGTAGTCTGATCAATGCCGAAGCTGGTGGTACAGGCAATAGTGGCAATATCACCATTAATTCACCCATCATTGTGGGTTTAGAAAACAGTGATATTATTGCCAATGCAGTCAGTGGCAGGGGTGGAAATATTGAAATTACCACTCAGGGTATTTTCGGCTTAGAGTTTCGCAACCAACTCACCCCAGAAAACGACATCACCGCCAGTTCTCAATTTGGAGTCAGCGGCACAGTTGATATTAATAATATCGGTGTTGACCCCAATTCTGGTTTAGTCGAACTACCTGCAAACTTAGTAGATTCATCCCAAAAAATTGCCGCAGGTTGTGCCGATACCAGTGGTAGTAGTTTTGTCGCTACAGGAAGAGGGGGAATACTCCAAAATCCTACACAGGATGTGAGGAGCGATGTCTACGACGGACTACACCTACGCACTTGGTCTGATGTTCGCAATTTGAACGCATATCGTCAAAATAGCCCAGTCACAGCCAAAATGCCAGAAACTCCAGCATCTTTGATGCAAGCAACTTCTTGGCGACGTAATGCGAGCGGGAAAATTGAATTAGTGGCAGATAACTCTTTCACTCACGTACAATCACAATCACCATTAACCTGTGCTGCCATTCCTAAAAGTAAAAGTTAGTCATGTTATAAAACAGGCCATTTAGGGAACAATAAGTTGAAATCAAGTCCAGGAAATTATTTAGTCATGAGAGTTAGACCCTTTCTATTGATCTTCACAACTGGGTTATTAATTCCAGGGATCATTCAAATACCGATACTCCTTTGGAGTCGCGGTGCGATCGCTCAAGTGACATCCGATGCTACAACCAATACCACTGTCAACTCAAACGGCAATAATTTTACCATTCTCAATGGTATTGAAAAAGGTAATAATTTATTTCACAGTTTCAGTAATTTCTCTGTGCCTACGGGTGGTGCTGCCAGCTTTGATTTAATAAACACGCCAAATATTACAACTATATTTAGTCGGGTTACAGGTGGAAATGTTTCCAATATTGATGGTTTGATTCAGACTCTCAATGGTAATCATCCCGCCAGTTTGTTTTTGATGAATCCTAACGGAATTGTTTTTGGAGAAAATGCTCAGTTGAATATTGGCGGTTCATTTGTGGGGACGACAGCCAATAGTATTAAATTTGCCGATGGAGTAGAATTTAGTGCTGTTAACGCGAATACAACTCCTTTGCTCATTATGAGTGTACCTGTGGGTTTGCAAATGGGAAGCAATCCTGGGGCAATTAATGTCCTAGGGGCAGGACACAATGCCCAGTTAAGTTCTTCATCTCGTATTTCTGGATTGAACCTTGATTCACGTGGTTTGCAAGTGCAACCTGGAAAAACGCTGGCATTGGTGGGTGGGAATATTGCCTTGGCAGGAGGGTTACTCACTGCACCAGGAGGACGAATAGAACTAGGTAGTATCACTAGCTCAAGCGTCGCCCTCAATTCCATACCTCAAGGATTCGCCTTAACTTATCCCAATGCTTCAAGTTTTGGCAATATTCAGATCACCCAAGAAGCTTTAGCATCTACAAGCGACTTCACTGGGAAAAGTGGAGGAGACATCCAAATTCAGGGAAAACAGGTCAATATCCGAGATGGTTCGCTGATATTAGTACAAAATCTCAGCAACGAAACTGCTGGTGATATTGCTATCAATGCCACAGAGTCCCTCGATATCATCGGCAAGTCTGCTGATTTTAAAAGTTCCAGCAGTTTAATTAATGAAACTATTTCTTCTGGTGCCGCTGGCAATATTATCGTTACCACCCCAAAATTGAATATTAATCAAGGTGGATATATCTTAAACCGTACCTTTAGCGCAGCACCAGGTGGCAATATTACACTCAATACTGATCAAATGCAGGTCAACGGTTTTGCATCTGGAGATCCTTCGCCTTTTCGAGCAGTCAGCCAAATATTCACTGCTTCCTTTGGGAGTGGGGATGGTGGAAATATTGACATTTCCACTCAAAATCTATCTATTTTAGCTGGCGCTAATGTGGCAGCCAGACCTTATGCTTCAGGTAATGGCGGTGATGTCGTAGTGAAGGCCGATACGATTCAGGTGACAGGTGAGGGAGCGCCAGACGGTCTTTATTTTAGTCTGTTGTCTGCTGCCACATTCGGGTTTGGTAAGGCAGGGAATTTAACAATTGATACTCGTACACTTTCGGTTCAAGCTGGTGCTAGAGTGTCTGCTTCTAGCATAGTTTTAGGAGATGCGGGTTCACTGACTATCAACGCCTCTGAATCAATTGATGTTAGCGGTGTAAAAAATCCTGAAAATCCCAGCTATATTGGTACGGCTGTTCGTCCTGTTTTTGGAGTTTCTAGGGCTAATTCTGGTGACACAACAATTAACACCTCAGTTCTGAATATCAGTGATGGTGCAACGGTTTTTGTTGAGAACCTTGGATTTGGTAGCGCTGGCACATTAAACATCAATGCGAATACCTTACGACTAAACAATGGGGCGAGCATTTCAGCATCTACAAAATCAGGTGGAGGTGGGAATACTAATTTGCAACTGCGGGATTTACTACTGATGCGTCATGGCAGTTTCATTAATGCAGAATCTGGTGGCAGCGGTGATAGTGGTAATATTACTATCAATGCCCCGATCATTGTCGGTTTAGAGAACAGTGATATTATTGCCAATGCAGTTGAAGGAAAAGGTGGCAATATTCAGATTGACACTCAGAACATTATCGGCTTAGAGTACCGCAACCTCCTGAATCCGAGAGAAGTTGACACCAATGACATTACCGCTAGTTCGCAATTTAATGTCAGTGGTTCAGTCCAAATCAATAACGTGGGTGTTGACCCTAGTTCTGGCTTAGTCGAATTGCCAGAGAATGTGACAGACCCATCTCAAAAAATAGCGACAGGTTGCTCTAATGATACTAGTAGTAGTAGTTTTGTCGCCACGGGACGAGGTGGGATACCGCAAAATCCTACACAGGATGTGAAGAGTGATGTCTTCGACGGACAACGTCTACGCACTTGGTCTGACATCCGCGATATCTCTGCATACCGTCAAACAGAGGCAGCACAAGCTCAAATACCTCCATCTCCACAAGTGTTTGTTCAAGCTACAGGTTGGCATCGGAATGCAATCGGCAAAATTGAGTTAATCGCAGCTAAGTCTCCTGCTCATCTGCCATCATACTCAACTTGTGCTGCCGTTTCCAAAAGTTAATTTTCCTAAATTTCCACAATTTAGGATTAATGCTGATTTTGTGTCATACGGCTCATGCTCAAGTGATATCCGATGCTACTACTAACACCATTGTTAACTCAATTGGTGATCATTTTACCGCACAAGAAATAATGAATCCTGACTTCAATCTCCTCGGTTTATCTATGGGTTACTCGGTATTCAGTACTCCTGAACAAAGCGATCGCTCATCAACTGATAAATTTGATCATAAGTTGGGTACTATAAATAATAGTGATTATTTAAACACTTGTGGCGTGACGAATCATCGAACAAATTTCTCAATCATAAGTAATTAATTATGGCTTTCCGAATTAAACGAACTCGTTGGCTGTATGTTGGCTTAAGTATATTAAGTTTATCTTTGGTATTTATTAGCACATCCGTCAAAGCATCTCCATCAGTAACAACAGCACCAATTATCTCTGCTTCCCAACCTGCTAACGGGCTAGAAGAGGGACGAAATCTCTATCGTGCGGGACGTTTTACCGAAGCTATTACGGCTTGGCAAACAGCAGCGCAACAATATCAAACCCACGGAGATAACTTAAACGAAGCTTTAAGTTTGAGTTATCTTTCCTTAGCACAACAGGAAATGAACCAGTGGGAACCAGCCCAAAATTCTATTGAGCAAAGTCTCAAAATTTTGCAAAGTGCTAAACCCGCTGCTGATGCAATTGTCTGGGCGCAAACACTGAATACCCAAGCAAATTTACAGTTGCGTACTGGTAAAGCTGAAACTGCCATCGAAAACTGGCAACAAGCACAAAAATATTATGAGCAAGCTGGCGATACAATAGGCAGTCTGGGTAGTCAAATTAACCAAGCACAAGCTTTACAAAGTTTGGGATTTTACCGTCGTTCGAGACAGGAGTTAGAAACACTAACGCAAAAATTGGCAGCAATGCCAGATTCGGAAGTTAAAGTTAGTGGATTGCGATCGCTAGGTTGGGCTTTACAAGCAATCGGTGATAGCAAAAGCCAGCAAGTTTTAGAACAAAGTTTAGATACAGCAAATAAAATTCAATCGAAAACTCAGTTAAGTTCTATCCTTTTAAGTCTAGGAAAAAATGCCTCACATTTCCAAGACCCAGAAACAGCATTAAATTACTTTGAAGATGCCCAAAAAGCTACTACTAATCCTAACGAAGAGTTGCAAGCACGTTTGGCTCAGTTCAAATTGTTGATCGATTACAACAAACTGGAATATGCAATTCCCCTCGCTCCTCAATTGCGACAACAACTGGCAGAAATGCCACCCAGCCATGATTCTCTTTACGCAGCGATTAATTTTGTCGCTACCCTCAATAAATTGGCAAAACCCGACACAGTTTTACCAAACAATGACTTAGCAGAACTCATGGCAGTTACAGTAAAATCTGCCCAAGAAATTCAAGATGCCCCCGCAGAAGCATACGCACTATACCAGTGGGGACAACTTTACAACCGGACACAACAATGGTCTGAATCCAAGAAATTAGCAGATAAATCCCTCGATATAGCCCGTCAACTCCAAGCTGACGATATCATTGCTCAATCGGCATGGCAGGTAGGAAGATTATATAAACGTCAGGGTAATAAATCAGCAGCGATTACAGCCTATACAGAAGCAGTTAAATCATTAAAGGCACTGCGGGGGGATATGGTTGCTGTTAATCCAGATGTCCAATTTTCTTTCCGCGAAAGTGTAGAACCTGTATATCGGGAACTAGTGGAGTTACTTCTGGATGAACAACCAACACAGGCAGAATTAATGCACGCTCGTGAATTAATTGAATCATTGCAAGTCGCTGAACTCGATAACTTTTTCCGGGAAGCTTGTTTGGATAAAGCGCAGCAGATTGACAAAGTTGATCGCACCGCAACGGTTATTTACCCAATTATCTTAAGCGATCGCTTGGCGGTAATTCTCTCCCAAACCGGCAAACCTCTGCGTTACTATGTTACTCAAAAATCTCAAGCAGAAATTGAGCAAACTCTGAATAATTTGTTCGTTTCCCTTAACCCTGTTTCCGATTCTCAAGAGCGGCAGAAATTTAGCCAACAAATTTATGACTGGCTGATTCGTCCAGCAGAACAGGATCAAGCTTTTAAAGATACCAAAACATTAGTGTTTGTTTTGGATGGAAAATTGCGTAACATTCCCATGGCAGCTTTGTATGATGGCAAGCAATATTTGATTGAGAAATATGCCATTGCCCTCTCACCAGGATTGCAACTTATGGCTGCCCATCCACTCCAGCAAAACAAAATTAATGCGATCGTTGGTGGTATTAGCGAGTCTCGCTCTGGGTTTGCTGCCTTGCCTGCGGTGGCATCAGAAGTTAAGCAAATATCTCAGTCAATACAGTCTCAGCTTCTACTCAACCAAGAATTTACCAATAAAGCCCTTGGCGATCGCATTAAATCCGCTAATATTGATGTTGTTCACCTCGCAACCCACGGACAATTTAGCTCCCGTCTTGAAGATACTTACTTACTTACGTGGGATGGACGCATTAATGTCAAGGAATTGTCAGAACTCCTCAGAAATCGCGGTGGAGATTCATCAAAAGCGATTGAATTACTGGTACTAAGCGCCTGTGATACTGCTGCCGGAGACGATCGCGCCGTCCTTGGTCTAGCGGGTTTAGCTATCAAATCCGGGGCCCGTTCTACCATTGCCACCCTCTGGCCAGTCAAAGATAAAGCCGCAGAAATACTGATGACTCGCTTTTATGAACAACTGCGACAACCAAAAATTACTAAAGCCGAAGCATTACGTCAAGCACAAATAAGCATGATTCATAAAACTGATTTTCATGATCCATTCTTTTGGTCTACTTTTGTTTTAGTTGGAAATTGGAATTAACTACGTATTAGCAAAAAAAAATGTGATAAAAATATATTTCCTTTATGGTATTTTGCTCCATATTCGTTTATAAAAGCTAATATATACCCTACTTAGGGACGGAGAGACATCATGAAACGTCGATATTTAGTTAGTACATTGAGCGCGATCGCTCTTTTGGCTAGCAGTATATGGACTAGTGCCTATGCTGTAAGATTTACACCCCCGGCTAGAAATAGCGCTCCTAGCCAAGCAACTGGAGGGGCTTCCAGAGGTAATTTATTTACACCCCCAGCCAGAAATAACGCTCCTAGCCAAGCCACGGGAGGAGCTTCTAGAGGTAATTTATTTACCCCTAATCAAGGTAACAGCGCTCCCCAACAGGCAAGTGGTGGGGCTTCTAGAGGTAATTTATTTACCCCTGCTCAAGGTAACAGCGCTCCCCAACAAGCAAATGGTGGGGCTTCTCGCGTTGGTATTTACTACTTGAATCCTTCGACTGTTGGAGCATCTGGCCCAGCAGCATTAATTGCGCTTCTGCCTCAAAGCTTCTATGGCACAACAGTGTCGGAACGTCCTACAATTATGGTGCATTTACCTGCTTCTAATGCAGAAGAAGCTGTATTCAGCGTGAAAGATGAAGCTGGCAATATGCATTACAGTACGACTATCCCAGTCGCTAAAAAAGTTGGTGTAGTTGCCTTTAAATTGCCTGCGAATGCGCCAGATTTAGCTGTTGGTAAGAAGTACCAATGGTTCCTAGCCCTGAAGGTGAATGGACAACTTAGCCCCAGTACACCTTATGTCGATGGATGGATTCAACGCATCCATCCTAGTGCTGACTTGGCAACGGCAATGCAACAAAAAGATGCTTTGAAGCTGGCAACTGCTTTCGGTAAAGATGGAGTGTGGTATGACTGTCTAGCCACACTAGCTACCTTACAAGCTGCCCAACCCAATAACCCAAGTATAACCAAACAATGGGAAGAACTTCTTTCTTCGGTGAACTTGAAGGAGATTGTAAAAGCTCCATTAGTATCTGTCAACTAGAAAATTAGATTAAGAAAACTCCACAAAAAGAAATGCTCAATGTCATTCTGTTCACGTTCACGTAGTGTGCCGTAGGCATAGTGTGGCATATGACTCCTACGTCGTCACGCAAGCTATAGCCATACGAAACGAAGTGTAGTGTTCGCGTAGCGTTCTGAAGGAAAGAATCCTCCGAGATGCTAGAGCCTCCGGCTCCCGTAAGGGATACGTTCCGCTTTGCTGCACTCAGCATGACAAGACAGGATCATTTATTTTGTGGCTTACTCTAATTTCAATACGGTTCAGTTCAAACCAAAATATGGACTCAATTGGCTTTGACTGAACTGTATTGAAACTAGTTCTAAACAAGTATTGTGGGACAATGCCTCAGCAGGGCTATAAAATCTCACACTAATAAAAGTCCCGTGGTTCATGCTCTAACTCTCTGATCTCCTGATAATTTCTTCACAGGCGTTTAGAGCATTCAGCACAACGACGACGGCTATCATCAATATTATTTCAGCGTGTAGCGTAATTATGTGGCGCAAATTCCAAGCTTTCATCCAACGCACTCGCAGCGTTTTGATTATTACTCCTAGTGTTGCCCTGACAGTGATGATTGGGCAATCCTTGGGACTTTTCAATTTACCTGAGTGGAAACTTCGTGATGAATGGATGCGCCTAGCCACCCCAGAGAACATAGCTGATGAGATAGTAATCATCACAATAGATGAACGCGATATTCAATCTGTAGGTAAATGGCCTGTTCCAGATTGGGCGCTGGCAGAATTGCTCGCAAAAGTTCGGTCACAACAACCCCGTGCAATTGGGTTGGATTTGTATCGAGATTTGCCAGAGGGAAGAGGATATGAGCAACTAGCGCAAATTTTTCGGACTACTCCCAATTTGATTGGAGTAGAAAAAATCATTGGTGAGCGTGTCAACCCCCCACCAGAACTCAAAAAAAATGACCAAGTGGGATTAGCTGATTCGGTTCTAGATAGCGATCGCCATGTGCGTCGCGCCCTCCTTACAGCTAAAGATGAAAAAGACAATGGCAACATCAAAGCTGGACTAGGAACCCTTGTCGCCCTCAAATATCTGGAAGTTGAAAAGATCACCTTAGAATCAATTGACGAAAAGCAGCAGAAGTTTCAATTGGGTAAGGCAATTTATGAACCACTGAGTAATCAAGAAGCAGGCTATGGTGATGCCGATATCGGAGGTTATCAAATCCTGCTCAAATGGCATGGTTCAGAAACAGCATTTCGGACAGTTGCCATGCGTGATGTATTAGCCGGAAAAATTCCAGCCAACTTGATGCGCGATCGCATGGTGTTTATTGGATCAACTGCCACTAGTACCAATGATTTCTTTAACACGCCCTTCAGTTCTTCTTTGATTTCTGCCCAAAAACCAACTCCTGGTGTTGTTGTTCACGCCAATATTGCTCTCCAACTAGTGCGAGGGGCAAAAACAGGAAAAACCACCCTCCACGGTGTATCTGGTAATGTTTTCTTATTATGGATTGTTTTGTGGACTGTAATGGGTTCTACCGGTAGTTGGTGGTTAGCTAGTGCGCGTAAAGGCAGGTGGATTCCAGGGGGAAAAATTCTCTGGGCAACAGTAGGTATTAGTACAACACTGATGGGAGGTGGTTACGGAATGTTTTTGGTTGGCCTGCTGATTCCAATCACACCTACCTTAGCTGCATTCATCAGCAGTGTAGTGGCGACAACCAATGCCTATAAACAGCAGAAATTAGAAGAAACAAATCAGCAACTAGAAATTGCTAATAGTCAGCTATTAGATTATTCTAAAACCTTAGAAACAAAAGTCGAAGAACGAACTCATGAACTTTTGGAAGCAAAGCAAGTTGCTGATGCTGCTAACCATGCCAAAAGTGAGTTTCTGGCTAATATGAGTCATGAGCTACGCACACCACTCAATGGTATTTTAGGTTTTGCCCAGGTATTAGCACAATCGCCCAACTTAACCGAAAAAAACCGCGACGGAATTAGCATTATCCATCAATGTGGCTCCCATCTATTGATGTTAATTAATGATATTCTCGATTTGTCGAAGATTGAAGCTCGCAAACTCGAATTAGTCACCAATAGCCTAGATTTGCCAAGTTTTCTTCATGGCGTAACAGAAATTTGTGGTATCCGAGCCGAGGAGAAAGGGATTCGCTTTCATATTTTAATTAGCGATCGCTTACCATCTACCATTGAAACCGATGAAAAGCGATTACGACAAGTATTAATAAATTTACTGGGCAATGCCATTAAATTTACAGGTAGCGGTAGTGTCACCTTTAAAGTCGAGCTACTAGAAAGCAACCTTGAATCTGCTCAATCCCCAACTGCAAAAATTCGCTTCCAAATAGAAGATACAGGAGTCGGGATGTCAGCTGACCAGATCGAAAAAATCTTTTTGCCTTTTGAGCAAGTAGGTAATCTAGGAAAACGTTCTGAAGGTACTGGTTTGGGATTGACCATCAGCCAAAGAATTGCCGGACTGATTGGCAGCCAAATTCAAGTACAAAGCAGTCCAGGGGAAGGAAGCATTTTTTGGTTAGATATAACAGTTCCAGTATCCCTGGAACAGAATTGGCCTTTAGCTTTAGAAGGAAACACATCAAACCAAGAAAAAATTATTGGCATTCAAGGTCACGCACCGCAAATTCTCATTATTGATGATGATGCAAACCATCGTTTAATATTAACCAGCTTGCTACAAGAAATTGGCTGTCGCATTCAAGAAGCCAGCGATGGAAAACAAGGTTTGCAATTAGTTAGTGAAAGTCAACCCGATATGATTTTGCTTGATTTAGCCATGCCCAATATGAATGGCTTTGAGTTCATAGTTCACCTGCAAGAAAATCTGCCAACCCATAATATTCCCATTATTGTTTCCAGTGCTAACGTCTTTGAATCAAATCGCCAGCAAAGTTTACAGGCAGGTGCAGCCGCATTTATACCGAAACCCCTCCAGAGAGATGAACTGCTTAATGCCTTGCGTTCTCTACTCAAAGTTGATTGGACTTATGCTGAATCTAACAAACCATCTCTACAGCAACCAAAACAGACTACTATCAATGGTGAATTAATGTTGCCATCTCAGGAAGTTTTGCAACAACTGTATCACTTAGCAATGATGGGGGATATATCGGGAATAGAAGAAATATTAAAAACCCAAGTCGAGCAGAATAACCAACTAGTTTCTTTTGCCACTGAGTTAACTAAACTTACTGACAGTTTCCAAACTGCAAAAATCCGTAAATTAATTAAATCTTTAGTAGCTGAGAAAACAGTAAAATGATTGACAATCTTCTCTCCAAACCAATGTATATTCTTTTAGTAGATGATAATCCGAATAATCTCAAAGTGCTATCAGAAGCGATTCAGGGATATGGTTGGAAAGCACTGATGGCCAATGATGGAGAGTCAGCAATCGAACAAGCAGAATATGCTCACCCAGATTTAATTATCCTCGATGTGATGATGCCTGGGATTGATGGCTTTGAAACTTGTCGGAGATTAAAAGCTAATTCAATTACTCAGAATATTCCCGTTATTTTTATGACAGCATTATCTGATGCTACAGATAAAGTCAAAGGATTGGAAATTGGTGCAGTTGATTATGTCACCAAACCATTTCAACAAGCAGAAGTTATTGCCCGATTAAAACTACACCTGAAACTATCCCATCTGACTCGGACTTTAGAACAACAGGTAGAAGAACGTACTGCTGAATTGACCAAATCTCTACAGCAGCTACAAAATACCCAATTGCAAATGATTCAAAGTGAAAAAATGTCTGCATTGGGTAATTTGGTTGCTGGGATAGCTCATGAAATGAATAATCCCCTGGGTTTTATTTCCGCTACCCTCAAACAAGCAAAAACAAATGTTAGCGATATTGTCGAACACTTAAAACTTTATCAAGAAAGCCTACCAAGTCCCAGCCAAGAAATTATTAACCATGCCGAAGATATAGATTTGGATTATTGCACAGAAGACATATCCAAAATGATTGACTCAATGATAGTAGCTTGCGATCGCATTGAAAATATTAGCAATAGCTTAAGAACTTTCTCCAGGGCAGATAGAGACTATAAACAACCTTTTAATTTGCATGAAGGTATTGATAGCACAATTTTAATTCTCAAGCACCGTCTCAAAGCCAACGAAAAACGTCCGGCAATAGAAGTATTTACTGAGTACGGTAAGATACCTAAAATCGAGTGCTTCCCAGGCCAATTAAATCAAGTATTTATGAATATTCTGGCCAATGCCATTGATGCCTTAGAAGAAGCAAATAGCAGACGAACTCTTGAAGATATGAAGACACAGCACAACAAAATTATAGTTAAAACATCAGTAGAAGATAACCAAGTAAAAATATCAATTACTGATAATGCTCAGGGAATGACTGAAGAAATCAAAGAAAAAATATTTGACCATTTATTTACTACGAAAAGTATCGGTAAAGGAACAGGTTTAGGATTAGCAATCGCTCAGTCGATTGTGGTAGAAAAACATAACGGTTCAGTGACTGTGAATTCTAAACTAGATGAGGGAACTGAATTTATTATTACCTTGCCAATTATTACTTAGACTCAAAATTGACTTGGTTGAGACTTTGCCATAGGAGTCAGGAGTCAGGAGTCAGGAGTCAGGAGTCAGGAGTTAGGAGGAAGTAAGAATAGTCTTGAATCTGATCAAGTGATAGGTTTTTGATGGTGTCAACACTTAATTCCTTGTACCTTATTTACATTTTCAAGCTTCAAACTATTGATATATATAGGTTTTATGTTTATTAAGCAAGCCCTAATTAGGAGTCAAGAGAAAGAAAAAAGAAGAAGTTAAAACTCATCTAGAACCTGAAAAAGCAAGAAGTGCCAATACTTGTCGGTTAAGGCTCAAAAGTCATTATATGGTAGGTTGGGTTGAGGC
>NZ_JAYGGY010000050.1:0-19349 GCF_034931625.1 Anabaena cylindrica UHCC 0172 | reverse complement strand
CTACGTTACGCTCAGTATGACATAAGTCCAAATTTCACCCGTTTGCAGTATACCTACATTAAAGTAATTGAGTTGACGGGGCAAATTCTATCGTCTCCAGTACATTGGGTAATGGATAAGTCTATTTTCTCATCACCAATTACCCAATCTAAAATCTAAAATTCCAAATTAGAATAATCTCCTGATTTTCCACCAGTTTTACTGACCAAACTAATTGATTCAATTTGAATCGACTTTTCTAGCGCTTTTGCCATATCGTACAAAGTCAGTGCCGCAATCGAAACGGCAGTTAAAGCTTCCATCTCTACACCAGTCTCAGTTTTAGTTTTTACTGTGGCATAAATTTGATAACCAGGTAGTTCGATATCTGGTGTGACTTCAACAGTAATTTTTTGCAAAGGTAAGGGGTGACAGAGGGGGATTAAATTAGATGTCTGTTTAGCAGCCATAATCCCTGCTAACTTAGCAGTTGCCAAAACATCACCTTTGGGAGTGTTTCCTGCTTCAATAGCCGCAAACGTGGCTGGCAGCATTCGCACCTGACCCCTAGCAACGGCTTCCCTCACAGTGGCTACTTTGCCTGATACATCAACCATTTGAGCCTCTCCCTGGGGGTTGAGATGGGTGAGTTGAGAAGAATTTAAAAAATTATCTTGCATGATTGGCAAAGTTCGTGTTATTATCAGATTCGTTGGTTAAGGGCGTGTAGCTCAGTGGACTAGAGCACGTGGCTACGGACCACGGTGTCGGGGGTTCGAATCCCTCCTCGCCCGTTAAATAACAAAAATTGCACAAACCCCATGATGAGGTTTGTGCAATTTATTTTTTCAAGGCATAAACATCTTCACCTTGACCAAGGGCAAAGCGGAGAGAGTTTGATAAGTTACGACTAGACTGGGTGACGAAAATCAAGATGGCCAGGACAGTTAAACCAGTAGCAAAACCAAATGTACTGCGATAGCCGATTTGTTCAGCAACAAAACCTACAACTGGGCCTGCTATAACTAGACCAACATCAAATCCCATTAGAGATACGCCAAATATCCGTCCCCGTTCATGGGGTAAGGCTCTATCTGTCATCATGGCAGAAATCATGGGAATAGCAGTACCAGATGCAGCACCTTCAATAAATGCTCCTAATAAGAAAGTTAAGGCGTTGTTGGCTTGCCAAATACATATCATTGCCAGAGTGTATGCGACCAAGCTAAAAGTTACAAATAAACCACGTCCATATTTATCAGAAGCCCGACCGGCAACTAATCTAATTGTAAAACTGGATATAGCAGCGGCTGTAAAAAATAATCCGGCATTTAAATTTATTCCAGTTGATTTGATGTACAACGCTATAAATGTATGTACAGAACCTAAAGCCAAACCAATGAGTAACAGTACGATCGCTGGTACACGCACACGGGGGCTAATTAGCAATTGCCAAAATCGATCATCATTAGTCTTTGGTGGTTGTTCAAAAATAGGTGGATTAACAATGGGTAAGATGCAAAGTAAACCCAAAAATCCTAAAATAGCCGAGGAAATAAATAATGGCGTATAACCTGCTTGCGCTTGTAAATATCCACCCAACGCAGGGCCAAGTGCCACACCTATAGGATTAACCAAACTCATATAACCGATGACTTCACCACGACGGTGTTCTGGTGCTAAGTCTCCAACTAAGGCGATGTAACCTGTGGCAAAGGCGGCAATACTGATACCATGAAAGGCGCGAATGAGCATTAAAGGCAGAAGTGATTTTACTACTAAATAACCCAAAGGTGCGATCGCAGCCACTGACATCCCAATCAGCAACACAATTTTTCTGCCCCGACGATCTGCAAGTACTCCCACTTGAGGACGAAATACTAACATCCCGACCGCAAAGCTACCCATCACAATCCCAATTTCTTGCTTTGTAGCTCCAATAGACTCAATATACAAAGGTAAAGTCGGCAACAATGAAGCTAGACTTGACCAAAAAAATAAACCAGCCGCAAATAGTATTAGCAGGTTTCGCCGCAGACTAGGGTCAAAAGTATCAAAAGCTTTCACGGCAAACGCAATTTAATGCTGAGTAATTTGTCTTTCTATTGTTACTTTACTTAACATTTTTTGCCACTACTTCCCGCACCCGATATATCGGTCTTCCTTGAGATTCATGATAAGTACGCATTAATAACTCTGCCAAAAGACCGAAGCAAAACAACTGCACTCCAGCTACTAACAATAGAACTGCCAAAATTAGCAAAGGACGATTACCAATATCCGCATGAAAAGCCAATTTAATGAAAGTTAGGTAAATGCCGATTCCCACCCCAGAAACTATGGAAATTAAGCCCAAAAGCCCAAAAACGTGCATTGGCCTGGTCAGGAATTTTTTCATAAACAAAATAGTCAACAAATCCATCAACACCCGAAAAGTCCGGGAAATCCCATACTTACTTTGACCAAAGCGCCGTGCATGATGACGCACAGGCAATTCTGTAATTCTCGCCCCTTCAATGTAAGCCAAAGCAGGTAAAAAGCGGTGTAATTCCCCATAAAGGTTCATATCTGCAACTAATTCGCTACGATAGGCTTTCAGGGAACAACCATAATCGTGTATATTCACGCTAGTACTACGGCGAATTAACCAATTAGCAATTTTAGAAGGCAGCAACCGATTTACTGCCCCATCTTGGCGATTTTTTCGCCAACCACTCACCAAATCATAACCTTCATCCAACTTGGCTAATAACATTGGTATATCAGCCGGGTCATTTTGCAAATCAGCATCTAAAGTTACAATCGCTTTCCCTGTGGCATAATTAAACCCCGCCGCCATAGCCGCAGTTTGTCCGTAGTTACGCCGCAAAATTACCGCTTTTAAATCCGGGCGAAATTGGGCTTGTGCTTTGAGAAATTCTGCCGAACCATCGCTAGAACCATCATCCACACAGATGATTTCATAAATCATCTCACTAGCTGTGAGAGTAGAAGAGATTGCTTCTAACAACAAAGGTAAACTTTCGACTTCATCTTTAATTGGTACAACTACTGATACATCTATAATTGGTGATTGGTGATTGGTCATAGGGATATTAAAACAGTAAATTATACAAGCTTCTAGGGTGGCAAGATGGCCACTTCCTTTGCGGTTCATTTCTTCGTTAACCGTCAGAATGTATTGGAAAAACTACTAGTAGCGATCGCAGAAAATGAAGAATATACAGCCCAATAATCCTAACTCCGTGCATATTGATAGGCAAAAATCGTAATTCCAAAGGCTGCAACATATTTAAAGATTACAGCGATTTTCCCGAATTTTGATTAATCTTCCTGCAAACTTGGTAAATCTAACGCAATCACCAGAGCCTGCGCCAAATGCGCCATTACCACCGGAGAAAGTACCCCTCTTAAACGCAAAAAGCGGGTTTTAGACAACACTCGCACCTGATCTGCCATTGCAATTGAGTCTTTCCTCAATCCACCATCAGGTGCTAAAATTAAAACTTGAGTAGGATAAACCCTCTTCCCATCTTGATAAGTGGTACAGGGTACTGCCAAAACTACTGGGCTAGATAGATTAATCACGTCACGACTGACTATAATTACGGGGCGAGTTCCTCCCTGTTCTGAACCTTCTGTCATTTCTAGACGCGCATCGTACACTTCACCCCTTCTCATCTTGGCGATTCCCCTAGCTGCAAAGCCTCCCATTGCGCTGGTGCAAATTCTATCTCCATTTTTAAAACTTCTGCTTGATAATCAGGATCTTTCGCCATTTCTGCCAAAGCAGCATCAATTTCGGCTCTTTTTTGTGCTGCCAATTCCCGCTTCAAAGCCTGCACCACAAAATCATTCCTACTTTTGGCTTTTCCCTCTAACACCGCTTTATCTGTAGCTTCTAGCAGTTCTTTCGGGATTGTTAACGTCGTGCGAATGGTTTCTGCTTTCATGGCGCGTTCTAGACTGTGATGTCTGAAGTGATGCTTTATATGATATCCTTTTGAGCATCAATTATTAGTAATAAATGATTAGTAATTAGTAATTAGTCATGGGTATAATAAAACAGTCAAATTTGCTACCTAAAGAACAGCAGTTAATTTGATCAAACAACTGAGTAACTCAAGTTGCTAGTTATCTAGTTGAGAACGGTAATGGGTCATTGGTCATTGGTCATTAGTGAATAATTTTCTGTTTTAATCCTGTAAATCCTTAAATCCTGGATATCCTGATTCAGACATTTTCCCTAACTAGCAACTTACGTTATTAGATATAATTACTTAAACTAAATATAATCTGTCAAGTAAAAATATAAACGAATACCCAAATTTATAGTAATTTCACTAAATTTTTTAGTGCTTTTATTACTTTGTACGAGATTATTTACTTCACTGCTACAAGGTTAAATTTACCAAGCAACTTATGAAAACATCCACAGAATTACAAACTCGGCTCGATCTATACTACCAGCAAATTAAGACGATTATTCTTTCTCGTCAAAACCCCATCACAGGTTTGCTTCCTGCGAGTACAGCAATTACCGCTCATGGTGATTATACTGATGCTTGGGTAAGAGATAACGTCTACAGCATTTTAGCAGTTTGGGGTTTAGCTCTGGCATATCGTAAAATAGACAAAGACGATGGACGAACCTATGAACTCCAGCATAGTGTTGTCAAGTTGATGCGTGGTTTGCTGTTTGCAATGATGCGACAAGCACATAAAGTAGAAACATTTAAACATACCCAATCGCTACTAGATGGACTGCACGCTAAATACAACACCGCCACTGGTGACATTGTAGTTGGTGATGATGAATGGGGACATTTGCAACTTGATGCCACATCTATATTTTTACTGATGTTGGCACAAATGACCGCTGGAGGATTATCAATTATTTATACAATTGATGAAGTTAATTTTGTCCAGAATTTAGTTTACTATATTGGTCGAGCTTACCGCACTCCAGACTTTGGCATTTGGGAAAGAGGAAATAAAATTAATCATGGTAGTGCTGAATTAAATGCTAGTTCTGTAGGCATGGCTAAAGCAGCTTTAGAAGCTATCAATGGACTAAATTTATTTGGTATACATGGAAGTCAAACCTCAGTAATTCATGTATTACCAGATGAAATTGCTAGAGCCAGAATTACCTTAGAGTCTTTATTACCGAGAGAATCAGGTTCAAAAGAAGTTGATGCAGCGCTGTTGAGTATTATTAGTTATCCTGCTTTTGCTGTGGAAGATGTGCAATTGTATGAACGAACTTTTAATAAAATTATTACCAAACTGGCAGGTAAATACGGTTGTAAACGTTTTCTCCGCGATGGACATCAAACAGTTTTAGAAGATACCCAACGCTTACATTATGAACCTTGGGAATTAAAACAATTTGAAGATATTGAATGTGAATGGCCATTGTTTTTCACTTATTTAGTTCTTGATGGATTATTCCGAGGTGAACAAGAGCAAGTTGCAAAATATCAAGTATTATTAGAATCATTACTTATAGAAAGTGATGGACTGTGGTTATTACCAGAACTTTATTATGTTCCTGCTGAAAATATCGAAGCAGAAAAATTAAACCCACAAACTCAACTCCGGCTACCTAATGAAAATATTCCTTTAGTGTGGGCGCAAAGTTTATATTTTCTCAGTCAAATGTTAAATGAAGGATTAATAGCAGTAGGAGAACTTGATCCTTTAGGCAGACATTTATGTATAAATAAAAAACGTGAAGCGTTAATTCAAATTGCCTTATTAGCAGAAGACGAAGAATTACAAGCAAAGCTAGAAGTTCATGGTATTGAAACCCAAACTCCTACCCAAGTTGAACCAATCCAAGTGAGAAAAGCTGGGGATCTTTCCCACATTTTTACGCAAATTGGTCGTAATGATAAACTTGGTTTAACTGGTCGTCCGGTAAGACGTTTACGGAGTTTAACTACATCAAGAATTTTTAGAATTTGTGGAGAAACAGTTGTATTTTTGCCATCTTTTTTAGATTCTCAACAGTTTTATTTAACTCTTGATTACCACTTTTTGGTAGATCAACTTAAAAGTGAATTGGCGTATATTCAAAAATATTGGAGTGACTTAGGTCGTCCGACTTTGACATTAATGTTAACTCACACGATGTTAGAAATTGGTTCTGAAGCATTATTAGAATTAATGCAAGAACTTAAAGATGGTGTTTGTAACGGTGTCCAGGTAAAATTAGGTCGAATAAATCAATTGATGCTCACAGCAGGTATCCAAACAATTGATTTTATTCCAGATGAAGAATTTTCCCAATCAGTTGTTAAAAATGCTAATATCCGCTGCTATTATCTAGCTCATCATCCTGGAAAAAATTGGCGCTTAGGACATACCCAAGAATTCCAAATGGAATATGAAACTAACTTGAGTTCATTGTTAGTGCATTTGCGTTCGTCAGAAAATATTTATGAACAAATTGAGTTACTGCAAGCTTTAAAACGGTTACAGGGTTTAGAATTTGATACGGGATATGGTGGTCCTGGACGACCTGTAAAGGTGGGAGATTTGCTGGATGAGATTTACACTAAAGCAGGTGATTTAGGTCTGTGGGCGGTGGTGCGACGGGCTGCTGGTTTACGCCAAATGGTAGATATTGGCTTATCTGATGCGGTGACAAGTATAGTGGTAAGAGGTAAGCAAATTGCTGTGGGTAGGGCTTACAGTGAGGCTTCTCTAATGGTTGTACCCATGTCTCACCATGAAATTGCGGAAAAAATAAACAACTTCTGTCGTGAGGATATCCGCGATCGCGTCCTGACGCAAGAGATTTTGATTTATCTGGGTGTCTTAATCAAATCAGAACCAGAATTATTTCAAGGACTGCTCACCCTCAGAGTCGGTTATCTCATTCTCTTAATTACCAGCGAAATAGCTCAAGAATTGCGTGTTACTCAAGATGAAGCCTATGATTATTTAATGCAGCTTTCACCTTTTGAAGTAAAAATTCGCCTGCATAAAGTATTAACCGGATATACTGGTGTCAGTGGTTTATTGCGTCAACAAGAATCATTACACGTCAAGCAAAAAGAAAGTGATATCGCTTGGGTAGTCTTACCAGCAATCACCGAAGAAATCGCAGTTTCTCCAGAGAATTGGCGCAGATTTCGTCAAGCAGAAGGCGCACTCAACCGTGTTCCTAAAGACTTTTTTAAACAAGTTTGGCTATTAATGCAACATTGCAAAGGGCTAGTTATTGGCGATAAATTAGAACGACGCAATCGTTTAGATAGTGAAGTAATGCTTTCGGAAATGACCGCAGGAGAAAGAAATTTTGCTTTGCTAGTTGAACATTTACTCAATAAAATTGAAGCCCCAGAATATCGCCAAGTTAATGCAGAAGCCTTGATGGAATTAGCTGCAATAGTCGCTAATAACCCCAGCTTGCAAATTGAAGAATATATAGTTTTGGATGTATTAATCGGTCACGCGGTGCGGTTAGCATGGCTGGAAAATCATCCCCATCGGAGTCATAATTATGATGAAGATAAAGGTTCAGCATGGCCACATTTTTACAACACTTCTCCTCAAGATTGCGCTAATTATATTTTGAAGGCTTTTAGATTTTTGATAGAGTTTGGAGAAGATGCTTAAACGCAGAGGAACACAGAGGTCAGCGCAAAGGAACGCGGAGAATGCAAGAGAATGAGTTGAGTGGGTTGATTATTGGTTGTGCGATGAGGGTACATACTGCGTTGGGGCCTGGGTTGTTGGAGTCAGCTTATGAGGAATGTTTGGACTATGAACTTAGGAAAGCCAATCTCAATATTGGTAGACAAATTCCTGTCCCCTTGATTTACGAAAATGTCAAATTAGATTGTGCTTATCGGTTAGATTTGCTAGTCGAAAACAAAATCATAGTAGAAGTTAAAGCCGTGG
Organism: Anabaena cylindrica UHCC 0172; assembly: GCF_034931625.1. GTDB lineage: Bacteria > Cyanobacteriota > Cyanobacteriia > Cyanobacteriales > Nostocaceae > Anabaena > Anabaena cylindrica_A. The sequence goes on along the minus strand of NZ_JAYGGY010000050.1, from coordinate 11,456 downwards.
AATCCTTAAACCCAATCCACTCCGTTCAACTTCTCACTTATCTCAAACTAGCCAAATGTAAACTGGGACTCCTCATCGTCCTCCACCTCAAAGACGGCATCAAACGAGTAGCTAACAACCTCTGGCTCCGCGTTCCTTTGCGTTAACCTCCGCGTTCCTCTGCGTTAAAAACTTACTTCACAGAAACAGCATCAACATCAACGGTGTTGTCTGTAGATGTTGGTTCGTTGGTGCTAGTTTCTACATTGCCTTTTTTCGCTTTCCAGCCGTCAACTACTAATCCAGAAACTTCAGAAACTAGTAATGTTAAAAGCAAGACATCATCAATTTGTCCAATAACGGGTATAAAGTCGGGAGCAATATCAATAGGGCTAATCAGATAAGCTATTGTGCCGAAAATTACCCACCAACGGTATTTAGGATTACGAAGTGTGTTCCGATACCAGCTATAAAGCGATTGAATTGAGAAGTTCATATTTTTAACCTCCGTTTATTTTTATTTTGGCAAATTCTGCTTTAAACTCCCGGTGGGAATAACCGTCCTAGTGTGTATAGAAGATGGTACTACTAAGAAGTCGTTAAACTACTTAACCTAGCGATAGAGTAGATGAGTGGTGTGGCAATGATGCATTAGTCTCTAAAATAAAAATGCTTCGGCATTGTTGCTCTAGTAATGGAGGGAGGAAACCTACACAGTGGATATTTTAGATCTGTTTGATAAGGGCGGCCCAGCAATGTGGCCTTTGCTGGTGCTTTCAGTTCTATCTGTAAGTGTCATTTTCGAGCGCCTATGGTTCTGGTTGCGGATTTTGATGCAGGAAAAGGAAATCGTTGAGCGCGTCCTTGATGCGGCGACTGAGAATTGGGAAATAGCTACGGAAATTGCCGAAAGAGCTACTGATCAGCCAATTGGACGTTTTCTCTATGCACCGCTACGTTTACAAAGAGGTGATGCGGAAACTTTTCGACTAGCCCTGGAATCAACGGCGGCTGAAGAAGTAGCTGGGATGCGGAGAGGCGAAAAACTTTTAGAATCTGTGATTGCTCTCTCTCCGCTGTTAGGATTGTTGGGTACGGTTTTAGGTTTGATTCAGTCTTTGCGCTCAATTCGCATTGGTGATTTGGGTACTGAATCAACCGCTGGGGTAACTACTGGGATTGGAGAATCTCTGATTAGTACCGCTGCTGGCTTAATAGTTGCGATCGCAACTTTGGTATTTTATCGCCTGTTTCAGAGTTTTGTTGTCAACCAAGTCAAGGTTTTTAACAAAGCTGGCAATGATTTAGAGTTACTTTATCGCCAATCTCCTCCTGATCCTCACAAAAGTACATCAGGAATAGCACGGGATACTGGCAGAGAAAGCTTTAATTCTCCCCGCAAGCGAGGTAAAAACAAGTTTACCGAAATTCCTGAATCCCCACCAGAGAACACGGCTCAGAATCCTAACCCTAATTCGGCACAAGAGCTAGAAAATGAAAGTTAACTTACATACACCCATTGAAGAAGTCCAAATTCAAATCATTCCCTTAATTGATGTCGTTTTTTGTATCCTGACTTTTTTTCTGTTAGCAGCGTTGCAATTTACTAGGCAACAAGCAATTAATGTTGATTTACCCAAAGCCAGCACAGGTTCAACTTCTGCTGCTAGTTCACAGAGCAAAAGTGACATTTTGCCTGTAACTATTGATGCTGTTGGTCAAACTTACATCGAAAAAGATCCTGTTAGAAAAGATGAATTAGAGTCACGTTTAAGGCAGTATATCGAAGCAAATCCTAATGGTATTTTGGTGCTGAATGCATCACGCACAGCAACTTATAATGATGTGATTCAAACATTGGATTTGCTCAGACAAGTAGGAGGAAATCGTGTTTCTTTGGGAATTATTCCCGGACCATCTCAATCATTCACGAATTCACCAATTCCATCTTTTGTGCCAAGTATACCTAATACAGTTCCAATTCCAGGTACTGATACACAAGGCAATTTTCCCCCTTCCTTGCCCTCAGTTCCTCCATTTCCTAGCAATGGAGAAGGCATAAATCCTGGTATTTCACCAACAGTTCCTAACAATAGTGTACCCCAAATGCCTGAAGCACCGGGAGCAAGCAATTCTCCACCTCAAAGGTCAAACTAGTTCTGTAAAAGTTTTAGGTTTAAAATCCCCCAAACCCTCTTTAATCATATGAGCTAGGGGGATTTTAATTTTTTATTAATATCAGGAAAAACCGGATAAACCTAAAGATATCTAAAATAAATTCCCGTTAGAGAAAAAATCTCTGCTAATTTATAAATAATTGGTTAAGCTACAAAGATTTTACTATCAATAGACTAAGTAATTTATCGCCAATTACCATTTTACGTTTCAAGGGTTGCGGCAATGAATATTGTGACACTGTTAATTGTTTGGATAGTCACTTCTATCAGCTTGTGGATTATCAGTAAATTGCCTTTAGGAGTGGAAATTGATACTCCTGGAAAAGCCGTCTTTTCCGCAGCAATTCTGGGTATTATCACAGCATTAGTTAGACCAGTTTTAAGTTTTGTATTTACGATACCAAATTTAGTCACCTTTGACTTATTATCTGGTATCTTCACCTTCATGATTGCCGTTGCTTGCTTTAGTATTGCTGCCTGGTTAGTGGAAGGTTTTCGCTTACGTTATGGCATTTGGAGTGCCATACTAGGAGCTTTTACACTCACTATTATCAACAATCTACTCTACAAATTACTGGGTGTTTAAATAATTTGTAATTGTTAATTCGTAATTCGTAATTAAAGGTTGCAGGTTAGAAACTTGTAAATACAAAATAATCTTGTTTGCAACTCAGCAAATTTACAATCTAGTAGAGTGCGGACTAGTTAAGTTACCTATCTCAGAACTAAATCATGAGCATAAATTTTAGCCCTAAAAATGGGTACTCTATTTATGCCATGACGTACTAGTAAATTACGAATTACGAATTACTTATCCCTAGAGGGACTGGAGGCACTACTAGGAATTATTCATTGGTACTAGGAGGAGTCACTGGAGTGCTGGCTTGTTGTTGACGCTGATCGCGTTTTTTCCGATCAGCTGAGAGTATATCTGCCATTACTATCAGTGCTTGCGCCATCTTATCTAGATTAGAACGGTATAGATCTAAATCCTTACTAAGTTTATCTTCCGATAAATGCAAACCTTGAGCGATCGCTTTTAGTGCCTCATTGCGTTGTTTTTCATCTTTGACCAGTTCTGGATCTGCTAGTTCCAATAATGAGAACAGACCAATGGCAAACAAGCGGCTATATTTAAAGTTAGGATTGTGTGCGATCGCTTGCAGTTGAGCTTGCAAATCAGCATCTTGATCTAAATGAGTAGTTTGGCTAATCCAAGCAATTAAATCTTTAACTGGCAAACTTTGAGCTATAGCTTGCAATCTGACTGCATCTTGTCGATAGCGTTGCTGATCTTGCTCTACAGCCTGACATAAGGCATTGAAAATAGATTCTTGATCTCGTTCCGGTAGATAGCCTTGCATGAAGCGGTCAAAGGTTGTGACAACGCCCAAGGCATAAATTGGATTGTAACTATAATCAACATTGACTGACAGCAGATGCATTTCCACCATCAACTCTTCTACTACCCGGCGGTAAATAGTATTGATTGGACGGGTGTGAAGATTATAGAAAGTTCGCTTTGTATCAGAGACTGTACGGACGTTATTCACAAAGAAAATGTTAAGGGCGACGTATTCCTATTTTGTCGTTTAAAGGCTACTTTGCCAAGTTATAAAAAAAAAGCCTGAACACCCCAATAGCCTAGGGTGGCGTAAGCCATAAGAGACTTCCAACTAAAAAAATATACCGTCGTTGTGACAGCAGGGGGCAGGGAGCAGGCTTGCCGTGAGAGTAGCCGAACGGGAGCAGGGGGAAGAAAAGTCGCTTTGATTTGGTGAACTGGGATAGCGCCCTACGGGATCTTGCTACGCGGAGCGTCCCGGAGGGAACTAACGCTGCTGCAAGCAGTACATCTTTTTTGTGGATTTCTCAAAGTAATGAGACAGAATTAATTACACAACTGAATCTTTCCGTTCCCTGTTCCCTCTCTCAACAAGTGAATTTAATTTTGTCGTAAGGATTCAGCATACAAAATATTTGATATGGCAGGGAACAGAAGAGAAAAATATTCTTCTTATTCTTCTTTTTCCTTCTTCCTTCTTATTCTTCTTCCTTCTGACTCCTGACTCCTAACTCCTGAATTCTTACATTTTGTCCAACTACTTAGTGCAAACAACAGATATAAATCCGAATGGGGAAATGCAGAAAAAAAGAATAATTCCTCATGCACCATATCCTAATTTATAATTATTTTTGTTAATACGCCCTATTTTATGAGCTTATCACCACCGTTAATAGCTTTAGGTCACTACCTAGCTGGAGAATTTAATAATCAGGAACAGGCTATGGCGGAGTCTGTTTGGTATGTTCACCTGCGTCTATGGCAACGACCAGTTAATCTTTTCCCTGAAGACAGTATCACCCTATTTGCCGAACAAGCAAATATTGTTAATCTCAATCAACCTTACCGCCAAAGAATCATGCGATTGCAGCAGGGATCTGAGTCTTTGCAAGTGCAGTACTATATGCCTAAAGATCCCACCGCTTTGAAAGGGGCAGGAAAGAATCCCACTTTACTGAATTCGTTGACATCAGAGCAACTAGAGTTGTTACCAGGCTGCATTCTTTCTATTACTGAAGAAACACTAGCTCCTCACCTCTATCGGTTTAGAGCTTCTCCATCTCCAGAAAATATCTGTAGTTTTACTTATCTTGGTAACAAGATACAAGTTTCACTAGGTTTTGAAGCTACTGAAACAACATTTCTTAGTTACGACAAAGGAATTGATTCAGAAAGTGGGAAAGCCACTTGGGGCGCAGTTCTTGGGCCTTATCGTTATACCAAGGTAGAAGCTTATCATCTAGGATGAGCCGACCATTCTGCATTTGTTAATTAGAGATCAGCCCAAACAGATCATTAAGCAGATTGCGGATTTAAACCCGAAGAATTGTTTGATTCTTCATTGCTTTCATGCTCATGGTTTAAAATCTGATTTTCGTTTTTGACTAAATTGGGGAATATAGTTTCTAAAGCTTCTTCTTCAGTTTCAAAAATTTCAAATACCGTATCCATCATTGTCACTTCAAACACCAGCTTGGCATCTGGATGGACATTGCAAATGCGGAAACTGCCCTTGACTTTATCAGCATCGCGCATTCCCGCAACCAAAGATGTGAGACCAGAACTATCAATAAAATCTACTTGTCCCAGGTTCACAACTATATGACGACTTAATTTAGAAATACACTCCTGTAACTTTAGACGAAATTGCCAAGCGCTAGTGATGTCTAGACGATCTGTTGGTTTCAAGACAATCACAGTATTACCATCTTGGGTTTTGTAGATTTTTTGATCTATATTCACTGTACCTATCCGTTATATTGCTGTTAATTAACTTTTGTTTACTTCATGTTTCAGTGGGTGAAGTAGGACTAAGAAATCTCCACTTTGAAATTATCTATATTGCTATTTTTTTCAACCCATAAGTAATATTTTTGACGGGTAGACAGTACTTGATGCTTAGAAGCGAGTGCTGAGTAAATTTAAGAGGACAAGAGAATATACATATATGTAAAATCTCACAACACCAAAGTCCTAATATACTTCACTATGGATTAATATTGGGAAATTTACTCAGCCCACAGCGATCGCTTAAAGTTGATTTAGTTTCCAGTTTATCCAATCTTGAGGCTTGAGGAAAGTTTCATACAGTTCAGCTTCAGGAGAATTGGGTTCTGGTTGATAGCCATATTCCCAGCGCACTAACGGTGGTAGGGACATAAGAATAGATTCCGTGCGGCCGTTGGTTTGTAGTCCAAAAATTGTTCCCCGGTCGTAAACCAAGTTAAATTCTACATATCTACCCCGACGATATAATTGAAAATTGCGTTGGTGATCACCATATTCCATCCCATGTCGCCGTTCTACAATCGGTACATAGGCTGGCAAAAAGGCTCCACCACAGTCTTGCACAAAAGCAAACAATTCTTCCCAACTGCGTGGCGCTGGTGTACCTACTTTATCACTGTATGCTGCTGCTTCCCCATGAGGATTAGTGCCACCATATAACTGACTCTGACTATGTTGATAATCAAAAAATAGACCACCAACACCCCTTGTCTCATTCCGATGCTTGATGTAAAAATATTCATCACACCAGCGTTTGAACACTGCATAATACTCTGGATTGTGTTGATCACAAGCCTGTTTGAGTGTTTTATGCAAATGAACAGCATCTTCGGCAAAAGGGTAATAAGGTGTCAAATCAACACCACCACCAAACCACCAGACTGGCCCTGCTTCAAAATAACGATAATTCAGATGGACTGTGGGTACATAGGGATTACGTGGATGTAACACCATTGAAGTGCCAGTTACATAAAAGCTGTGTCCTTCTGCATCTGGACGTTGGGCTAAAATTGAAGGAGGTAGGCTATCCCCCCAAACTTCAGAAAAACCCACACCTGCTTGTTCAAATATTGCACCATCACGTAAAATCCTTGATCTTCCCCCCCCACCTTCTGGGCGTTCCCAGCCATCTTCTTTAAATTTACCAACACCATCCAGCTTTTCCAGCCCTTGACTGATTTTGTCTTGTAACTGTTGCATAAACTGACGAACCCTAACCTTAGCGTCAGTTGGTGGTAAAAACGCGGATGATTCTGCTGCTACATCTGGGGTTTGTGATTTGGTCAACATAGATTCCCGAACCTAAAATTACGATTTTCAAAAAGCTAGCAATTTTGAGGTTAAAAATTTGCCAGCAATGATAGCCAAAACTGCTTTTTCTTACTTGTCAAGCCATGATAGAGCAATTGACTAAAGTTATTGTCCCTCAAATGAGTATAGGCTTGTATATTCATTAAGTTTATTTGCAATTTTAACTGGAAAAATCCTAGTACAGACACCAGAGCATAAACAATTTAGTCTATAAAGCAACTACTTTGCTGTATGGTATCTGTGGTAAATAGAGAATTTGACTACAATTTTCCCAGATGCCAGAGTATAGCTAGGAGGATTAGGACAGTGCAAGGTTGGTTATCCAAATTCATCCACCGCAAACGTCGTCGGGTTTGTGCTTCTCTGGTACGGACATATCGGGAGCTTAGTTATGCTTCCGTCGATGAATTGTGGCAAAAGGTGGTTGACTTAACAGATGTTTCTTGGCATCCATTACTCAAAAGTACAAATGTTCCCTATGGATTAGTACCCAAGCCTGGATTGATTTTTCAAGCAATGACTAGGTTTTGGCCAATCCCCATTAGGATTTTTGTAGAAAGAGTTAATCATCAGCAAATGTTCAGTATCCGGGTTTTAGCATTTCCTGGGATTGAAGAAAGGGTGACATATCAAGTAGAATCGACCGTTTGTGGATCTTATTTATCTTATTCTGTAATTTTACGAGGCTGGTTATCTCCACTTATTTGGTCTTTATCTCGTCCTTATGTAGACAGAGTAGCGCGTTCTCTCATAGAAGCTGTAGAAGCAGTACAAACTCCACCTTTACAACGTAAGCTCGAAGGGTGGGATTGGCTTTGACCACAGAGAGGTAAGGGAACAGAAGGATTTGGAACTCCTCTGCCACTCATGGTTTCAAGCCTCTAATATTTATTTATGGTTAAATTTCACTCAGCACTCAGGACTGTTTTGTTCAACAGGCCACATCTTTTTCATCACTGATGTCCTAAGAAAGTTAAGATTCAAGTAGAAGTCAATGAAAATTTTTTAAGCTTTATATAAAGCGGCAACGGTAAACACGCTATGTATGATGTCCTAGATTCCCAGTCAGTCCTAGATATATTGCGACCGGTCGAAGATCCAGAGCTTCGCAAAAGTCTGGTAGAACTGAATATGATTCGCAATGTGAAAATTGACAGTGGCAAGGTTAGCTTTACTTTGGTGTTGACTACTCCCGCTTGTCCTTTGAGAGAATTTATTGTCGAAGATTGTAAAAAGGCTGTTAAACAACTACCAGGCGTTACAGATATCAGCGTAGAAGTGACAGCAGAAACACCCCAACAAAAAAGCTTACCTGACCGCACTGGGGTTCCAGGGGTGAAAAATATTATTGCTGTTTCTAGCGGCAAAGGTGGTGTTGGTAAAAGTACAGTGGCTGTAAATGTCGCAGTGGCGCTGGCACAAACAGGAGCAAAAGTTGGCTTACTGGATGCTGATATTTATGGGCCTAATGACCCGACAATGCTAGGCTTGGCTGATGCTCAAATTGCTGTGCGCTCTACAGAGACTGGGGAAGTTATAGAACCCTTGTTTAATCATGGCGTTAAGTTAGTTTCAATGGGTTTTTTGATTGACCGAGATCAACCAGTGATTTGGCGTGGTCCCATGTTGAATGGCATAATTCGTCAGTTTCTTTATCAGGTGCAATGGGGAGAACTGGATTATTTAATTGTGGATATGCCACCGGGAACTGGAGATGCTCAATTAACTCTTACCCAATCTGTCCCCATGTCAGGTGCAGTGATTGTCACCACACCGCAAACTGTAGCACTATTAGACTCGCGCAAGGGTTTGCGGATGTTCCAACAATTGGGTGTGCCGGTATTGGGAATTGTGGAAAATATGAGCTATTTTATTCCCCCAGACCAACCAGATAAGAAATATGACATTTTTGGTTCCGGTGGAGGTTCAAAAACTGCGTCAGAGTTAGGAGTACCACTACTAGGATGTGTACCTCTAGAAATTTCCACCAGAGTTGGTGGTGATAATGGTGTACCAATAGTTGTTGCTGATCCAGATTCAGCTGCGGCTAAAGCTCTCAAAGCGATCGCTCATGCGATCGCAGGTAAAGTCTCAGTTGCGGCACTGACATAAGAAAGGAGTCAGGAATCAGGAGTCAGAATCAAAGATAAATAAGAAATATTCTCTGTTCCCAATTTTGACTTTTGATTTATTCTCAATCTCCGTTTAACGCTCAAGTTGCTCCTCGCACAATGTTATTAAAACCTTCGCTTCCCAAAATTCGCTGGCAATATTGGATTAAGCCCTGGCAGCAAGTAGATTGGCTATTATTTTTTCTACCTGTTGCTGCCAGTATGTTCGGTGGTCTGATGATTCTCAGTACAGAAATCAAGCAGCCAGTAACTGACTGGTGGTGGCACTGGTTAGTAGCTGGTATTGGCGCACTTATTGCTTTATTTTTGGCTCGTTGCCGCTACGAAAACCTGATTCAGTGGCATTGGATAACTTATGCGCTGACTAATTTCAGTCTCATAATTGTGATGGTTGCTGGTACTAGTGCCAAAGGCGCACAGCGCTGGATTAGCATTGGTGGCTTCAATGTCCAACCTTCAGAATTTGCCAAAATAGGCGTGATTATCACCTTAGCAGCTTTATTACACAGGCGGACAGCTTCTACTCTTGAAAGTGTTTTCCGTGCCTTGGCAATTACTGCTATTCCCTGGGGATTAGTATTTTTGCAACCAGATTTAGCGACATCTCTCGTATTTGGGGCAATCGTCTTAGGAATGCTTTATTGGGCAAATGCCAATCCTGGTTGGTTGATTCTGATGATTTCTCCTGTGGTGTCGGCAATTCTGTTCAGCATATCTTGGCCTTTGTCAGAACCCATAGTGTTGATTAAAGAACTATCTTTTAGTCCCTTGGGTTTAGTTTGGGCAGGTGCTATGGGGATATTAGGTTGGCAAACTCTACCCTGGAAACGATTTAATATTAGTGCGTTACCTTTGTCGAGCGGAGCTATCGCTTCTTGTAGTCTCAATATGTTAGGTGGTGAATTAGGGGTTTTCGCTTGGAACCATATATTAAAAGACTACCAAAAAGACAGATTGAGCGTATTTATAAATCCTGAACATGATCCTCTTGGTGCTGGTTATCACCTGATTCAATCGCGTATTGCCATTGGTGCAGGGGAAGTTTGGGGATGGGGTTTGTTCAAAGGGCCAATGACTCAACTAAATTTTGTCCCCGAACAGCATACAGACTTTATTTTCTCTGCGGTTGGTGAAGAGTTCGGTTTTGTCGGTTGTTTAATAGTGCTTTTTGTCTTCTGCTTGATTTGCTTCCGCATACTACACATAGCTCAAAGCGCCAAAGATAATTTTGGTTCACTGTTGGCTATTGGTGTTTTATCAATGATTGTGTTTCAACTAATTGTTAATGTGGGTATGACTGTCGGTTTAGCACCTGTAGCAGGAATTCCCCTACCTTGGATGAGTTATGGTCGTTCTGCTATGCTGACCAATTTCATTGCTTTAGGAATAGTTGAATCTGTAGCCAACTACCGCCAAAGACAAAAGTATTATTAAATCAGGGAATAGGAAATAGATTGACAACTGAACAATCAACTAATATTAAGCTAATAACAGGAACTAAACGAGGGTAAAAACATGATTCTGCCTGGAGCAACTGTTCGCGTCAAAAATCCCGCCGATACATATTATCGTTTTGAAGGACTTGTGCAACGTGTTAGTGATGGCAAAGTAGCTGTATTGTTTGAAGGTGGTAATTGGGATAAAATAATTACTTTCCGCTTACCAGAATTAGAACCTGTAGACACCACCGCCAAGAAAAAAGGAAAATAATCATTTAGTCATCAGTCAGTGGTTATCAGTCATTAGTAAAAGACCAAGGACTAATAACTAAGGACTAATGACTAAGGACTAATATGCGTTTACCCTTACCACAGTTTGCAACTAGCGATCGTCATCCTCACCATATTGGGGAGGTGATCGAAACCACAACTACCGAATTTTTGGCACAGTGTTTAGAACCGGAAGATTTGAGTTTTCCACCCATGCCACCTTTTGGTAGTTGGGTTTGCGCTGTGGATGAAGAATCTGGCAATCAAGTCTATGCAGTGGTATATCATGCCACAACCATGCCTATTGATTCTGTACACAGGGCTAGGGCTTTGGGGTTGTCTTTACAAACGTTGCGTGAGGAACAACCCCAGATATTTGCTATGCTCAGAACTGAATTTCGGGCAGCGATTGTCGGATTTGAGCAGCAGTCACAAAATTTGAGTTATAACCAAGGGGTATATCAATATCTTCCACCCCGTCCGCCCCAAATTCATCAGGCTGTTTATCGGTGTCAACCAGAAGCTATCATCAAATTTACCGAAAAATTAGATTTTTTGCGGACAATACTTTTAATTAATGGTGCGCCGGTAGAATCTTTAGCCGCATCTGCTATTCGTGAAGTTTACCAGTTACGCAAAGCTGACCGAGAATGGTTGATTAAAGCGGGACGACACCTGAGCATTTTACTAAAAGACGATTATGATCGTTTACGCTTTATTTTAAGTCAAATACACCCCTAACCAATACTGCTCGGTTAAGGAAATGTAGGTTGGGTTGAGCGACAGCGAAACCCAA